>NZ_JBAKHX010000007.1:0-161780 GCF_036906915.1 Micromonospora sp. CPCC 206061
TCGCTGACCAGCAACGACTCAGAACCGATCACACTCGCGTGCCTACGAACTGCGGAACTCGGGGTAGGGAAGAGCTTCATGAGGGTCACCTTCTCGTGCCTTGTGGACTTCCACGCAGGTCTCGTGGCCGGGATGTCCATCTGTGACAGCGCTTCGGGATCGGTGACGTTGGTTCCCCTATCCGGTCGACGGCGGTAGGTGAATCGCAGCCGTTCCCGGTTGGTGATGGCCGCGGCGAGCGTGGTCAGCCGTTCGGGGTCGACGGCTGGCCGATCCCAGGTTAGGAGCGGCTCGGTGGCCGCGCCGAGTGCGGCGACTCGGTGCCGCAGCTTGGCGGGCAGCACCTGCTCGATCTTGGCCAGGGCGCGTACCGACGCCTCCTCGATGCCGGCCACCGCGTGCCCGGCTGCGGCGCGTAGCCCTACCGCGATCGCGACCGCCTCCTCGTCGTCCAGTAGCAGCGGCGGCATCGCCTCGCCGGCGACCAGCCGGTACCCGCCGGTCGCGCCCATCGCGGCGTGCACCGGATATCCGAGTTCGCGCAGCCGGTCCACGTCGCGGCGGACGGTGCGCAGACTCACCCCCAGCCGCGCGGCCAGCTCGCTGCCCGGCCACTCGCGGGGTGCCTGCAACAACGACAAGAGGGTCAGCAGCCGGCCCGGGGTATCTGAGGACATGGCTCAAGGATGCCCGCCATGTGTGACAGAAGCTGACCTACATGGCCTGTAGCGTGGTTTCCATGACGCCCTTCCGGATCGACATTCCGCAGACCGACCTTGACGACCTGCGTGACCGGCTCGCCCGCACCCGCTGGCCGCGGCAACTGCCCGGCGACGGCTGGAGCCGCGGCGTTCCGCTGGATTACCTGCGGGACCTGGTCGAGCATTGGGCCACGACGTACGACTGGCGGGCGGCCGAGGCGCGGTTGAACGAGTTTCCCCAGTTCATCGAGGACATCGACGGCCTGGACGTGCACTTTCTGCACGTCCGCTCGCCGGAGCCGGACGCGTTGCCCCTGATCCTCACGCACGGCTGGCCGAACTCGTTCGTCGAGTTCGCCGACGTGATCGGCCCGCTGACCGATCCCCGCACGCACGGTGCCGACCCGGCGCACGCCTTTCACGTCGTGGTGCCGTCGGTGCCGGGCTACGGATTCTCCGATGCTCCACCGCAAACCGGCTTCACGGTCGAGCGGGTCGCCCGGATGTGGGCCGAACTGATGCGCCGGCTCGGCTACGACCGGTACGGCACCCAGGGCGGCGATCTCGGCGCCTACATCGCGCCGGCGGTGGCCATGGCCGACCCGGAGCACGTCGTCGGCGTGCACATCGACGGCGGCTTCGGGTTTCCGACCGAGGCCGACGTGCCGGACATGAACGACGCCGAACTGGCCGAGTGGCAGATGATGCAGCAGTGGATGAGCGGCGGCGTGGACCATCACGCGCTTCTACGGGCCGCGCCGCAAACCTTCGCCTACGCCTGGAACGACTCGCCGACCGGGTTGCTCGCCTGGCTGATCCACAAGTTCAAGGAGTTCGCCATCACGGTGGACACGCCTGAGCAGGCCATCGACCGTGACCTGATGCTGACCAACGCGTCGTTGTACTGGTTCACCGGCACTTCGGCGTCGTCCTCGTGGCCGATGTACGACCGGGTGACCCTGGCCGAGGACGGTGGTTTTGCCTGGCCGAAGGGGCAGCAGCCGGTGCCGTCCGGCGTGTACGGCGGCGGCTCGGCCCTGATGCGCCGCCTCGCCGAGCGGGACAACACCATCGTGCACTGGCCGCAGGACAACCCCGGCGGCCACTTCGTGGCGATGGAAGTGCCGCACGATCACGCAGCCGACATCCGGGCGTTCTTCGGAACTTTGCGATGACGGACCTGACCTGGGCACAGGTGTGCGCCCGGCGCCTGGAGCGGCACTCGCTTCAGGCGCCGGCGCCCGCCGGCCAACTCGCCACGGTGGCGTCCGCCATGTGCGGGGTGCACGCCCAAGTGATCTCAGCCGCCGAACTGTCCCTGGGGCTGCGGGTCGCCGACGCCACCCGCACGACGGTGCGGCGGGCACTGTGGACCGATCGCACGCTGGTGAAAACCCGCGGGCCACGCGGCACGGTGCATCTGCTCGCCGCCACCGACCTGCCGCTGTGGACCGGGGCGCTGTCCGCGGTACCGCCGCCACCGTACGAGCAGAACCGCGAGTTGCTCACCCCCGACCAGACCGATCAGGTAGTCACGGCCATCGCGGACGCGTTGCTGGACGGCGATCTGACCACCGAGGAACTGACCGACCAGGTCACCGCCCGGACCGGCCCGTGGGCCGGGGACCGGGTAATGGACGCCTTCCAGGGCAAATGGCCGCGATGGATCGCCGCGATGGGAGCCGCGACCCGGCGCGGCGCGATGTGCTACGGGCCCAACCGCGGCAGAACCACGACCTACACCAGCCCGGCGCGCTGGCTACCCGGCTTCGCGCCCATGGACTCCCAGGCCGCGCTCGCCGAACTGGTCCGCCGCTACCTGCACGCGTACGGGCCGGCCACGCCCGCGCACCTGGCCCAGTGGCTGGCGGCCCCCAAACGGTGGGCTCAGGAACTGTTCGACTCCCTGGACCTGGAGCAGGTCACCGTTGACGGCAAATTGGGGTACGTCGTGGCCGGGGACACCGACTTCCCGACAGACACAGTGAGCGGTTTGTGGCTGCTGCCGTACTTCGAGGCGTACACAATCGGCTGCCACCCGCGTGAGCGACTCTTCCCAGGACTGGCCGGTCAGCGCGCACTCGGCGGAGGCCAGGCCGGGAGCTACCCGGTCCTGCTGGTTGACGACACCGTCGCCGGGGTGTGGCACCAGCGCCGATCCGGACGCCGGCTCACCATCACCGTCGAACCCCTCATCCAGCTCGACGCCGCCCGCAAACGGGCGCTGGACGAGCAGGTCGAACGGGTCGGGCAGATCCTCGAAGGCACCCCCTCACTGGCCATCGGCCGCATCCACATCGGCCCACACGCCTAAACAATTAACTAGCCCGCAGGTCACACCCGCGGCACGCCGGACCCCGCCGAACCGGCATAGGTCCCACGCCCAGGCGGCTGACCCCGTGTGGCACAACGCCAGGGCCTCGCCGTTGCCGATCAAGACGGGGCGGGTCAGCGGTTCGATCGCAGACATGGCCGACGAGCTAACAGACAAGCCCGGCGATCCACGCGACGAGGGCGAATACCACGGCGTCGTCGCTGGATTCGACGTCGGCGGGCGGGTCGGGGTTGGGGCCGTCGACGATGACGAGTTCGTCGACGGCGACGTCCAGCGCTTTGTGCTGGGCGGCGGGCAGAACGGTGGTGTAGGTGTCCGCGGTGGGCACGATGCTGGCGAAGCGCTGCCGCTTTTGGAGCAGGCGCTGGGCCACGCACAGACGCTGTGGAACACCGAGATCCAGCGGGCCCTGCTGGTCCGCACCTTGGACTGCGCGACCTCGCTTGGCAAGCTGGACCTGGCCAAATCGACGTACAGGCGGGCGCTGGAGGTAACCGACGCGGCCAACAACGCGCACGGCGTCGGCTGGCTACTCATCCACCACAGCCGGTTGCGGCGCGCGTACGGCAACGTACCGGCCGCCATGGCCGAGGCGCGCGAAGGGCTCCGGCTCATGGTCGAGGCTGGCGATCCCCGGGGAGTGTTCATCGCGAACCTGCGGCTTGCCGAAGCGCTACCGGCCGGCGGCGACTCCCCCGGCGCCGCCACCCTCCTCCACACGCTGCTGTCCACATCGGACGCCGCATCCGTGCCGCTGCTCAAGGCCAAGGCCGACGCCCTCCTCGCTCAAGCCACCCCCTCATGACCAAGGGCGTCCCTCAAGTCATCGCAACGACTCCCCAACGCCGGGTAGTCGGCGACATAGTGCAGGACGAGACTGCTGACCACCAGATCGGCGCAGCGGCTGGGCAGTGTGAGCTCGTCCAGGTCGGTGCAACCGGCGTTCGTCTGGCCTGCCGATCATGCCTGGTGTGTTGGCTGGGACGTCGATCCTCATTGGGCCGGGATCGGTGGCGGTACGTTGCTGATCAGCCAGCTCATCGCTGACCCGCTCCTCGACGTGGTCCCTGCCGACCCCACGTTCACCACTTGCGACCCGGTCGGATTTCCGGAGATCACGACCATCAGTAGACGCTGATACGCTTCCACCACCGACCGGACCTGCTACCACTCGTCGCCGAACCCCTTGGAAGGCGTTTGTTCGCGATGTCACCACCGATGCGCACCTGGCTCCGCCACCTTGCGCTCCTGGTTGCGATCTTCGTATTGGTGAGCATCGTGGCGCGCATGCTTGGCTACGAACGGTACCTGCCGCTCTGGGCATCGCTACCCGCACTCATCCTCGTGTTGGCGACCGATTATGTCGGCACGGTCGGCGTACCGGGACGGCGCAGGGACGAGCCGCCGCGCGACTAACCGGATGCTGTGGGTTAGGACGGTGATACCGCAGGCTCGCCGAACCCGCGGTGCGGTCAGGTAGCCGCCGGCGAGCGGCTGCTGCCGTACCGGGTCCTCGACGAGTACGGCGTCACCACGGTCCTATGTGTACGAATTGCTGGCGTGGTTTCGTTTCTTGCGCTGGTCGAGGTTCCTTGGCATGTCGCTGGTCGGGCTGAGGCTCGTAATTTCGCGCTGTGGTTGAAGATCAGCAAGAAGCCGCCTCGTCAGCGCCGAAGGTAGCGTCCCACGTATGCCAATCTCTGTGTTGATTCCGGAGGACGCCACCGAAATCACCTTTGCGGCCTCACCTCTGGTGGAGTTGGCATGGGCCTGGCACGTCCTGGTCGAGTCCGACCACCATCCCGACCGGGCGGGCTGGGTGGCCGCCGTGAAGAAGGCCCTTCCCGCAGACCTGATGGCGGCGCTTCGGGCGTGGTCGTTTACCGTCTGCGCCATCCGTCCGGTATGGCTTGCGGATCCGACATTTGCTGGGACACGCTGCAGGGACGACTGGCTAGCCGGTCTGGATCAGCTCGCGCCAGCGCGGTTCGCGGAGCTGACACTGCGCCCGCTGCTGCGAGTCCGGGGCAGGTCCCGCCGGATCGCCGACCAGCGCGTACATGCGGAGATCGTCGCTCTGGCACGGGCTCGTGGCTCGGCGGCGACGCGCGTGGTCCAAACCGTCCTTGACAACCCGGAGAAGGCGCGTGGCGCGCTCATCGGCGTGCTGCGGCGGTTCTGGTCCTTGTGCTTCCGTGACGAGTGGGAGCGGTCGGCCCCGGCCCTTCACGCCGAGATCCGCGCACGCACTCGCCGCGGCCCATGGCCGATCGCATTGCGGGACGTGTCGCCGGCCATCAGGGTCGAGCCCGGTGGTCGAGTGACCATCGACAAATTCCAAAACAAGACATTAACGGTCGCAGGCCGCGGGATAGTGCTGGTGCCGACTCATTTCGGCAGCCCACACGTGTACGTCGCGGACGAGGCGGACAGACCGGTGGTCGTTCACTATCCGTTTCCGGTGCCGCAGCGCGCCGCCGACCGGCGGCTGACCCTTCGCCGGCTCGGCGCGCTGGCACACCCCGCCCGGCTGGAGATCTGCCGGGCGATCGCCGTGGAGCCGCGATCCGCACGAGAGATCGCACGGCTGTGGCGGTTTACCGAGTCGGCCGTCACCAAGCACCTGTCGGTACTGCGCGACGCCGAGCTGGTGCGTGCCCAGCGGGTCGGGCACTTCGTCCGGTACTCACTGGACGAGGCGGCGATCCAGGTCCTGGGCGCGGACCTGCTCGACGCGCTTCGCCGCTGACGCCGCAAGACTGCCCAGATTCGGCAGACATCGCCGGTCGGGAGCCCGCTCGACTTATGTTGGCCGGTATGGCAGCTGAACCCCTACTGGTTTTGTCGCTCGATGAGGCGCGCCAGCAGATCGTCGCCGACCACCGGTTGCTGACGGAACTGGTCAAAGATCGCGCTGAGGACGAACTAACCGCCCCGTACCCGGTCGACGGCCGCCCGCTCGGCGACTCGTGCGAGTCGTTACGCGACCTCGTCGCGCACGTCCTCATGTGGGACGAGATCAACCTCGCGGTGATCGCAGAGATGACCCGGGGGCGGCGGCATTGGAGCCAGGACCCGTGGTGGGAGGAGCCAGCGATCGGCCGGCTGCTAAACGCCGCCGGTGTGGCCGCCGGTCGGGTGTTGCCGGTCGAGCTTCTGCTGAGCCGATTCGACGTGGTCCACCGGGCCATGGTGGATGAGCTGTCCCGCCACGACGACGAGGCGTGGCAGGCGGGCCTGGGTGCTCTCGTGCAGCCTGCGATGACCGTCCCCGGTCAGCGGCCGTATCGGCACGCGGCCCTCCACCTCGGCGGGTTCACCGCGGCCCACCCGTAAGCCAAGAGCACTGTGCAGAACGTCTGGTCGTCCACTGTGGTCAGGTTCACGGTGTCACTACCGGTAACGGCGACCGCCCCGGAGTAGATCACCTGGGTTGTGTGGACCGAAGAGATCAACGAGGGCGGGCGGCAGCAGATCAGCGCCGACCGGGACCTGGTCGGCCCTGGCTCCGTGGTTGACGGTGGTAGGTTCCCGGCACGGCTCTGGCGGGCGACGTGGCAGCGGAAGGAGGCCGGTAATGAGCTACCAGCCGCATCTTTTCCCCGTATCCGTCAAAGGCGTCGTGATCCATGATGGCCGCGTGCTACTGCTACGCAACGAGCGCGACGAGTGGGAACTGCCCGGCGGGAAACTTGAACTCGGCGAAGAACCGGCCCAGTGCGTTGCCCGGGAGATCGCCGAGGAGGGCAGCTGGCAGGTCACCACCGGGCCGCTGCTGGACGTCTGGCAGTACCACATCCGCGATGGCGTAGATGTCTTGATCATTACTTACGGCTGTCGCCTTGACACCGACGTGGCCCCTGTCGTCAGCCACGAACACAAAGAGGCTGGCCTGTTCACCGAGGCTGAGGTCTCGGCGCTGCCCATGCCGGATGGGTACAAGAAATCCATCCTGAGCTGGTACGCCAGGCTCTCCGCCCAGGCCACGTAGGCGGCCCGCAATGCGGTGCGACGCTTGCGGCGCGACGGTCGGCTTGGGCAGTGCCAGGCCCACGGTTGCGAAGCCGTGTATGTGGACACCACTCGCAACGCGTCCCGTCGCTACTGCAACGCCTCCTGTACGGCGCGCGCCAAGGTAGCCACGTACCGCAGCCGGCGCCGGACCTGACGCGAGGGGTTCGCGACGGCGGGCGGCACTCGCACGACGTCGCGGTGGTCGGCAGACTGGGGGCATGGGTACAGCGGCGACATCGCGCACGCCAGGGGTACGGCTCTCCCGGCGTCGCATCGCGGTGGCAGGTTTGGGGCTTGTGCAACGCGAGGGCGTGGCGGCCCTGTCGATGCGGCGGCTGGCGGAAGAGTTGGACACCGCCCCCATGTCGCTGTACCGACATGTCGCCGACCGGCGGGACCTCCTCGACCTGCTTCTCGACGAGGTTTCCGACTTGGTGGCTCCGCCGGACGACGACCTGCCGCCACGGGAGGCGATCATCGCCACGGTGGAGCGAGCGCACGAGGTGGTCGACGGCAACCGGTGGGTGGTCGAGCTGATGCTCGCCGGCGACGAACTGCTGCGGCCGGGTGCGCTACGCCTGTCCGAGGCGTTGTACCGGGCGATGGCGCGGGCGGGTCTCGAGCCGGAGGCGGCCGCGCGTTTCCACGCGGCGATATGGCAATACCTGTGGGGCCATGTGGTCGTCGCAGGCGACCTCGGCCTGGCGCAGCGGTCGCGGGCGGCGTACGTGGCGGCCGGGGGTGATCGGGAGTCGTTCCCGGAGATCGCGCGAGTCGAGGAGGCGGTGGCTCGGCTGGACCCTCACGAAAGCTTCCGGGCGGGCCTGCTCGCCTTGGTCGACGGCTTCCTCGCTTGAGCGCGGAACGCGCCCAGCCTGGTGGCGGCCCCACGCGCGGATAGTTGGTAACGGTTTCCGTTTGCATCCCCAGTCGCCACGTGCGTACAGTCGTACGCACGGGTCGCGTACACCCGTACGCATCCTGGCGCGCGGGAGGAGAGCGGGTGAATAGCGTCGATGTGCCGGCCGGTCAGCGGCGACCGGGGCGAGGCGGTGGCGAACGCACCGGATCCGGGTCGAGGCAGCTCCTCGGCCCGGTCCGCCGACGGCTGTATCTCGGTGCAGGGCTGTCGTTCGTAAGCTCGGCGCTTGGCCTGCTGCCATACGTGGCGGTGGCGGAGATCGCCACGTCGCTGCTGGCGAACGGCCCGACAGAACGGTCCGCGGTCCTGTGGTGGGTTGGTGCCGGCGTGCTTGGCGCTGCCGGCCGGCTCGGCCTGCTGGTGCTGGCCAGCCTGATCACCCACTACGCCGACGCCGACCTGCAACGGCATCTTCGGGCCCAGCTGGCCCGGCACATGGCCGGGGTGCCGCTCGGCTGGTTCGCTGGCCGCGGCTCGGGCGAGCTCAAAAAGGTCATGGACGACGATATCGAGGACATGCACCACCTGGTCGCCCATGCCCTGCTCGATGTCGCCGGTGCGCTCGGCCTCCCGCTCGCCGCGGTGGTCTATCTCGCCACGGTCGACATCTCGATGACCCTCGTGACGATCGCGATACTGCCGCTCGCGGCCGTGGCGATCCGGATCGCACATCGCACCATGCCCGCCCGGATGGCGCAGCTCATCGGCGCTCAACGCAAAATCAACAATGCCGCCATCGAGTACGTCGACGGCATCCAAGTCATCAAGACGTACGGGCGGAGCGGCCATGCGTACCGGCGGTTCTCCGCGGCGGTTGACGAATTCTGCGACGCGCTGGCGGCGTGGACGGCAGAGGCCGGCCGGGCGATGTTCGCCAGCATGGCGCTGCTGTCACCGGCGTCGGTGCTGGTGGTCGTGCTCGGCGCCGGCACCGGGTTCGCCGCCGCGGGCTGGCTGGCACCGGTCGACCTGCTGCCGTTCGTACTGGTCGGAGTCGGTTTACCGGCCCCGTTCATGACGTTGGTTCAGGGCACGCAGCTGCTGCGCAAGGCGAGCCTCGCCGCCCGGCACGTGTCAGAGGTGCTCGCCGAGCCTTCACTGCCGGCACCAACCATCGCGCGGGTGCCGAGCGTGTATGACCTGCGCTTCACCGACGTGGAGTTCTCCTACGACGGCGACAACCAGGTGCTCCGGCGGATCAGCGCACACTGCCCGCAAGGCGCGATCACCGCCGTGGTGGGCCCGTCCGGCTCTGGCAAGACCACGCTGACCCGGCTGGTGCCACGCTTCTTCGACGTGACCGGCGGTGCGATCAGCATCGGCGGCGTCGACGTCCGCGACATCCCGCCGGCCGAGCTACTGCGGCTGGTCGCCATCGTGTTCCAGGACGTGGTGCTGGTGCGCGACACGATCCGGGAAAATCTCCGCCTCGGCCGACCCGACGCGAGCGACACCGCGATCGAGGAGGCCGCGCGGGCCGCGCGGATCCACGATGTCATCCAATCGCTGCCGGACGGCTACGACACAGTGGTCACCAATCGTGGTGGCGTGCTGTCGGGAGGAGAGCGGCAACGGCTGACCATCGCCCGCGCGATATTGCAGGACGCACCGATCGTCCTCCTTGACGAGGCGACCGCCTATGTCGACCCGGACAACGAGATCGCCGTGCAGCAGGCGTTGGCGGAGCTGACCAGCGGCCGGACCCTTCTGGTCGTCGCGCACCGGCTGCACACCATCGCCCGCGCCGACCAGATCCTCGTGCTCGACGGCGGCCACATCGTCGAGCGAGGCACCCATGACCAGCTGGTCGAGCGGAACGGCAGGTACGCGCGGATGTGGTCGGTCCAGCAGACGGCGGTGGAGGCAGCCCGATGATCGGTCGTTTGTCGCGCATCTGGCCCCATCGACGCACGCTGCGCCTGTTGGGCGCGAGGTACGTGGTCGTCGGAGTGCTGCAAGGGTGTCTCCTGCTGACCATCGTTCCACTGCTGCGGACGGTGCTTGCCACGCCGGCGGACTACTACGCCGCGGCCCGTTGGCTCGGCGTGGTGGGATTGCTCGGGATCGCCTATCTGGGTGCCGTGTGGTGGGCCAAGTCACTGGGGTACCGGACGGCCAACGGCATCATGCGCACCCTGCAGCACGACATCGGCAGCCACCTGGCGCGACTGCCGCTCGGCTGGTATGTAGGGAACAAGTCCGGAGGCATCGCGCGTACGGTCGCGCAGTCCACGCCATCGGCGTCGGGCGTCGTCTCGCACGTCTGGCCCGAGCTGGTGCAGTCGATCGTCACACCGGCGACTGTCGTCGCCGGTGTGTTCCTGGTGGACTGGCGGATGGGCATCGCCTTCCTGGTTACCGTGCCGGCCGCGATGGTGGTGAACAGATGGTCCGGGCCGGTAGTCCGGGATACCCAAGCCATCATGGACGCTGCCTCCGCTGACGCGGCAGGCCGGGCGATCGAGTTCGCCCAGGCCCAACCCGTCCTGCGCGCCACCGGCCGGGCGATGGCGGGGTTCGGGCCGTTGGAGCGCGCGTTGGACGAGCAGCGGCGCACCTTCCGCGCCGCGCTGACCAGGCACACGATGCCGCAACTGGTATACGTCGCCGTGGTGCAGATCGGTTTCACCATCGTGTTGGTCACCGGCACCTGGTTGGCTCGGCGCGACAGCCTGACGGTCGCCGAAGCGGTGGCGTTGCTCGTGCTGGCCGCCAGATTCGTCGAACCGTTGGCGCAGATAGGCAACCTGTTCGGCACCATCCGGGTGGCCGACGTGGCGATCGAGCGTGTGTCGGAGGTGCTCACCGCGGCCCCACTTGCCGAGCCCGACGCGACGGTCCTGCCATCCGCGACCGACATCGCGTTCGACGATGTCTGGTTCGCCTACGACGGCAGGCCTGTGCTGCGTGGGCTCAACCTGCGGATGCCGGCCGGTGCGATGACCGCGTTGGTCGGCCCTTCCGGCGCCGGCAAGACCACGATTCTGCGGCTCGTCTCGCGGTTCTGGGACGTCGATCGGGGCGCGGTACGGGTAGGCGGCACGGACGTCCGCGACCTCACGTCGGCAGATCTGATGAGTCACATCGCGATCGTCTTCCAAGACACCTACCTGTTCGACGGCACCATCGAGGAGAACGTGCGGCTGGCGGCTCCAAACGCCACGGACGGGCAGGTGCGCGAGGCGATGGTCACCGCCCGGCTCGACGAGGTCGTCGAACGTCTGCCCGGCGGATGGGACACCAGGGTCGGCGAGGGTGGGATGTCACTGTCCGGCGGTGAACGCCAGCGCGTCGCGATCGCACGCGCGTTGGTGAAGGACGCGCCGATCGTGCTGCTCGACGAGATAACCGCGGCCCTGGACCCGGAGAACGAGGCGGCCGTCGCGGCCGGCGTCGCGACGCTCGCCGCCCGGGGCAAGACGATCGTGGTGATCGCGCACCGGCTTTCCACCATCGCGCGCGCCGACCGGATCGCCGTGCTCGACGGCGGTGAGGTGGTCGAACTCGGCACCCACGACGAGCTCATCGCCCGTGGCGGCCGCTACGCCGGCTTCTACGCCCGCCGGTCCCAGGCAACAGGTTGGCAGCTCTCGAGATCGCGGGCATGAACGGTCGGTACGAGCCGGGGACCGCGGGCCCTCTTCTGCGATGTGCTCACGCCCCGGCGGGCGCGGAACCTGCGCGCCGCCTGTTGGGCCGCGGCGCTGCTGGCGGAGAAACACGCGGCGCAAAATCACCACGACTCACGACTCACGACTCACGGCTGCTGGCGCTGGCGTGGTCCCGCCGCGCCCGCCTGGCCTATGACGCGTACCGCACGGCGGCGGAGCCGTTCTGGGTGAACGACATGTTCGCGGTAACCGGCGTGAACCCGCAGGCGGTAGACGACCGCGCAGGCCAGGACGATCCTTTGTACCGCGCGGTCCGCCAGGTCCAGCGACGCTGGCCCGCGCTTCCGGAATCGCGTTGGCAGTGACCACCGACGTGCTGCGGACGGTGGTGGCGAACGCCGCCCGGTAGCGGCGCCGTTAGCCCATCGCCTGGTGGTGCAGCAGGCGGGCGTACTCGCCGCCGGCGCACCGCAACTCCTCGTCGGTGCCCTGCTCGACCGCCCGGCCGTCGCGCAACACGACGATCCGGTCGGCGCTGCGGATCGTGGAGAACCGGTGGGCGATCAGCAGCGTCGTCCGGCCCCGCCGCACCGCGCGGATGGCGGCCTGCAACGCCTCCTCGTTCTCCGCGTCCAGGTTGGACACGGCCTCGTCGAGGATGAGGATTGACAGCGGCCCCGCCAGCGGGTGCAGGCCGAGCCGTGTGGACACGGCCTGGGCCGGGCCGACCATGTGGCCCCACCACCGCACCCACCGTGGCTATCCACACCACCATCGACAGCGTGATGGCGCGGCGGTCCTTCGGGGCGAGGTCGGGGGCCACGTATCGGCAACTGTTCGTTGACGCCGATGATGCACCGAGCGAGGCCATGCTGGCGATCAGGAGACCGAAGCTCTCTGTGGTCGCTGCCACGACACATGCGCCTGCGCCGATGGCGCCGATCAGGTAGCCGGTAGCCAGGCCCCGACGCCGCCCTTCCGGTTCATCAATGTCGCATTGAGGGGTCGCCGGCCGGACCGTCAGGCTGCGGGCTCCTCCTGGAGGGCACGTACCTCGATCCTGCATCGCAGTGCCCTCGAGGCCTGCTTGGTCCATTCGATGGCGACGTCGTCGTTTTCGGCCTCGATGATCCAGAAGCCACCAAGGTACTCATCGGCCTCGACGAACGGGCCCGGTGTGAGTACGGGGCTGTCTCCGGAGTAGTCCACCGTGGTCGCGCTCGACGGTGGCTGCAGGCCTCCAGCGGTAACGAACGCGCCCGCCTCCTGAAGGGCGGTGTTGAACGCACCGACCGCGGCCATGACCTCCTGCAGCTCCGCGGGGTCCATGCCCTCCATCGTCGGCTCCTCGGCGGAGTCGTGCGGGAGGCTCAGGAAATACTTCGTCATTGTCGTCTCCTCGTCGTACGGCCGACGGCCGCTGCCTGGATGCCCGAAACGCTAGGCGGGGCTCACCGCTGATCGCATCAGTCATCGTGACTGGTGTCCGGGAAACCGACGACCGGCGTCGGCCACTAGGCCCTGTCCTGTCGATCATGTCGAGCCGAGCCGAGGCGAGGTCCAGGCGGCGATCCGGTGGTGACGGGCCTAGTCGAGGTGGGCCAGCTCGGCGCGCCCGGTGACGCCGAGCTTCGGGTACGCCTTGTAGAGGTGGTGGCCGACGGTCCGTGGGCTGAGGAAGAGCTGTGCGGCGATCTCCTTGTTCGTGTGACCGGCGGCGGCCAGCCGTACGACCTGCAGCTCCTGCGGAGTCAACAGGGTGAGCGGGCCGCTGCGCCGAGGCTCACCGCCCCGAAGTCACCTTGGACGGATAGTTGCCGCTGCCGTCGGGGGCGAACTCGAACCCTGCACCCCATCGGGTTCAGCCCACAGATCCCCAAGCACCGCCCGGTCGAACGCGACGAGGAAACGGCCGCGACCTGGCGACGGGAGGCACCGGCGTGACCCTCGACCCGGACCCGCCGCCATAACCCTGACCATTCAACCTCTGTAGTAGCGCGAGCGCCCCGAGCCCGAGAAGCAGGCCGGTGAAGGCGCGGTCGGTGGCGGGTGGTGCCGTCAAGCCATCGAGATGGCGGTGCCAACTGTCCGCGTATCCCTTGAAAACGGCGGGGAATCGGGCCGCGAGCGACCCGCGGGCAGTGCGCAGCGCGGACCGGTTTCGGGTCCGAAGCCGAGCGTGCTCTGCCCTTGCTGCTGAAGCGTAACCGCGCGGTCCGCACCAGGTTTCCGGCGGCGGCCGCGCGGTACTGGTGATCGAGCCGGCCGTCGCGCAGGTCGGTCCAGCCGTCGCTGGTGCCGCGGAAGCCGTTCGAGGTCGCGCGCATGTCCGTCTATGCCCGAGCCGCCATGAGATAAGCCGTCGGAGGGTTGAAACGGATCAACGAACGTGCCACGATGCGGTGGTTATCGATGTGACCTCCTTGAATGTTGCGTGCACAGGGGGCTGGAGCATGAAACGCATCGCATCGTCCGCGCTGGTGACGGCGGCCGTGATTGCCACACTCGGCGCGGCTCCTGCGGCAGCCGCACCGGCACCATCCGTCGAGCCGTTGCTCGTCACCAGCATCGACACCAGTGCGGGCGGCACGGGGGCGCGCCTGTTGCTCGGTGACGTCACCGGCGACGGCCGCCTCGACGTCGTCACCATGCAGCCGACGTACTCCGCCGACGACCGGTTCATCGGCCGCCAGGTGCAGGCGCTGACCGCGTACGACTTCGGCACCGGCGCTCAGCTCTGGCAGGTGGGCACCCCCGATCCCCGGGTCACCAACAACGGCACCGACATCCCCGCCGAGATCTACGACCTCGATGGCGACGGCGACAACGAGGTGCTTGCCGTCATGGAGGGCGAGTTCCGGGTGTTCGACGGGCAGACCGGCCAGCTGGTGCGGGCGTTTCCGGTGCCCGGCCCGAACGCGTGGGACACGTTCGTCATCGCCAACTTCCGCGGGCTCGACCGTCCTCGCGACATCGTCTTCAAGGACCGGTACAACCAGGTCTGGGCGGTCGACGACCAGGGCAATCTTCTGTGGACGCACACGGGCGTGGTCGGCCACCGGCCGTATCCGCACGACTTCGACGACGACGGTCGGCAGGAGCTGCTGGCCGGGTACGACTTCGTGACGCCCGACGGCGAGTTGGTGTGGACCGCCGACATGGCCGACCACCCCGACTCCATCGGAGTCGGCGACATCGACGGCGACGGGCGCGAAGACGTGGTGTTCGGCGGCGCGGGGCTGGGCGGCGACAGCACCAACGCGTACCGGTCGGACGGCAGCGTGCTGTGGAAGAACCTCGACGCGGTCGAGGCGCAACAGGTTGGGCTCGGCGACTTCCGCCCCGACCTGCCGGGCCTGGAACTGGCCGGACTCGACCGGGTCGACCGCACCGCCACGACCGGCAGGGACTCGCTGTACCTGGTGTCGTCGACCGGCGAGACGCTGTGGAAGGAGCAGCGCTCCACGCTCGGCTGCTGGGGCAGCGTGGTGGAGCCGCTGCACAACTGGGACGGCACCTATCGCGACCTGCTGCTCGCGTGGAACCGGGGCTGCGGCGAGGTAGCCGGCATCTGGGATGGCACCGGCCAGCGGATCGCGACCTTCCCGGTCGACGGGCGGATGGTGCGCGGTGACATCTGCGGCGACGACCGTGTCGAGGTCGTCGACTACGTGATGGGCAGCCGGGCGTACCTGTACGCCAGCGGGGCGTGCGACCTGGCCGCGAAGGTGACCGGCCGGCCCCTGCCACAGGCCAAGAAGCTCTACAACTACACCCGCTACACAGCGGAGGAGATCCCGCTCGACCACGCGGAGGGGCGGCGGTGGACACCGGTACGCGGGGCGCGGCAGCCCGCCTGGCGGGTCGACCTGAGCCGGCTGCGTGAGTTGACCGGCGTCGAGTTCGACTTCGCGACCCGGCACGCGGTCGGATACCGGGTGGAGGCCTCGGCGGATGGCCGGCGCTGGACTCCCATGGCGTCGGGCACGACCGACCGCACCGGCGCGGGCAGGGTGGAGTTCACAGGGCTCGGCCGCTACGTCCGCGTGACCGTCGACCGATGTGGCCCTGGGGCCGGCGGCGACTGGACTGAGGAGCGCAGCGACGAGGGAAGGAGCCGCCTTTCAGGCACCGGGGTCGCCAACCAGTTCAGCACCGCGCGGCTGACCAGCGGGGTGGTGTTCGGCACACGCTAAGAACGCTTACTCTATACGGTGTAGAATGAAGGTGTGAAGATCACCTCCTCCGCGGTGTCGCTCAATGTCGAGGACGTCGCCGCGTCCAGCAGTTTCCTGATCAACCACTTCGGATTTCGCGAGGCGATGTCCGCCGACGGGTTCGCGTCACTCACGCGGGACGACGCGGGGATGAACGTCATCTTCCTGCGCCGCGGGCTCCCGACCCTGCCGGCCGACCAGCGCGACGACCACGCCAGCGGGCTGATCCTCGCCTTCGAGGTCGACGACCTCGAAGGCGAACTGGCCCGGCTCCAGGCCGAAGGCGTCACCATCACGATGCCGCTGACTGCCGAGGAATGGGGTGAGCGCGCCTTCCAGGTGCGCGACCCGAACGGTGTGATCGTCCAACTCGTGGACTGGAAAGGCACCACGTCCCAGTGAAGCGTCGCTGATTTGACAACAGTCGCGCCTGCCACCCCTTACCGTGACAGTAAGGGGGGTGGGCGCGATGGCCATACGGATCGCGACGTTCAACGCAAACAATCTCTTCTCCCGCTGGTCATTCCAGACCGAGCTGGCGCGTACCGTCGATCAGAAGAAGGTCGCGACGCTGACAGCGGCCGACGGCGCCGCCGAAACCGTCGCCGAACACGCCGCGACCACCGACGAGCCGGCCTCCGCGCCCGACGTCATCGAGGTCACCCTGCCCGACGGCACCGAGCTGTCCGGCGTGCTGCGCACCTTCCGCGGCAAGCTCGTGCGCGGCAAAGATCCGAAGGCCCGAGCCTGGATCGCCCGCCGCATCCACGCCCTCGACGCCGACGTCCTGTGCCTGCAGGAGGTCGAAGACCAGAACGCGCTCGACGTCTTCCACCGCGATGACCTGGTGCCCCTCGGCATCCGGTACCCGTTCCGGATGGTCGTCGAAGGCAACGACCCCCGCCGCATCGACGTGGCCATCTGCTCCAAGCTGCCGATCACGCGCGTCAGCTCGTGGCGGTTCTGGCCAGACCCGACCGGCGACGCGGTGTTCGGGCGCGACCTGCTGCAAGCCGAGATCATGGCGCCGGACGGCAAACCGCTGCGCGTCTTCGTCAACCACCTGAAGAGCAACTTCATCACCGACGAGTTCCGGCTCACGCCCGCGCAGGTCGAAAAGGAGCGGGAGGAGATCGCCGAGCGCCGCACCCTCCAGGCCAAGGCGATCCGGACGATCCTGCGCCGCCAGCGCCTGGAGACCCGCATCGTGCTCACCGGCGACATGAACGACGCCCCCGACGCCCCCACCCTGTCGCCGCTGAGCGACCTCGGCCTCACCGAGAAGATCAGCGACGGCACCGCCGTCGCCGGCCCGAACCGCAAGGGTGTGTTGGTCGACGACGCGTTCGGCAACCTCAGCGACCACATGTGGACCAACAGGCACCGCGCCAAGGGCGTGGTCAGCTTCAACCTGTACGACCAGATCTGGACTAGCCCCGATCTGACCGTGGCGGCGGCACACGTGATGCGCCGCACGCTGATCGGCGGGGACGGCTCCGACCACGACCCCGCCTGCGTCGACGTGGAGCTGTAGTCTCGCGCCTCACACCCCGGTATTCCTCCGCCGGGTTGGGTAGTTGTACCAGGCATGAAGATCGGAATTATCGGCTCCGGCCACATCGGCGGCACGCTCACCCGCCGCTTCCAGGACCTCGGGCACGACGTCACGATCGCCAACTCGCGCGGCCCCGAGACGCTCAGGGACCTCGCGCAGGAAACCGGGGCGACCGCTGGCACGGTGCAGGAGGCCGCCGCGGCGGGCGACGTCGTGGTGATCGCCGTACCGGTGCGGTCGGTGCCGGATCTGCCCGCCGAGGCCTTCCACGACAAGGTCGTCGTCGACGCCAACAACTACTACCCGCAGCGCGACGGCCACATCGACCCACTGGAGGACAAGTCGCTGACCTCCAGCCGCTGGACGGCCGAAGGCCTACCCGGCGCCAAGGTCGTCAAGGTGTTCAACAACATCAAATCCGGCCACCTGCTCTCGCACGGCCGCCCAGCGGGTGACCCGGGACGCATCGCGCTGCCGGTCGCCGGCGACGACGAAACCGCCAAGCAGACCGTGATGGCCCTGGTCGACGAACTCGGCTTCGACCCGGTCGACGCGGGCACGCTCGACGAGAGCTGGCGGCAGCAGCCGGGCACGCCCGTGTACGGCACCGACCGCGACGCCGCCGGCGTACGCCAAGGAATCGCGTCCGCTAAGCCGTAGGTGGCACCGTCTCCCCTGGGCTGGGCGGCCCCGGCGGGCTCCCGCTGCCGAAGGGCCGCCCGCCCAGCGCCTCCCGACCGTGCGGCGTCAGCCAGCCGGACAGGTCGGGACCAGCCGGCACGATGCCCGTCGGGTTGATGTCGCGGTGCACCAGGTAGTAGTGCCGCTTGATGTGATCGAAGTCGACGGTGTCCCCGAAGCCGGGCGTCTGAAAGAGATCCCGCGCGTACGCCCACAGCACCGGCATCTCGGTCAGCTTGTACCGGTTGCACTTGAAGTGGCCGTGGTAGACCGGGTCGAAGCGCACGAGCGTCGTGAAGAGCCGCACGTCGGCCTCGGTGATCGTGTCTCCGATGAGATACCGCTGGTCCTTCAGCCGGTCAGCCAGCCAGGCCAGCCGGGCGAAGAGCCGCTGGAACGCCTTCTCGTACGCCTCCTGGCCGCCGGCGAAGCCGCACCGGTACACGCCGTTGTTGACGTCGGCGAAGACCACCCGGTTGACCTGGTCGATCTCCTCACGCAGCTCTTCCGGGTACAGGTCCGGAGCGCCGGGCCGGTGGTGCGCCCGCCACTCGGTCGACAAGTCGAGGGTGATCTGAGCGTAGTCGTTGGTCACCACCTGACCGGTGCGCGTGTCGACCATCGCCGGCACCGTGATGCCACGGTCGTAGTCGGGATACCGCGCGAAGTAGGCCTCCTGTAGCCGTTCGATCCCGAGCACCGGGTCGCGGTGGCCGGGATCCAGGTCGAACGTCCAACTCCGGGAGTCGTGGGTCGGTCCGGCGATGCCCATCGACAGCACGTGCTCCAGCCCCAACAGCCGGCGCACCACCACGGCGCGGCTCGCCCACGGGCACGCCCGGCTGACGATGAGCCGGTACCGGCCCGGCTCGACCGGATACCCGTCCCGGCCGTCCGCGGTGATCCTCGTGGCGATGTACCGCTGATCACGGGTGAACTCCCCGCTGCTGACATATTGGGCCGTCATACGGCAATGGTTCCCCGTCGTTCAGGCCCGGACACCACGCTGGCGCTGTTCTTCCCATCTCTCCAGGATTTGCGCCATCTCAGCCTGCATGAAGTGGAAGAAGTCGCGCATCTCAGCGACCCGGCGCCCAGGGGCGGTGGTCTCGTCGCCGACGACCTTCACACCCTCGGAGACCACATCCGCGATCTTCTGGTAGGCACCGCTCCTGACCATGCTGGCCACGTACCAGGTGTCGTTGGGCATCCGATAGACGTCGCGGCGGGATCCTGGCACGGGCTCGCGCACGATCAGGCCGATGTGCGCGAGGTAGCGCACCGCGCCGGAGATGGCGGCCGCGCTCACACCGAGCCGGTCACCGATCTCGCCAGCGGTGAGGCCGGGCTCATCGGCGGCCATCAGAGCGCCGAGCACTCGGGCGGGCATCCGGGGAAAGCCCAGGTCGGCGAAGGTCATGGCGAAGTGCTCGACGAAGCGGCGAACGGCTACCTCGTCGCGGCCACCCTCGGTTCGCATGCTTTCCATCCTTCACCAGGTTGTGAAGATCACGATACCGACCGCGAACATTAAGAGCCAACAAACCAAAACGAGCGCCCACGGATGGGCGCTCAAGATTCACTTCGAGGACTACGCCCTCGGCCACGGCAGGAGCAGATCGCTGAAGTCGCTGGCCCAGCCACGGCGGCACCTGCCGCTGACTCCCATTCCCGATCGGGACGCGGCGGCCGGGCAGGCGCACGACTCGGTGCACCCGCCCGCTGCGCCACGCCCGCCGCGTGATGTTGAGGCCGCTACTTCCGCACGCCGGTCGCGCTGAACTCCTGTACGCCGACGCTTCCGTTCTGGTTGCTGTTGCGCACGTAGAGCCGGATGTTGGTGGTGGCGACGTCGGCCGGCGGCCGGTAGACGACCGGCGCCGCCGTGTTGATCGCCTGGTAGGGCATGATGTCGATCCAGGCGTTCTGGCTGGCGCTCCACCGCTGCACTTTCCAGTGGGTGGTCATCCAGGTGCAGCAGTTGTCCTGCTGGATCGTGAAGGCGAACCGCTCGTAGTCGGCGCCGAGATCGAACTGCACCCAGGACTCGTTCACGCTGGAGCTTGCCTCGCCGGTCTCGGTGACGCCGTCCCAAAGCTTGCCGAGGCCGCTGTCCCAGGCACTGCGCTGCGACACGGTGGAGTGGTCGGCCAGGTTCTCCCTGGGCACCTTCCACCGCAGCCCGGCGTACGCCGGTTCCAGGCCCGCCTGGTTCATGATGGTCCGCGCCTCGGCCGGCCACGCACCATCTGTCACCACATGCGGTGGCCCGTCGCCGTCGTAGATGGCCCCGCTGAGCCAGTTGTTGGCGAAGTCGGTGTAGTTGTGCGAGGCGTACACCGACAGGGGCTGGCGGTAACGCGGGGAGAAGTCGAACCGCCCGCCCTGCCCGACGTTGTAGTCCCAGCGGGTCTGGTGACTCTGGTTGTCGCTGTAGTAGTTCGCGGTCGATGTCGCGTGGTGCACATAGTTGTGGCTGAACACGCTGCCCGGCCACGAACCGAACGAGTAGACGGCCCCCGAGTCGTGCACCCCCCAGGACACCTTGGACGTGGCGTTGTACACCTCGTTGTGGCTGAACGTCGTCTTGCCGATCCCGTCCACCCCGTCGAGGAGGCTGTACTCCTCCGCCTTGCGCTGATGGAAGCCCATGAATGCGGTGTCGTAGACGAGGTTGTGGGTGACCGCCACGTTGTAGGTGTTCATCAGGCTGATCCCGGTCGCCGGGAAGAAGTCGTCGCCGATGTCGGTCACGACGTTGTTGCTGATCGTTAGGTTCCTGGTGCGCTGGGCGCCGTTGACGTGCACGTCCATCCACCGGCCGGCGATGACGCCGGCGGCGGTCAGGTTGTGGAAAAGGTTGCCGGTGACGGTGACGGCCTCGGCCCCGGTCAGCAGCTGCAGTCCGCCGCTGCCCATCTTGCGCACGGTGTTGTTGGCGAACGTGATGTCCCGGGTGTTGGTCAGCTTGATCTGACCGGGCACCTCGCCGCCGTAGCCGTCGTGGTTCGGATCCTTGAAGGGGTCGTCCGCGTACTGCGCCTCCGCTTGCGTGCCGCCGATGAACCGGTCGCGAGGCAGCAGCCAGTTTCCGTGCTCGAACGTGATGCCGTCGAACGCGATCGCACTCGCCTTCGCGGACGGGCTGGACCCGGCCACGTTCACCAGCGTCTCCACCACCGGCACGTACGCCCCGGCCTGGTTGACGTCCTCTCCCGCCCGCGGGTAGTAGTACACCTTGTTCGCCGCCCGGTTCAGGTACCACTCGCCCGGGGAGTCCAACTCCTCGAACGCGTTGAGCACGTAGAAGGTGTCGTCGTAGTCCAGCGAGAAGCCGTCGTCGCGGTTCAGCCGCGCCTGGAAGTGCGGCTGTGCCAGGCGCACCCGCTTATTGGCGCCGCTCGCGCTGATGTCCACGACGGGGAAGTAGTCGATCTTGAAGCCGATCGCGATGTGCAGCAGCCGAATGTCGCGGACGTTGGTGTACGCCGGAACGCTGGCCGCCGGGAACTGCACGCCGTCGTAGGAGCGGGTCGGCCGCTCCGGGTTGGCTGGCGGGTTGGGGATCGACGCCTCATCGAAAAAGCCGTTGCCCACGATGCCCTTGCCCATCGCCAGCTGAGCCCGCCGGCCGCCGACGTAGAGCTGCCGGAAGTATTCGGCGTAGCCCGCCGACTCCGGCACGTCGGCCACGAAGTAAGGCCGGTCGGTTACCCGGGTCCAGCCCGTGACGGCCTTACCACCGTCAATGATGGGCGCCTCACCCGGATGCGCCCGGTAGACGACCTTGAACCCGTTGGAACCCGAGTCCGCCTCGGTCAGGTTGAAGGTGGCCGTCCGGGTATGCCGGCCCCCGCGCAGGCAGACGCGGAGGTCGGCCCGCATGTCCTTGTTGAGCCCGTGCTGTCGGATGTGGTCCCGCGCCCGTTCCAAGGTCGCCCAGGGGCGATCCGGTGAGGTTCCGGCGTTACCGTCGCTGCCCGACGCGGAGACGTAGAGGGTGCAGGGCGGTGCCGCGTGCGCCGGCCCGGCGGGCACCAGGCTCCCGGCCAGTACGACTCCGACGACGGTCGCCACGGCTGCTCGCCTACTTAGGTTCATGGCGTTCCACTCCTTGCTCGGCGGTTGCGGAAGGGCGGTGACCCGGATGGACGGCTACTCCTTCGTCGCCCCGGCGGTCATGCCGGAGACCAGTGCGCGCTGGGAGAAGAGGAAGACAATCAGGACCGGGATGCTGGTGAGCAGGGCAGCCAGCGCGAGCTCGGGCCGAAGGATCTCCGAGATACCGCTCGAGGCGTTGAACATCGGCGAGGCGGTCAACAGGTTGTTCAGCCCTACCTGGGCGGGATACTGCTGGCTGTCGGGCAGCATCACGAACGGCAGGAAGAAGTTGTTCCAGCTGTGCACGAAGCTGAAGAAGGCGACCAGAGCGACCACCGGCCGGGCCAAGGGCAGCGCGATCCGCCAGAAGACCATCCACTCGCTCGCGCCGTCTATGCGGGCCGCGGCCAGCAGGTCGCCGGAGACGGTAGTGGCGTAGTAGATGTAGGTCAGGTACACCCCGAACGGGAAGAACGAGAGCGGCAGGATGACGCTCAACCGGGAGCCGTCCAGGCCGAGCGCGTTCATCTCGAGGTATAGCGGCAGCACCAGGGTGGCGTTGGGCATCAGCATCACCATCAGGGTGGCCGTCAACAGCGCGACCCTCCCTCGAAAGCGGGCTGTGGCCAGCGCGTAGCCGGCGGGCACAGCGGTGACCAGCGTGATGGCGAGCGCCGAGAACGAATACAGCGCCGAATTGCCTACCCAGGTGACGATCGCGTGCGACTGGAAGTCGTACAGGTGCCGCCAGGTGGCCGCGAGGTCGTCCAGCGAGCCGAAGGTCAACGGAGCACCGTGCACGATTCCCGCGTCGCTTCGGGTTGGGGCGAGCAGCACCCAGACGATCGGCAAGGCGAAGAAGCACACGAAGACGCCGACTACGATCACCCAGGCGACCCGGGCGCCCACTGACGTCGCACCCGCCCTGTTCCGGCCGGCGGGAACCCGGCTCGCGATCGACGACGGGTTGGTCACGAATGGCCCCTCTCGAACAGCCCAGCCTTGAACACCGCGGCTGCGGCGCAGCCGAGGCTCAGCACGAGCAGGACGACCGCGATGGCCGCCGCGCCGTTGAAGTCGGCAGCGACGAAGGCGTATTGGTAGCTGAGTTGGTTAGGCGACCAGTCGTCGGGCACTTGTCCGAAGCTTGCCGTACCCACGAGTTGCGGTTCGACGAACAGCTGGGCCCCGCCGGCGAAGGCGAGGATCAACATGTACGCGATCCACTTACGCAACATCGGGATCTGTATCCGAAGTGCGGTCTGCACTGCGCCGGCCCCGTCGATCCGGGCCGCCTCGATGACCTCGTCCGGAATACCGTTGAGCGCGCCGTACATGATGACGATCCAGCTGCCGGCGCCCGTCCAGAAGGCGATGATCGTGAAGATCACCGGCAGATTCTCCGGCGCCACGACCTGTGCCGCGCTGCGCCAGCCGACTGCCCGCAGCACCGGACCGACCGGACTCGCGACCGGGTCGAGCAGGATCAGCCAGATCAGAACGCTCGACGCTCCGGCGAAAGCACCCGGCAGGTAGCAGACGAACCGGACCAACGCGCTCGTCCGCTTCAGCCGGCCGTGCAGCATCACGGCCAGCGTCACCACCAGCACCATCAGGCTGATGAGCCACAGGGTCAGGTAGAGCCCGATGTGGGCGAAGGCCGAGCCGAACCGGTAGTCGGCGAACACCCGAGTGAAGTTGCCCAGGCCCACCAACTGCCCGCTGGAGTTGGTCACCGACAGCCACAGGGCATAGGCCACCGGCACCACGCCGAACAGCAGCAGGAGAATCGTGTAGCCGGCCACGAAGAGGTAGCCGACACGGCCGCTGCCGACGCGCCGCCTGCGGGGCTTCGCCGCCCGGATACCGGGCCGGCTCGCGCCGACCCGGGCCTGGGGAGTCCCGGTCGCCACCATCGATCAGTTGACCTTGTAGCCGAATGCGGTGGCCTTGTCGACGATCGCCTGCTGCCACACGTCCATCTGCGATGAGACGGACTTGCCGGCGGAGAGCGCCGGCACCATGGTCGCGGCGTAGATCGCCTCCTGGCTGTACAGCGTGCTGACCGCCCACTTGGTCCAGATCCGCGGGGCGGCCTGTTGCAGGACCGGGCCGATGTCGTTGGCGTAGTAGCCGGACGCCTGCTGGGCCGCCAGCCAGCCGGTTGCCGCAGGGCCGTAGGCGGGGTAGGTCGCGGCGGTCGCCGTGTATCCGGGGTCGGTGGTGACCCAGGTGGCGAAGTCGACGGCGGCCTTGAGGTTGCGACTGTGCGAGGAGACGAACCACATCCCCCCGCCGACGGCGCCGGTCCAGGTCTCGGCGTCCGCCGCGAACTTCAGCGGTGCAGCGGCCGCGATCTCTCCCTTGGGGGTGTGGTAGCCGGCGTTGAACAATGCCTGGCCGTACCAAGCGGGCCCCGGCATCATGAGGATCTTGGCGGCCTGCTCCTTGATGAAGCCGGTGTCCCACTTGTTACGGGTGCCCAGCACACCGGCACTCAGCAACGGATCGAGCAGCTGCGCCATCCTCGTGCACTTGGGGTCCCGGAGGTCGACGGTCACCGTCTTGTCCCCGGTGAGAACGCTGACCGGGCACTGGCTGCCCCAGAAGTACACGTGTGGCGTAGTCGGGCTTCCCACCTCACCGACCAGATATCCCGGGTGCTCTTTGCCCACCCGCAGGCCCAGTTGCTGCCACTGCTCCCAGGTCGTGGGGACCTGGTAGCCGAACTGATCCATGAGCTTCTTGTTGTACCAGAGCACGTTCTGGGCCAGATCGTTGCGCAGGCAGTAGACCTTTCCGCCCACTGTGCATTGGTCGAGCGCGCCCTTGACGTACCCGTCGAGCACGGACCTGTCGACCAGCGTGTCAAGTGGAGCGGCGAACGGGGTCGCCCCCGTGGTCGCCCAGGCGAGGTCCTGGACGTTCGGCCAGACAACGTCGGGCCACCCTTCACCGGTACGGTCGAACAGCTCGATCTTGGTCCGCAGCTCGGTGCTTCCGTTCGCGCCGCCGCTGTAGGTGACCGCCTTGACCTTCACCTCCGGGTGCGCCTTGCGGTAGGCGTCGACCGCGGCGGTCCGGGTCGCGTCCACCCACACAGTGATCTCGCTCGACGGATCCTGCGGCGCCGGGCTGAACGGGCCGGCGGTGGCCTGCGGGGCGCCGGCCCGGTTGGGGTCGGCGTTCGCGCAGGCGGTGACCAGCAATGCGGCCGTCATCACGGCCACCAGCGCACGGGCTCGACGCGGGCCTGGCCTGGTCGGCGGGGTAATCATGTATTTCCTCCCAGGAATGGTCATGTCGTCGTGGCGATGCGGGAAGCCGGTCACGGGGCGCATACGTACTCCTCGAGCGCGGCGGGATACGCCGGCCCGGGTGCGAGGCCGATCCCGTGGTCGCGGGGCGCCAGGACCGAGCCGTCCGGTTCGATGCCCGGTTCCTTGCGCACGGGGTTGGCGGTCACGAGGGACTCGTAGTAAGTGGTGTTGGGGATCGCCATACACAGGTGCCGGGCCGACTGAGTGTTGCCATGCACCTCGGCGCGCAGCCGGTAGGCGTCCGCTAGATGGGCGATCCGCATCGCACCGGTCATTCCGCCGCGCAGGGCCGCACTCGTCCGGACGTAGGTCGCGCAACCGGCAGCGAGGAAGTCGGCCGTGCTCAGATGCACACCGGGGATCGTCTCGGCCACGTTGAGCGGCACGCCGACCCGCTCGGCGAGCCACCGATACGCCGTGATGCTGTACTCCCGGATCGGTTCCTCGTACCAGAGGTAGCCGCACTCGGTCAGGGCGTCGCCGACCTGGACAGCGTCCGCGAGGTCGAACGCCGCGGAGCCGTCGTACATCAACGGAACGTCCGGACCGACGTGCGCGCGCAGCGCCTGGATCAGCCGGATGTCGCGATCGCGATCACCCCAGGCGTGCAGCTTGATGGCCGGATAGCCGAGCGCCAAACACTGATCCGCGACGTCCAGGTACTCCTCGATCGAATCGAAGGTCACGGTCGACGCGTACGCGGGGATGCGCGTGCGGTAGCCGCCGAGCAGTTGCCAGCACGGGGCGCCGTGCACCCGCCCGGCCAGGTCCCACAGCGCTGTGTCGACGAGGCCGAGCAGGTGAATAGGCAGATACTCGGTGCGGTCGACGTTCCAGAGGCGCTCCCACAGCCACTCGCGCTGCAACGGGTCGGCGCCGACCAGTTCCGGGCGCAGCACACGGTCGACGAGATCCCGCAGAACGACGGCGGAGCCCGGCTTTTGCGCGGTCGCCACACCGGTCGCGCCCGTGTCGGTGCCGATGCGGATGATGCCGACCTGTCCGCCGGACCCGCCGCGCAACCCGTCACGCCACCGGAAGGGCGGATCCGGAGCGGCGACGTCGGTAGAGAAGGCTTCTACGTGGGTGATGCGCACGGTGACTCCGGTCCTGGGCGGGGGCGGCACGGCATCTGCAGTCAATGAAGCTGGTACATCTTGTGCGAGGCGTACAACATACCAGTCATTAATCGCAATGAGTAGGACCCATCTTGGACATGATCGCGGCAGCGATGGACTCCAACATAGGGCATATCATCCGCTTTTGTCCCTTGTGGGGCGGTGATGAGGCAGGCGCTCCTTCGGCACGCGCTGGACCGCGGGGATTATTAACCTGCTTCATTTGAAGCAGATGGAGCAAGTCTTGGAAAGTCGAGAACGACAGATATCTGCCTGTGGTCGTGCCCCCGTGCTTGCGGTCAGTACGACCGGAAGACTCGCCGACCGATCTCCGCCTGGTAACTCAGGCGGGTGCGCTCGACGTGCGCCAGGGCCGCAAGGCCTGCCTGTTCGGCGTCTCCGCGTCGGACGGCCTCGAAGATCTGACGGTGTTCCGCCAAAGCGGTGGCCACCGGACCACCGCTGAATCCGCCGAACGCCGCCGTCACCACCCGCCGCTGCAGACCCTGAACGGTCGCGATCGAGTCGAGCAAGAACCCATTGTGGGCAGCCCTGGCGACGGCACAGTGGAAGGACTCGTCGGCGGCCGCCATCACCCTCGGATCCGCAGCCTCCAGCGACCGGGCATACGCCTCGAGGGCGTCGTCGATGGCAACCAACTCGCCCGGCGTGGCCCGCTTCGCGGCCAGGCCGGCCGCAGCCTGTTCCTGCACCCCTCGGAACTCGAACATATCCATGATGTGGGCAATGTCAGTCGGCACGAACCCGGCCACCGGCGACACCGGCGCGTCCGCCGGATCGGCGACGAAGATGCCCCGCCCGCGCTGCGTGCTGATCCGGCCGGTGGCCGCGAGAGTCTTCAGCGCGTCCCGGGTGATCGTGCGGCTGACACCGAGGATCTCGGCGAACCGCGCCTCGGTGGGTAACCGGTCACCCGGCACGAAACCCTGCTCGGTGATGAACTGCAGGATCCGCTCTGCCGCCCGGGAATAACCCGGCCGGTAGGTGGCCTCCTCATCCGCCTCCGGTACGAACGTCTCGACCTTGTCGTGACCCGTTGCACCCACCGGATGAGTATGACTCATCACACGGTCCGCCCTCATCGAGCCACATCGCCGGCGCCGTGCCGCACCATGCCCCAGGCTCCTTCACGGCGCGGAAGCCGCAGCCGTCCCGGAGCCGACCAGCGGTGTCGTCCCAGCCGCCGATGAGGTAGTCCAGGGCGCGGGTGTCCGGCCCCACTGGCCGTCCGAACCGGCCATGCCTTTATGGCTGCGCGGGCCGAAATGGCGCGGCCATCCAATCCCGTTGCGGCAGGTGCGGGCCGGAGGCGGTGCCGTTGAGGTCGCCGCCGCCGACGACCGGCAAGCTTTGGCCGCCCAGGTGAGGGCGCGTTACCGATGGGGCGGCCGGATGCGACTGGACGGCGCGGTGGGAAGGGATTTGGGCCCGGCGGCGTAGGGGAACCGACAGCAGCTCACGGTCGTCCACGCGGAGATCCGGGCTTCGACAAGCAACTGTGCCAGTTCGTGGTGACCTTCCCCGACGCGTTGGGCGCCGCTGGCAGAGCACCGGACGGCTGGAGTGGTGGCGCCGCTATGGCCGAGCCTCGCTGTTGGCGCGGTCACCGATCTGGCCGTGCACGAGGTACGGCTTGCAGCAGTGATCGCAGCAGTTGTGCGGCGGTGTCGGCGGACACTTCGCCAGGTGTGCTCGTGATCTGGGCGGCCAGTCCGTCGACGAACGTGTGCAGGAGCGCCGCCCAGAGCTCGACCTGGGCATCAGAGTGCTGGAGCGTGGCCTGGCTCGGTTCGTGGGTCGTCTCGTGTCCGCGCATGGCGGCGATGCATTGGCGGTACAGCGCCCGTTGGTCTTTCCATGTCACAGAGCCTCCTTCTGGAGGGTGTTGACGCTCCCATTCCACGACCGCCGACCACAGCGCGTATTCCTCGCGCCGCTCGGCATCGAACGGCAACATCTCCTCCACGATCGAGGCGATCCGTTCGACCACCGAACCTTGAGGCCGAGGCCGCTGGACGCGTGGGATGACCCGTCGGCGGAGGGTCTCTGTGGTGGCCTGTACGACATAGGCCTGCAGTTCGTGCTGGTTGCTGAAGTAATGCCGCAAGGACCCGGTGGACCAGCCGGCTTCGGCGGCGACTCCGCGGACCGTCACACCGGCAAGGCCCTCACGAAGGATCACCCGGATGGCAGCCTCGCCGATCTCGGCCCGTCGCTGGTCATGATCGACGAGTCGAGGCACTCCTCTATGTTAACACGGCCGTGTTAGCATAGTTGACACGGGCGTGTCATTAAGGTCGTTGACTCGCGACAGGAGCCGGGTTTGTCGATCGCGACGGTTGGGGCGGTGCTCGGACGGGCCCTGCTCGACACGCTGAGTCCCAGCATCACCGGCACGGGGGCGCCCGCCGCGCGGAAGGAGCCGGGAGGATGACGCTCGACAGACGAGGCCGCAGGACCGCCCGCCACAGCCGGCCGGGCCGGTGTGCGTGCTGATGGGCGAGAGCGAGCAAGGCAGATACCTCATGGTGTGGCGCGGGCTCGTCGTGATCCTGGTGGGTCTTGCCGTGGTAGTGACCGTGGCGGTGGCCTGGCTCGCCGCGGGTGCCGCGTTCTTCGCGACGGCGATCCTCAGCAGCGAGGTCGGGTTGTTGTTCGGCGTCGCCGTGGTGGCATGCCTGGCCGTCGGCACGGCCGGGGCCTGGCTCGCCGCGCGGCTGCTACGCCGAGCCAGACCGCGGCGGTGGGGCATCGCCGTCGGCGCTGCCGCGAGCACCGGTCTGGTCATCGCGGCCATACTGACGGTGCTGCGCCCCCTGCCGAGTACCGACGCCAGGCAACCGCCCGAGGTACCGGCCGGGGTCCGGTACTGGACGTTGTCGACCGGTTCCCGACTCGCCTACCTCGAGATGCCCGCGGCGGGTAGGCCGGAGCCCACGCCGATCGTCGTCGTCGGGGGCGGACCCGGCGAAGCAGTCGTCTCCAATGCCGCACAGGTCCGGTACCTCGGGCAGCTAGCCCGCCTGGGCTACCCCGTGTACGTCTACGACCAGATCGGCGCGGGGCTCTCGTCCCGGCTGGACGATCCGGCCGGATACACCGTGAGGCGCCACGTCGCCGACATCGAGGCGATACGCCAGACGCTTCGCGCGGACCGGCTGGTCCTCATGGGATCGTCCTGGGGCGGCAGCCTGGTCGCGCGCTACCTGGCACGCCATCCCGACCACGTCGCCAAGGCGATCTTCACCTCACCCGCGCCGATCGACTACGCGCAGTGGCCCGACGCCGGCTCCGTATCCTCCCGTCTGCCGCCACGGCAACGCGAGCAGGCGGAGGACCTGCTGCCCGGCTCCCCGCGGTTCCTGCTGTGGTACGCCCTCGGCGCCGTCAACCCTCAGGCGGCTCACCGGCTGGTGCCCGACGGGGAGGCAGACGCCTACTTCGACACCTACCTCGATCTGGTACAGCCGGCCACGGTGTGCGATCCGGCGCACCTGCCCGACCAACATGTGACGGGTAACGGCCTGTACGACAACGTCTTCACGACTCCCGACGCGAGAACCACACACACCCAGGCCGAAGCGCGCCAGCTGCTAGCACGCAACCACACCCCCGCTCTGATCCTCGCCGGCGGATGCGACTACATACCCTGGGCAGTGACCCGGCAGTACACGACGACATTGCCCAACTCGACGCTGGTGTGCCTCCCTCGCGCCGGCCACGTGATCTACCTCGACGAGCCCGCGGCGTATCTGAACGTCGTCACGGCATTCCTGCGCGACGCGCCGCTCCCGGTGCCACCCTGGAAGAGGCCGACACCATGCCGTTAACCAACCAGCAGGAACAGACCGCCGCCGCCGCTGGCAGCGCTGCCCACGCACCAAGCGTGCCTGGATCTACTGTCGTGTCTTGGTCGACCGCCGTCTTACCGGGAGCCTCACCTCTCATCTAGCGACGGCACGCCGATACCGACCCTGACCAGCGCCGCGACGGTGGAAAGGTTCACTGCGCCAAGTCGCCCGTTTCAGGCTGGGCGACGTCACGCAAATGCCGATTGTGCCGCGGTTCCTGTCTGGTCTTCGCGTCGGTCAGACGCCGACGCAGATCGTCACGAACGTCCATGACCGCTGCGTGCAGGTCCTCCTCGCTCGAGGTGGTGACGATCTTCTCGCGCCCGCCGATCCAGCACTCCAGGGTGACCTTCTGGCCGCGGGCCTCGCGGTCCTTCACCGAAATCTCCAGCTCCGTCGCATCGGCGTGAAACGACGCAAGCCGGGCATCCAGGGTGCCGAACTGCTCGGCAATCCAGTTGCGGTCACCCTGAGAGAAACCGGCGCCCACGCGCAGGCACTCCTGGACTGTGGCCGGCTTCGCGACAGCGCTCATCGGACCTCCTAGATGCGGTAAGAACAATCAAAGAGTGCTGTACCCCTGTGACCGTTTTCGAACCCACGACGGCCGGCGCTAGGTCTCTGCACGGTAGATCTCCAGGCCGGTGACGGTGCGTAGAACTTCGAGAAGTCGGTGGGCGTCCGTGCCAGCACGCTGTTGATCGCGGTGTTGCGGCTGCCATTGCGGATGCGAACCGGTATTGGTGGACCATCCACGTCTACCGGTGACGTTCCGTGGACCAGCGCCCACGACCAGCCGCACTCGAAGCGCACTTCCGGGGTGATGTGCACGTCCCGGGTGGCGATGGTGATCTCGTGCAGGCCGGCGTATACCTCTGCCAAGCTGGCCTCGTACTCCTGCAGACTATCGCCAGGCCCGGTCGGCATCCTTACCTGCTTGATATGCGCGTCACGCCACGTAACGGCGGTACTGTCTGATCGCCGTTCGGAACTGCCGAATTGAGTGCGGTCAGTGGGTTTGGGTCTCCCAGACCGGCTGCTGGGGCTCTTCGTTGTGCACGATGATGTTGGCGTGATGGGTCGGGCGGACCGTAGTGAAGTAGAACTGTTGGGCGGGGATGTAACGCTCGCGCCAGCGCCGTTCGACTTCGGCCCGAGATGACACCCGGCGCTCTCGGATCACGGCACGATCCACGGTCTTCTCCAGTGCGGTCGACACGAAGATGCGCAGGTCCCACCGGTCAATCAGTTCCGGGCGCATGAGGAAGACGCCGTCGAAGACCAGCACGGCGTCGGCGGAGGCGGTCGTGGCCGGCGGGGACAGCGCAGTATCCGCTGTGCGGTCGTAGACCGCGTGCTGGAAGCGTCGATTTCCGCCCGGGCCGAGCGGATCGAGCAGAACCCGGTTCAGGGCGGCGTAGTCGTGGGTGTCGAAGTAGCAGCCTTCGGCGGAGTACTCGCCGCGCGGATAGCGCTGTGCCCGAGGGAAGAGGAAATCGTCGATCGTCGCGCGGATGACGTCGCGGCCCTGTGCGCGCAAGACGACGGCCAACTCGTCGGCGAGGGTGGTCTTGCCCGCGGCGGGCGGTCCGTCGATGGCGACCCGCGTCGGGTGTGCGACTGTGACGGACCGGACTTCCTCGGCCAGGCGGCCGAGCATCTCGTCGCGGGTGCCTTGGTCCATGTCCTGCCCCGTCCTAGTCCTGTCTATTCGCGGACAGGTTGATTGGCTTCGGCGTACGGTCAGCAATCAACCTCAGACAATGTACGCAGCCCATTTGCCCCTGGGGATGCTCTGTGCCGCGACCCGAACGGCCGGTGGACGCCGCGGCCGGCCCGGTGGAGGAGTTCGCCGCGGGCCTGCGGCGGTTACGCGGCAAGGCCGTGCGTCCGGGGGTACCGGGAGCTGGCCCGCCGGGCCCATTTCTCCGCGGCGACACTGTCCGCGGCGGCGGGCGTAGGGCACGGTGCGCAGTCGTTGCACCTCGATGCGGCCTTTGTTCAGACGCGGGCGGCGTTGTTGGGCACAATCATCGTCACGGCCTTGGTGTCGGTCTTGGGTGTCTTCAGACAACACACATGATCACGTCAAGGCCGCACCACTGTCTAGAGTGGACGCATGCGGCTTCAGGTATCTGGCCTGAAGCGGGGCAGGGCACCGCGTGGCCGAACTCGCTCGCCGCGCCCGGTACTGCGCTCCGCAGACCAGCCCCGCTCGGTTAAACGACAAGCTAAGGGGTGTCTCAGATGGACGGTTGGGTAACTGAGGCATGATCTTCGTTTCGTCAGCGATGACATGATCCGTACCGGGGCGCCGGACGACTTCTGGCAAGCCGCCCAGCCGCTGATCCTCATCCCGCAGCCCGACCACAGGGCGGCGGCAAACGCCGGGCCGGACCCTCGGTGGCCGATACGGCTGTCCTACGCATCGGTATCGCCCGAACGCGGGACGGTAGCTCGATTGATCTATTGACGATATATTGATCATTTATATATGATCCGTGGCGTGAAACCGATGCGCGAGCCGACGTTCCTCATCCTCACCGCGCTCGCCGGCGCCTCTCGCCACGGATACGGCATCGTCCAGGAGGTCGAAGCGCTCTCCGAGGGGCGGGTCAGCCTGCTCACCGGCACGCTCTACACCGCACTCGACCGGCTGACCGCCGAGGGGCTCGTGGAGCACGACCACGACGAGGAGGTCGACGGCCGGGTGCGCCACTACTACCGGCTCACCGCACCGGGGCTGACCGCCCTGACGGCCGAGACGGCCCGCCTGCGCCAGCTCACCGGCGCGGCCGAGGCCCGGCTGCGCGCCCTGCGTCCGGGCCTCGTCTGATGGCGGGGCCGCTCGCCCGGCGATATCGCCGGCTGCTCTTCTGCTATCCGCGCACCCACCGCCGCGACGAACTGCTCGCCACCCTGCTCGACGCGGCCCCACCCGGGCGCACCCGGCCGACGGCGCGTGAGGCCGCCAACCTGATCCGGCACGGACTGCGGGCCCGCCTGGGCCGCCCAGCCAGCCGCACCGTCGGCGCCTGGGCGATCCTGGCCACGATCATCAGCGGGATCTTCGCCGCCGCGTTCGCCACCCGAGCCGCCTGGGAGACCGCCGAGCCGCTGCCCCGCGCCGCGCAGACCCGGGCCATGCTCGCCGAGATCCTTCCCGGCCAGGAGTTCATCGGCATCGAGGACGCGCCAGCGGCGTTCACCATCTACGGCGCGCCGCTCAGCTGGGCCACCGTCGACGACCTGCTGCTCGGTGACGGCGGCGAATACGCGCTGGCGGAGGTCGGTGGCGTCGTCCGCGGCGTCCCGACCCGGTCGCCGCAGGAGGCGCTCGACCTGGCCCGGCAGCGGCTGCTGGCCACCGGCTGGACGGTGTACCGGCCGGTCGTGCACGACATGTACGGATGCGTCGGCCCGCCGTGCGATCCGGCGACGCTCCCCACATCCACCACCCTCCTCGCGCGGCGCGGAAACACCACACTCGCGATCGAGGCGGACTCCGCAGACTCCATGAACTCCGTGGTGGACACCACGTACCTCAGTGCGAGCTTCCAGCGCACGACGCCGCCGGCCGTCTACCCGTTCGCCATCATCGGCGGTCTCGCCGGCGCGGTCGTCGCCTTCCTGCTGTTCAGCTGGGCCAGCCGCCGCACCACCGGGCGGCACCCGGCGCGCTGGGTCGTCACGACCCTCTTCCACGTGACCATGGTCTTCTGGTGGGCACCGACCCTCGTCGCGGTGCCCTCGTCGGTGTGGCACCATCTCGACGAACCCCACCCGTCGTGGCGCCCGATGTGGGAGTGGCTGGGCCAGCCGGTGTTCTCCCTGTTCTTCGTCGTCGGTGGCGGATGCGCCCTGCTCGGCGTGGCGCTGGCCGCACTCCCCCGCCCGCGCACCGAGACAGTGCCCACGACCGCCCCCTCCTGAAGAGGCCGGATCCGCGGGCGGCACTCGCGATCTTGCCGTGGACTCGATCCGGTGCGAGAGGCGAAGGACCGCTGCGGCTGCGCTGGGATCAGCTCGCGCCGGACTCCGCCGCCAGCCCATGACCGACGACCGGGTACTACCGCACAGCATGCCGTTCGGCGCGCTGGGCCGGCCGTCGCTCGCGCTCGGGCTGCTCCAGGCCACCACTACCGGCGCGGGATTCGAGTGCGACACCGTGGCCAAGAAGCACCAATGTCAAGCCCGCCCTGGCCCCGGACCACTCCCACATCCTCGAACGGCTCGGCGCCAGCCCGACGACAACCAGCGCCGATCGCCGCGACCATGGGCCTCCCGGGCAGGGTAGCCCCGCACAGACGAACGCCTGACACCCCGCAGCGCCGACAGGCCCACCCGCCCGACGAACGTGGTCGTCCCCAGGCGTTTGCGGGGGGGGTGATTCAAAATCACATAGACAAACTTAAGGCCCCAACCGGGGTTCTTCCTGGTCAGGGCCTTATTATGTGGAGCTGAGGGGATTTGAACCCCATACACCCCAGACAGGCACGGATCATCTTGAACCGGACTCATCGCCGCGCTGACCTGCGGGAGGTCGGCCGACGCCTGCCGACGTTGGTCATCGTTGGTCGCGCTCGGTTGTCGCGGATCTGTCGTAGATGATCATGTTCGGCTCTCCGGTGACCGGGTGGCGTGCGACATGGCTACGGTGCTGGCCGACGTGCCAGATGGAGGGTTCCTAGTTACGGGTCACGCGTGGACCGTGGTGATCATCCCTCTGGCGGCGGCTTGATCGCATCCCGCGCGAACTCCACCTTCCTCACGAGGTGTTTCACCACCGTCTTCCACTCCTCACGATCCCAGGAAGGGTCAGGCGGGAACAGAGCCTCGTTCTGAAGTTCAGCAATCGCTTCGTCCCAACCCCTGCGGTAGGAGTAGTCACCCAAGCCCGATGTGCTCATGGCCTGGTCATACCACGTCGGCGGTCTCCGGGTTGGGCCATCTCGGTCGATCTCTCGGAAGGTTTAACCGCCCGTGCTCCCATGCTTCCTGCCTCCGGGGCGGCGGGCGCCCTCTGGCGCGGGTGCAGCACCATAGATCCAATTATGCGCGGTACAGGGACTGTGCTCCGCCTTCGGAAGGATCGGCTGCAAGATACGCGCTTCAGGCTGCCACCTGCGCAAACAGTTGCTTGAGGACGACGACGGGACTCGCCGGTGTGGGCACGTGTTCGGCACAGGACAGTGCCGGAGGGGCGCTCTGCGGCCCCCCCTCTGAGATCGGCGTTACCTCGGAATGACGCGCTCGTTCCGTTGAGTAGAGATCGCCTACAGAACCGCCTTGGGAGGTAAGCATGGCCATCGGTGACACGGCACGAACCGGCGAACGGTGTCCAGAAAGCGGAGTCTGGGAGGTGGTAGGAACGCCGAGCACAACGGCTCCTATCGCTATGGGCAACGTTATGCCGCCCTACAACGGGCAGTCCGTCACCTGGCGCCTAATCCAACTCGCCTAGGAACTGAACCTTAGAGCCATCCCGTCTGCCGTCGACCCACCCCATAGGGGAGCGGGCCAGGGCCAGGGCGCCAAGGTGGAGCGCCCTACCGGACGAATGACCTTGGCGCCCTGGCCCTGGTCTGCTCGGCTCTGCCTGGGTCGTCGGCGGACGGGATGGCTCCTCCACCATCCCGGAGTCGGAGTGCCCCCGCCGGAGGCCTTCTCTTGCTGGTGAGTCCGGCCGAAGGCCGGTCCCTCTTGTTCTTCAGCCCCGAGTGCACGCCCTGATCCAAGGCGGCCCGGGGCTTCTCGCTATCTGACGTCGCGCCGCCGGCGGGCTGGAACGCCGCCGCCGTGGCCGAAGGCCTAAGGCGAGCGGCGCGACCCTTGCGGTCGGCCCTGGTCGGCGGCGCGAGCGGCCCGCATCGCGGGCCGCCTTGAACCCGTATAGAAAGTTCTCACAGAGTCGACTGCGGTTCGCCCTCAAATCATGCAACTCGATGTTTACCCCATCGCGGTCCTGCACGCGAGGCGCTATCGTCTTTTCATGTCTCTGGTCACCTGGGCTTACGAAATTTCCGAGAGCGAACTATCGGTCACGTTGCCAACGCGGTGGGCGCATGTTCAGGGAGTAGCCAGAAAGGCACGATCTCTAGCGGCGGCGGTGGGTACTGATGCTGAACTTCTGGAAGCCGCCGCGATTCTTCACGATGTCGGATACGCGCCAGACCTCGCGATTACCGGGTTTCACCCTCTCGACGGTGCATACCATCTCCAAAAGCTTGGGGCTCCAGAAAGGATCGTTCACCTAATAGCACATCACTCATGTGCCGTGAAGGAGGCGGAGCTTCGCGGCTTGGAGGACCAATTGGCGGCCTACCACGATGAGGAGGGGCCAGTCAGAGATGCGTTGTGGGCTTGTGACTTAACAACGACACCCACCGGTGAGCCAACTGACTTCCGTAGCAGGATCGCGGAAATCCAACTTCGTTACGGAGCCGGTAGTATAGTTTCACGGTTCATCACTAGTGCTGAACCGGAGTTGGCGGCAGCGGTAGCGCGAACCGAAGAAAGGCTTCGAGGGCTGTAATCGCTCACCCAATGTAAGGGCTACTTCGTTGTTCAATGCCGTGCTGGATTCGGAGTCGCATCGACGGATGAATGAAGAGGGACTCCAGATCGGCAGGTACTATCCATGCCGTTGACTTCGATTCAGGGCTTGAGCGTAGTTGGCCACCGACTGGTCGTGCTCGGAAGCATATAGAAAACTCCTGACGTACCTCGCCGTCATCGTAGGCAATGACGTGCCCAGGGTCAGAGTAAACACCGGATATCCCGATCACCTCCACCGCGATGCCGGTCTCTTCCAAGACTTCGCGCATGACTGCTTCGGATGTTGACTCACCGATATCCTGAGCACCGCCAGGAAGCGCCCAATAGTCGTTGTCCGACCGCCTGACCAGTAGGACACGTCCGGCATCATCTCTCACTACAGCTGTAACGGCCACAACGAGAGAGTTGGCTCGCGGAGCGTTTGGGTCGTTTAGATAGTCAGTCTTACCCACATCAGTCCTTAGGTGAAAGCCGGCTTGGCGGTCTGCCACACATGCTCGAAGCTGCTGGCGTACGTGTCGAACGGGTCGTCTAGCCCTGTCCGCCGCAGATGCAAGGCTGGGGCGTGTGGGGCAGTCTTGCCGTAGACATGTGGGTTTACGATCATGTCGCGGTCAAAGATGTAAATCGAGTTGTAGAGAACTGTGTCATGAGTGCGAATCTCGACGCCAGGCTGGCCATCCAGCAGCTTGAAGTATGAAAGCGCATGCTCGATTTTCGCCGATATGGTGTTCCGACCAATGTTCTCGTCTGTGCTGCGTTGGATGACCGCAGGGCACCCCACCTCCCCGAATATCAGCCGTATCCGGGTCCCGGCCTGCGCCTTGGCTCGAAGCTGTGGCAACAATTTCGGCTTTTCGGTGAGGAACATACCGACGTACACGAGGATTCCGATTTCCACCGTGGCTTGTTCAAACAGCCGATCCCACAGTGTTGGTGGGATGAGTCCGCGGTTCGCGTAGAACTGGACGATGCCGGCGGCGTCCGAATCACCTGAGGCCGGCCTGTTCGCTCCGGGCCACAGGAACTCCTCGTCCTCCCTCAAGCGCTTGGCAACCTTGAAGCGGGTCCGGGGATGGGGGACGCGGCCCCCAAGCCATCGGCCAACGGTCTTCGCGTCGTTCTCGGTGTAGGTGGCCAGCTCGGTGACCGACACGCCGGCGCGGTCCATCGCGGCTCGCAGACGCTCGTTAGCCATGGCAGCTCCTGCCAAGAGGATTTAGGAAAGGCGGGGACGTTTTTATGAGTATAAACGTCCCAGGCGTCACCGGGAAGGGCTTTTAGCGTCACTCCCCTCGATGTCTCCTTGAACCACGAGCCGATCGGCTCGGGTCACACGGGCAGTCGTCCAAGGTGGACGCGCCCCTGTTAGAGGAGATCGCTATGCGTCTGTTGGTGAACACCGAGAACGTGCAGTTCACGGCTACCACGAACCCTGGTCCGAAGCTGGACAACGGGAACAAGCAGAAGTTCGACCGGATGACGAACCTTCCGATGTGGACGGTTCAGGTGATGGCCCTGGACGAGCGGGGCGGGGAGATGCTGAACATCACGGTGGTGTCCGAGATCAAGCCGGACATCACGGTGGGGCAGCTCCTCGTGCCGGTCGAGCTGGAGGCCATGCCCTGGGCGAACGACCGTGACGGCAAGGTCCGTTCGGGTGTCGCGTTCCGCGCGACTGAGCTTCGGGCGCTGACCCCGGCCAAGTAGGCCCTGGTCACGCTCTCAACGGAAACGGACCCGGGGTCGCCAGTGATTGGCGTCCCTGCGACCCCGGTCCTTCCACCAACAGCCCTCACCCCCTGCGAAAAGGGAGAGACCTGTCGTGTTGAAGTCTATCCGCCGGTCCAGGTTCGGCCTGTCGAACCGTCAGGGATCGGTCACCCTCATCGAAGCACCGGTTGCCCGCTCGTTCATGCGCCGGGCCATCATTGCGTTCTTCGTCGTGATCCCGGTGGTCACGCTGCTGTCCGGCATCGTCATCTCCGAGTACGTTCACCCGATCCTCGGGTTCCTGCTCGGTCTGCTGCTGGGCATCCTGTGCGGCGCGGTTGTCGCGCTGTTCCTGATCGTGTGGCCGGTCCTGCGGGTGCTGTGGCACTGGGCCGCAGAGATCCTGCTGTCGGTCGGGTTCGTGTGCGCCTGGACGACTCTCATACAGGCCACCCCACTGTGGGTGTCGCTGCTGGTCGTCGCCCTGGTCGTGGGCGTGCCCGCCGTGGTGGGTCCGGTCCGGCGTCGGATCGTCGCCGTCTCGTGGTGCCTGATCGTGCGGCACCGACTGCGGCTGTGCTTCGCGAAGCTGATCCGCACCGACCGGGACGGCACCACACCGTTGATCCTGCTTGCCAAGCCGACCCCGGCCGGCGAACGGGTCTGGGTGTGGCTGCGCCCCGGACTGTCCATCAAGGACCTGGAAGCCGAAGGGCAAACCCACAAGCTGGCCGTTGCCTGCTGGGCCAACGAAGTTCGCGTCATGCGGGAAGGCCGCCGCTACGCGGCACTGATCCGGATCGACATCACCCGCCGCGAACCCCTGGCCCGCACCGTCACCTCACCCCTGCCGGACATCGTCCCCGATGACATCCCGGCCACCGCACCCGTCTCCCCGGCCACGCCACCGCTAGGTCTCGATCTGGCGGAAGTGCCCGAGACGGTCCCCGTCCCTACCCCGGACGGCGCACGCACCCGCGCTCCGCGAAACCCGCAACCCGCACCCTCCTCCGAGTTCGATCCCTCGGACTACGCCTAACCACATAGATGGGTCGGCGCGAGCCAAGTCCATACAGGACAACAGTGCTCGCGCCCACCCCAAATCCTGGAGCACACACATCATGAACACCGACACCCCGCTCGACCCTCGCGGCGTTGACCGGGTACCGGTCGGGCCGCTGCTATCCATCTTCGACCCCGTCTACCTCGGCATCGACGAATACGGCCACCCCGTCTATCTGCCGATGATCTACCGCAACATCCTCATCGGCGGCGAACCCGGCTCCGGCAAGTCCAGCCTGTTGAACACCATCGTCGCTCATGCCGCCCTCTGCCCCGACGTCCGGCTCTGCCTGCTGGACGGCAAGCAAGTCGAACTCGGGCTGTGGGAGAACGCCGCCGACGTGTTCGTCGGCCCAGCCATCATTCGCGCCATCACCACCCTGCGCCGGGTGCAAACGGTGATGGACAACCGGTACGCCTACCTCAAAGCCCACCGCCGCCGCAAAATCGGCCCCAATGACGTGTTCGGGCAAATCCTCGTCGCCTGCGACGAGATCGCCTACTTCTCCGCCACTGCCGGAGACAAGAAGGAACAAGAACTGTTCTCCGCGCTGCTACGCGACATCGTCGCCCGAGGACGCGCCGTCGGCATCATCGTCGCTGCCGCCACCCAACGCCCTTCCTCGGACATCATCCCGCCCTCGCTGCGTGACCTGTTCGCTTGGCGGTTCGCCGGCCGCACCACCAACGACGTCTCTAGCGACATCGTCCTCGGCCACGGCTGGTACGCCCGCGGCTTCACCGCCAATTCCATCGACCCCAACAACCAGGGCGAGGGCTACCTCATCGCCGAAGGCGGCACCCCCAACCGTGTCAAAGCCGCCTACCTCACCGACGCCGACATCATCCGCCTCGCCGACTACGCCGCCTACATCCGCCGACCCAAACCCGACCCGAACGAATGGGAGATGGCCGCATGACCACCACCACCGCACCCACGAGCCAGTCAAGTACTGCCACCCGCCGACTCACCGTCCTGGGCGTCGTCCGCGCCGCCGGAGACACCTACCGCCGCCTGACGGCCACCGTCCACGGCAGCTACAACCGGCGGACCGGAAACGTCCTGGCCGTGCACTGCCCGGCCTGCCGCCGCTGGGTCAAGCCCAAGCACTACCGCATCGACACCGGCACCTGCATCCGCTGCCGCCGTCAGGGACACCGAACCTTCACGCCAATCCGTTGAGAGGAGCGCCCGCGATGGACACCAACGACAAGCAGATCATCGCTGTCTGGGACGCCGACGAAGACCTCGGCGCGCACATCTTCACCCCTGACGAGTACGCCCAGTGGGCGGAAACCAACCACCTCACCGACACCTACGCCAACCCGGTCAGCTTCTACCGGCCCATCGGCGACGGCACCCTGCGCCGCCTATCCCACGCCTGCGTGTGCGGCTCCTACGACACCAACGACTACGCCGACATCACCCACACCTGGACCGACCCCGGCGTCGACGGCATCACGCCAAAGAACTACGCCACCGCGATCGCGCGCCGTGACGGCCGCGCCTAACGATCCGGCCTTAGGTGACATCGATCAACCACATAGGACAACCGGCGAACCGGACCACGCCCTAGGAAAGCTGCCCGGCCCGCCGGCCCCGACCAACGCCCACGAAAGGACGTGGCCACCATGAACCCTACCCACAACCCGATCCACACCAACAGCACCGACACCGCGCCGCCGCCGTGGACCACCCCGGCCGACCTGCTGCGCGGCGCCGCTCTCTACCTGGAGCGGCACGGCTGGCACCAGGGCGACATGTTCGCCGACCTCGACCAGCCCTTTCCTGCGGCCTGCGCCACCGGCGCGATCCGGATGGCCGTGTGCGGCACCACTAACCCCTCCTACACCGGCACTCAGGCCGCTGAGGTGACCGCCGCTATCAAGCTGCTGGCCTTCTACCTGGAAGACAACGTCTACGAGCCGGTCGACCACCGCGACCTCGAAGACCACTGGGCCTACTTCAACTACGTCGGCGACTGGAACGACGAACACGGCCAGACCGTGACCACCGTCGTCGACGTGCTCCGCGCGGCCGCCGACCACTACGACCGCCTCCACACCACCACCGGCACGGGTGGTGCCCGATGACCACCTCTACGGAGATCACCAACCTGACACGTACGTGTCAACAACCGTCGGACTTCACCACCGCCGCGCTACTCGGCGCGCTCGAACACGCCTGGTCCGCCATCCGTACCCGGCACCCGGAAGTCCCCGCCGCTGTGATCGTGGTCGGCTCCGGCTCCCCGGCCAAAGCCAGCCAGAACCTCAAGTGGGGCCACTTCGCCGACCTGCGCTGGCAGCACGGCGACACTCAACTGCCCGAGGTACTCGTCTCCGGTGAGGGCCTGGCCCGCGAACCGGACAAGGTGTTCACCACCCTGCTGCACGAGGCCACCCACGGCCTGGCCGCCGCACGCGGCGTCAAGGACACCTCACGGCAGGGCCGCTGGCACAACAAACACTTCGCCACCCTCGCCGCCGAGCTCGGCATGACCGCCACCAAAGACGACAAGCTCGGCTACTCACCCTGCACCCTCAACCCCGACACCACCGCCCACTACGCCCCGGTAATCACCCGGCTGTCTGAGGTGCTGGGCGCGTTCCGCCACCCCGAACCGATTGGCACCGCCAAAGGGCGGACGAACAACAACAACCCGATCCCGTGCGAGTGCGAATGCCCCCGCAAAATCCGGATCGCTCCGACCGTCCTAGATGAAGGCCCGGTCGGCTGCGGCACCTGCCGCACCTGGTTCCTCCCCGAAGAGTTCGACCGCGACCAGTACACGGCCGCGAACCCGTTCCCCGGCACCGAAAGCGGCCCGGGAAACGGGGCCGGACTGTCCGATGAGGAGGACGAAATGGTCGTCTTCTACGACCCCACCGGCGTCAAGTACGGCCTGCCCACCTACCCCTACAAGATGGCGCCCGATGGCCTAGCCACCGTGCGGCAGCTCCGCAAGCGTGGGCTGCGCCCTGGTGGGCAAGACATCACCGCGCAAATACTCTGGCGTCGCGGTAAGCGCTGCGCCTACCTCTACCGCATCGACCTCGCCCTACCTAAACGGCAGGCCACCCCGGCGCAACTCGCCGCCCTCGACCGGGCCCTGACCGCCCGCCGCACCTGCCCAACCTGCGAGCAGGTCAAGAACTACTACATCCCCCGCCGCACCGGCGCATGCCTCGACTGCGAACCGCAGGAGGTGACCCGATGAAGGTCCGGGCCTGCTTCCTATGCGTCGACGGCATGATGCCCACCGGCATTCACCCCATCTTCGGCCCTGTCTACCGGGCCTGCCCCGACTGCTGCACCACCTGCCGAAGCTGTGACGGCACCGCCGTCTTCCCCGCTAGCGCCGGCTACGTCATCGAAATCCTCATCGACGCTCTCTACAACCTCGGCTACAGCACTGAGCTATGCGGCCGCTGCGCCGGCATCATCGGCCTCCTCCCCTTCGGGCAGGAGGAGGCGTCATGACCACCTCCGCAACGTCTGTCGTTCTCCCCGTCTACGAGGAGGACTTCACGCCCTTTCTGTCGTTCACCACGGACGCTGACCTCACCACCGCGTTCGCTCAGGCAGCACAGGCGGCCGCCGAGCTTCCGGCACGGATCGGCACCGTGTACCTGCTGCACTTCGAACGCCCCTACGGTCACGCCCGCCACTACTGCGGCTGGGCCTCCAACCTGGACCGTCGCCTCAACGAACACGCCGCTGGACGCGGCGCACGACTCATGACGGTCATCAAACACGCCGGCATCGGCTGGCAACTGGCCCGCACCTGGACCGGCACCCGCGACCTCGAACGCGCCCTCAAACGGCAAGGCGGCGCATCCCGCCGCTGCCCCATGTGCGGCATCCAACCCCGCACCGGCTCTACCGCCCGCCCCCTCCCGCCGGAGGTCGCCCCATGACCGTCGTCCTGGACTGGTCCGGCCGCAACGGCGCACCACTGGCCACCATCGGCCCGCTCGCACCCTGCCGGCACTGCCGAACCCTCGCACTGCTACGGCACCCCGCCACCGGGGAGCCCTGCCACAAAACCTGCGAGGAGAAAGCCCCTACCCAAGCCCACGGCGTGGGCGTCGACCGTCGAGAAAGGACGCTGACATGACCACATCCGCAACTGCCCTCGCCGCCTACAAGGCCAGCACCGTCCCCGACGTGCTGCGTAACGCCGCCCGCTACCTGGCCGACCACGGCTGGCTCCGCAACCACCTCTACGACGACTACACCAACCCCACACCGCGCGCCTGCGCCCTCGGCGCCATCCTCATCGCCGCCTACGGCCAACTCGCCGTCACCCCATTCGAAGACACCAACCACTACGGCGAAGCCGAAGTCGACCGCTACCGCAAGGCACGGTCCGCCCTCGAAAAGCACCTAGGCGGCCGCATCTACATCGGCGACTGGAACGACGCCATCTGGGACGACAACGCTGGCCAGACCGCCGCACACGTCATCACCGTTCTCAACAACACGGCCGACACCTACGAATCCGCTGTCCAGAAGGGACGCTGACATGTTGGTCAACCTGACCCCGCACGCGATGCACATCTACCCAGTCCGCACCCCGGCGCGGATCACCCCGGGCAGCACCGCCCCTGTTCGGGTCATCGCCCCGTGCACCGACTACCCGCCGGCTCGTCTCGGCGAAACCATCCTCGGCTTCGACAACTACGTCGACACCGACATCCCCGTCTACCGGATTCGGTTCGGCGGCGACAACAGTAGCCCCCTGCCCGCCGCGACGGCCGGCACCTGGTACATCGTCTCCCGACCGGTCGCTCTGGCCCACCCCTACCGTGACGACCTGCTGGTCCCGCACGGCACCGTCCGCGACCTGGACGGCAATGTCCTGGGCTCCACCGGCTTTGCCCGCCCGATGCCGCCGGAGGTCATCCCATGACCGATACCAACCGGCCGACCACCGCACAGCGGTTCCAAGACAGCATTCTCGTCATCATCGTGCTCTTCGTCGGCGTCATGGCCGGCGCAGCATCGTTTACCCACGTCCACGACTGGACCATGCAAAACAGCCCCGGCGACACGGGTGACTGGTTCGGCTGGGCAAACGCCGTCATCACCGAACTCATCCCCACCGCCGCGCTGATCGTCATCGCCCGGCGGCGCCGCACCGGTAGCCCGATCGGCTACCCGATGTTCCTGCTCGTGATAGCGGTCGGCCTGTCCCTGACCGCCCAGCTCGCGGTCGCACAGCCCACCGTGTTCGGCTGGATGGTCTCCGCACTGCCCGCCCTGGCCTTCTTTGCCCTGTCCAAGCTCGTCTTCACCACAACCCGGCCCACCAACCCGGTCCAGGCACCCTCCCCGGCCACCGACGCCCCGGCAACGTCCAACCAGGACACCGCCCCCGCGCCGGTCCACCCGGAAGCCTCACCCACGACCACGGCCACCCCGGTTGAAACAGACGACACACCACACCAGACAGAGCCGAAGCAGACCGAAAGCCCCGCAGTACCGGAGCCCATGCCCGCCAAACCGGATGAGCCCACCGACCCGCCAGCCCGGCTGGATCAGACGGTCGTGGCCCGACTGCCTCACGCCAGGCTCTTCGCCAACAGCCACGAACAGGCCACCGGTGAACGCATCAACCCCGGGCAACTCGCGGTCCGACTCCAAGTACCCACCGCCACCGCCCGAGACATCCTCACCCTGCTTTACCCCGAACCTTCCATCAACCCGGGTCCGCACAACGGAACCTCGACAGGAGTCACTAGGTGAGCGCTTCGACGCTTCCTCTCGTACCCGAAACCCCCACAAGGGTTTCGGGCGCGGGAGCATCCGCCGAACCCACCGACACCCCTGACAACGGCGGCTACTGGCCGTGGGCCACCCCCACCGGCCCGACCAACCCGGCCGTCGGATACGTGCACGGACACTCCCCCGCCACCGTCGCCACCGCCATCAACCGTGGCTCGTCTCCCGACTATCCCGAGTGGCTGTCTCACGTCAAGGCCGCCGCGTCCTGCCGGCACCCGATCCGCCTGGCCGGGCAGATCCACGTCAACAACGCCGACGGGCAGCGCCTGGCCACCGTGGACACCGAGGACATGCCCGACGGCGCCATCTACACCCCATGCGGCAACCGCCGCGCCTCCGTCTGCCCCTCCTGCGCGGAGGTCTACCGGCGGGACACCTACCACCTGATCAAAGCCGGCCTCGTCGGCGACCGGTGGGGACTACCGCCGCTGCACGAGCACATCGCCATCTTCCTCACCGTCACCGCCCCTTCGTTCGGCCCGGTCCACCACCGTGTCGTCAAGGTCCACGCCAGCGACTGTCGACGCAAAGACGGCTGCACCTGCCGCCCCCAGCTTTGCCACCCGTTCGGCCGCACCTGCCCGCACGGTGTCGAGATGCGCTGCCGCCAACGCCACGCCGCCGGCGACTCCCGGCTCGGACAGCCGCTGTGCCTGGACTGCTACGACCATGTGGGCCACGTCGTGTGGCACCACGAGGCCCCAGAACTGTGGCGGCGCACCATCATCCGCCTCGACCGCAACCTCGACCGCCTCGGCCGCATCCACGGCGTCGAGCTGCGCCGCAAGTACGTCAAGGTCTACGAGATGCAAACCCGGGGCGCGGTCCACTACCACGCCCTCATCCGCCTCGACGGCCGCAACCCCGACTGCCCCGACGCCATCGTCCCAGCACCGGACATCATCACCCGGCCCATGTTCGAAGCCGCCCTCCGCGACGCGTTCGCCACCACCTCGTACACGTCGGCTCCGCACCCCACCAACGGCGACCGGGGCTGGCACATCCGATGGGGTGACCCGAACAAGGGCCTGGACATCAAGCACGTCAACGCCCCCGGCGGCAGTAGCATCGACGTCAACCAGGTCGCCGGCTACATCGCCAAATACACCACCAAAGACGCCTCCATCACCGGGGCCACCCTGCGCCGGCTCACCGACCTGACCGTCGAACTGCACGCCGACCCCACCACCCACGCGGGCCGACTCATCCGTGCCGCCTGGAACCTCGGCGAACACCCCGACTGGAGCCGGCTACGCCGACACGCCCACCAATACGGCTACGGCGGCCACATCACCACCAAGTCCCGCGCCTTCGCCGTCACGTACGGCTTCCTGCGCATGCAGCGCACGATCTGGCGCCGCACCCAAGGCCACCCCGAAACCTGGGACGACGAGCAAACCAAACTCGTCATATACCAACTCGGCTACCACGCCACCGGCTGGATCACCACTGGCGACGCACTCCTGGCCAACACCGCCGCCGCTCAAGCCCGGGAGCGACGCCAAGCCGGCCGCGACGCCCTCGACGACGAGGCCCGGCACGATGCCCACCCGCTCCGCCAACCCCTGGCCGCTTGACACGTACGTGTCAACGCACCGTTCCTTGAGAACTCCACAGAGGAAACCCACGCCCCCGGCCCGCCCCGCCGCGCCCAAACCTCAAGCACCTTCCAACCGGAGGAATCCATGAACCGAACCATCCTGCAAGCCCGCATCATCCCCACCCCCGACCACGCCCAGGTCCTCATCGCCGAACTCACCCGCCACGCCCAGCAACTGCTCGGCGACACCGCCACCTACCGCACCCAGACCCGACACGCCGACCGCGTCGGCTACGTCAGCGCCTACCTCACCGTTGACGAGAAAGGAGACGCCTACCGATGACCACCACAGCGGTTGAACCCCTCTGGGACATCCACGACGTCTCCCGGTACCTACGGATATCGCCCGACACCCTCTACAAGTGGTCGCAGCGTCGCGTCGGCCCACCCGCCCGCCGAGTCGGCCGGCACCTGCGATACGACCCCGCCGAAGTACGCGCATGGTTCTCCGAACAGGAGGCCGGCCGTGCCCGTCGATGACATGTGGTTTCTGTCCAAGCGCGGCTCCAACGGCGAACGACTCAGGTCCAAACGCCACGGCCAGGGCAAACGCTGGCGAGTCCGGTACCTCGACGCGGCAGGCGAACCACGAACGCGGTTCTTCGAACGCAAGACCGACGCCGAAGACTGGGACCTCAAAGCCCGATCCGGCATCGTCCAGGAAACCCGAATCGACCAGTCCGCCCGACGTCTCACCTTCCGCGAGTACGCCGAACGATGGCGCACCTCACGGCAGATCGGGCAAGCCCTCGAATACCAACGCCACCTCGAATCGCGGCTACGCCACCACCACTACCCGCACTTCGGCCACCGGCCGATCCGGGCCATCACCGTCACACACGTCCTGGAATGGATCGCCAAGCTCCTGCAAGCCAATGCCGCCCAGTCGTCCATCAAGACCTACTTCGACGTGTTCAACGCCATCATGCACGCGGCCGTCATCGACAAAGTCATCCCGGACAACCCGTGCAAGGCCGTCCGGCTCTCCACGATCCTGCGCGGCCTCTCCCGCGCCCCCAAATGGGTACCCACCGATGACGACGTGCTCGCCTTCGTCGACGTCGTCCCCGACGAATACCTCGCCGCCATCTGGCTCGGCGCTGGCGAAGGAATGCGACTCGGCGAAGTCCTCGGCACCGAGGAAGGCACCCGCTGCATCGACTACCTTCACCGAGAGATCCACGTCGTGCAACAACTGCGCTTCCACAAAGCCAAGTACGACGGCTTCTACCTCTCCCCACCCAAGGCCGGCTCCGTCGGCGACGTCGACCTGGACGACGAGGTCGGCGTCATCCTCGCCGAACACATCCGCAACCATCCACCCGTCACCGTCGAGCTGCCCGACATCACCGGCGGCACACCCGACCCCGGCAAACCCGTGAAACGCCGCCCGGTTGCCCTGCTATTTACCGACGAACAAGACCGACCGATCCACGACCAGCACTGGTCGAAACTGTGGCAGAAATGGCGCGTCGCCGCCGGCTGGCCCACCGAGGGCACCTTCCACTCTCTGCGCCACTACTTCGCGACCTCGCTCATCGCGGCCGGCGCTGACCCCACCGACGTGCAACGGGCGCTACGCCACTCCAGCTTGCGCATCACCCTGGAGACCTACGTCCACTGGTGGCCCAAAAAGCAGCGCCGCCGCAACGTCGTCAGCACCGCGCTCCGCGCAGCCAACGCCCAGCGCCAAGGTGCGAGCGGGCTTCAAGATCAGAGCTGACTTGTACCAACATGTACTAGTGGATCTTCTGACCACGTTTTGGCTGGTCAAGCCCTGTATGGGTGGAGCTGAGGGGATTTGAACCCCTGACCCCCTCGATGCGAACGAGGTGCGCTACCGGTCTGCGCCACAGCCCCGCCGCCGGGCTACGCCCGGCGAACCGCGCCAAGGCTAACAGGTCCGCCGCCCGGTCCGCGAATCAGATCCCGGCGCGGCGCCGCCAGCGCCCGCCGATCAAGGGAGTTCGCATCGATCAAGGGCAAACGCACGCGGAAAAGAGATCCAACCACGTGCATTTGCCCTTGATCGGCGCGGCGCGAGGCGCGCGGCGCGGCGCGACCGCGAGGAGGCGCGACCGCGAGGAGGCGCGGCGAGGACGCGAGGCGGAGCCGGGCACCGCCGCAAGCGGTGCGCGGCGTGCGCGGCGTACGCGGGGAGCGCTACGCGGAGTGAGCGGCGCCCGGGCGGCCGGCCTCGTAGGCGCGGCCGCGCAGGCCGCCCGCTCGCCGGTACGACACCGAGGCGGCTGGCAGCGAGCCGTCCACGCCCATCGCGGCCCGACGTACCGCTTCGCGCTGTGCTGCCAGGCGGCGCTGGTGCTCGCGCCGCGACGCGGCCCGCCGAGCCTGCTCGCGACGCACCTCGGCCTGCCGGGCGGCTAGCCAGGCGGCTTCGCGGGCTTCCAGGCGCCGGCGCCGGCGCTCCTCGATGGCGCGGTTGCGCAGGTGCACCACGTACACGCCCAGCAGGGTCGCGGTCACCGAGACGCCGATCCAGAACCCGGGGCCGACCACGACGACGCCGACGAGTTCGACCAGGTTGAGCAGCAGCAGGGCGGCGAGCACGCGCCGGCGGCGGTATACGGCCGGGGTGTGGCGCCGGACCGGTGGGCGACGGCGCGGACGGCGGGCCTGGCGGGGCACCGAACGCAACCGCGAAGGGCGCCGGCCGGGTACCCCGGATACGGGGGCACCGGATACGGGCACGCCCGACACGGGAGCACCCGAAACAGGGAGGGCGGAGACAGGGATACCGGAGGCCGGTGCGCTGGCCCGAAGGGTGACAACGAGGGCACGACCGGCGCGGATTGGCCGTGGGCCGGGCACGGTGCGGCGTCGACGGCGGCGCTCCAGCACCCGAGCCGTCGACTGCGCCCGCTCCGCCACCAGCCGCTCGGTAGCGTCGTACCGGCGGACGAGTGCCGGAGCGAGTGCGAGCAACCCGGCGGCGGCGAGGACGGCGAGGAGCACCGAGGTCGGCACCCTCACCCCTCCCGTCACACCGCTGTCCCAGTTAACTGAGGTTACGAGTGGTTCAGTGAGAAAATTGCGCGCCGCGCCGTCCGGGACCGATAAAGATCATCGAATGACGAGGTCAGGACGTTGCGCGCACCCGGTGCCACCGTGCCAGAAGGCCGCCGTCGGCCGCGACATCCTCAGCCGTCAACGCGTATCCAATGTGGTCGCGCCAGCCGCCGTCGATGTGCATGTATCGCGGATGGTAGGCCTCTTCGCGGAATCCGAGCTTTTCCACCACCCGGCGGGACGGTTTGTTTTCCGGCCGGATGTTGACCTCGACGCGGTGCAGGCCGCCAGGGCCGAACGCGTGATCGACGGCCAGTGCCATCGCCGTCGGAATGACGCCCTTGCCCGCGACGCGGGAGTCGACCCAGTATCCGACGAACGCGGAGCAGAATGCCCGCCGCACGATCGTGCCGAGGTTGATGTGCCCGACGAGCCGGCCGTTGAGGCACACCGCGAACGGCATGCTCTCGCCGCGCCGGGCGGACCGCTGCTGGTCGCGGAATACGTACCGGAACGCGCTCGGTGAGTTCACTTCGGCCCACGGCCCTGGAGGCGACGACTCCCACGGTGCCAGCCACGCCTCGTTGGCGCGGCGCACTTCGGCCCAGCCGGCGGCGTCGGAACGCCGGTACGGCCGTAGCATCACCTGCCCGTCGGCGAGTACGGCGGGCCACCCGGGCGCGGACCAGAAGCTCATCGTCGCCGGTCCAGCAGGAGCACGTCGACTGTGGACCCGGCCGCGGCGCTGGTGACCCGCTCGCCCAGCACCAGCAGGCCGTTCGCCTCGGCGAGGCCGGACATCGTGTATGGCCCACCGGGCAGCGGCTGGACCGTGTAGCCCCCGCCGCGCCGCTCGGCGACGTGGGCGGGCCGGAACTCGCGCAGCCCCGCCGGAGACGAAACGGTCTCCAGCAGGTGCGCGCGGACGCTGGGCCGGAACACCGGGTCGGCACCGGCGAGCAGTTGGATGGCGGGCCGGGCGAGCATCTCGAAGCCGATCAGCGCGGCGGCTGGGTTACCGGGCAGACACACGATCGGCACCTCCTCACCACCGACCGTACCGAATCCCAGCGTCGTCCCGGGATACAGCGCCACCTCGTGGAACGTGACCGCACCGTCGCGCCTGGACAGGATGCGCCGCACCATGTCGCCGGGCCCGGTGCCGGTGCCGCCGGTCGTGACGATGAGGTCGGCCCGCAGCGTCTGATCCTCGAGGAGCCCCCGCAGCCCCTCGGGATCGTCGTCGCAGATGCCCACCCGGTAGGCGAGCGCGCCGGCCTCGACCGCCGCGGCGGTGAGGGCGTGCGAGTTGGCGTCGACCACCTGGCCCGGCTGGCTCGCCCGGCCCACGTCGACCAGCTCGTCGCCGGTCGCCACGACCACGACGCGTGGGCTGGAACGCACGACGATGTGGCCAACGCCGGTCGCCGCGAACACCGCGACCAGCGCCGGCGAGATGGTGGTGCCGGCGCGTGCCAGCACCGTGCCGGCGACCAGCTCCTCGCCGGCACGACGCAGGCCGTACCCGCGTTTGGGCGCCCGGAAGATCTCGACCGCGGCCATGCCCTGGTCGGTCCACTCCACCGGCACCACGACGTCGGCGGCGGCGGGCAGTGGTGCGCCCGCCGCCACGGAGAAGCAGGTGCCAGGGTTGATGCGTACCGGGCGCCAGCTCGCGGCGCCCAGGTCGCCGACCACGTTGAGCCGTACCGCGCCGCCCCGGCCGCCGTCGAGCGATGCCGAGGCGGCGGCCACGTCTTCCCAGCGCGCCGCGTATCCGTCGACGGCCGCGTGGTCGAACGCCGGGTAGGCGTGTGCGGCGATCACGTCCTGTGCGAGGACGTTGCCGTACGCCTGGGTGATGTCGAGGTCGAGCGGGGGCAACGCCCGCAGCCTGCGCAGCACACTGCCCAGGTAGTCAGCGAGCGGCGTCAGCTCGTTGGCGGCCGCCTCGGCATCGGCCGTCGACGTCATGTCACGGCCTCGCGGATCACCGTGAGCGGCCGCAAAGAACGGCCGGCAGCGCCCCTACAAGCATCGGCCGTGGATGTCATGTAAAGGTCCCCACAAAGTCGGTCAGCCACTCGCGGAACGCGGGGCCAAGGTCGTCGCGCTGAGACGCGAGCTGCACCACCGCCTGCAGGTAGCCGAGGGGCATCCCGGTGTCGTAGCGCGTGCCCCGATACACGATGCCGTGCACCGGCGTGCCCTCGGCGAGCAGCAGCGCCATCGCGTCGGTCAACTGGATCTCGTTTCCGCTGCCCGGCTTGGTGCGCTTGATCGCGTCGAAGATGTCCCCCGGCAGCACGTAGCGCCCGAGGACCGCGAGGTTGCTCGGAGCGTCGGCCGGCGCGGGCTTTTCGACGAGCCCGGTGACCCGGACGACCTCGCCGATCTCGCTGAGCCCCTCTTCGGCGGGGGTGACGGAGGCGATGCCGTACCGCTTGGTCTCCTCGGGCTCGACCTCCATGAACGCCAGCACGATGCCGCCGGTGCGGGCCTGCAGCTCCAGCATCGGGGGCAGCAGCGGCTCGGCCAGGTCGACGAACTCGTCGCCGAGCATCACCGCGAACGGCGCGTCGCCCACATGCGACTCGGCGCACCCGACGGCGTGGCCGAGGCCGAGCGGCTCACCCTGGCGGCACGTGTAGATCTCGGCGAGCTCGCTGGGCTTGCGCACGGCGGCGAGCCGCTCGGCGTCGCCCTTCTCTTCGAGGCGCGACTCCAGATAGGGCTGCCGGTCGAAGTGGTCGACCATCGACGTCTTGCCCCTGCCGGTGATCAGCAGGACGTCACCGATTCCCGCCGCGGCGGCCTCCTCCACGATGTACTGGAGGACCGGCCGGTCGACGACCGGCAGCAGTTCCTTGGGCACGGCCTTGGTAGCGGGGAGGAACCGGGTCGCCAAACCGGCGGCGGGAATAACGGCCTTGACCGCACGCCGTCCTGCGGGGATGACTGGGGTGGCTGCGTGCTCCGACATGCGCCGAGACTATCGGCCACGGCCCTGTCGCGGCGGTTGAGTCCCAGGTGACGCGCCGCCGGCTCGGGGAAGATCGTCGTCGGGCGAGGCCGCTCCGGCCGGTACCGCGATCTCCAGGGCCGGCGGCCGCTTACCGCCGGTCGCCACTCGGTAACCGTCGCGACCTGCGGCCTTGGCGGCGTAGAGCGCGTCGTCCGCGGCGTCCAGCACCTGGGCGCCGGTGACGCCGTGGTCGGGATAGACGGCGATACCAATGGAGACCGTGACGTCGATGGATGACTCGGGGCCGATGGACACCGGGACTTCCCTGACGGACGCGCCCAGCCGCTCGGCGACGATCGTGCCGCCGCGGGCGTCGGTCTCCGGGAGCAGCACCACGAACTCCTCACCGCCCTGCCGAAACGCCAGGTCAACCTCGCGAACCTCGGATCGCACGCGCCGGGCGAACTCGGCCAGCACCGCGTCGCCGGCCGCGTGCCCGTACGTGTCGTTGACCTCCTTGAAGCGATCGAGGTCGAGGGCGAGCACGGTCAGCATCCGCCCGAACCGGGTGGCCCGTTCGACCTCGCGCCGGATCGACTCTTTCAGATACCGGTAATTCCAGAGGCCGGTCAGTGGGTCGGTCAGCGAGAGCCGCTGCGCCTCCTCGTGCACCCGCACGTTCTCGACGGCGACGGCCGCCTGCCCGGCGAACGTTCGCAGCGTCACGAGGTCGGCGTCGTCGAACTCGTCCGAGCCGAGCCGGTCGTAGAGGGCCAGCACGCCGAGCGCGGGCGGTTCCACGTCGCCGACCGGGGCGGGCCGGGCGAACGGAACCGCTATGTAGGTGCGGCAGCGCGGCTCGTGGTCGGCGAGCGGTGGGCCGTCGCGGTCGACCCGGCCGCGCCGTGGTTCGCCGGTGGCGGCGACCGTGCCGAGCAGCCCACTGCCGGGCAGCACCCGCAGCTCGGCCCAGTCGTCGTCGAGCCCTTCGGCGCACTGCGCGGCCAGGACCCCGGTCGCCGGGTCGAGCAGCAGCACCACGCCCGAGTGCGCGCCGGTGGCGGCCTGCGCGGTCTGGAGCAGCACCCGCAGGATGCGCTGCAGGTCGTGGGTGCTCGACATGGTGTCGCCGAGCACGGCCAGGTGCCCGCGCAACTGATCCCGGCTGGCGGTGAGCGCCTGCACGTACGCCTGCGTCTCGCGGGTCATCCGGTTGAAGGTCGCCGCCAACCGCCCCACCTCGTCGTGCGCGCGCACGGGCACCCGCGCGGCCAGGTCGCCGCCCGCCACCCGGTCGGCCGCCGCGCCGAGTTCGGCGAGCGGTCGCGTGGTCGTGCGGGCAAGCCACCAGGCGGCGAGCACGGCGACCAGGCCGGCGAGGATCACGGTGGCGACGAGGACCGCGTACAGCCCCTGCGGTTCGCTGCGCGGGACGGAGAGGACGAGCGGCAGCGGCTGCCCGGGGGCGGGGTCGAGGCGCCGGATGTAGCGGTCGCCAGCGGTGTTGGTGGAGGTGTCTCCGCGTACTCGATCGGCAGCCTGGAGCACGGCGGCGCGTGCTTCGGGCGACTCGGTCGTGTGGGCACTCCCGCCCCGCAGCGTGATCGCCGCGCCAGCGGCGCCGGCGAGCCGCGCGACGAACGCCGCGTCCACCGTTTCCGCCACCTCGACCACACCGACCACCGCGCCCGTCGTGTCGCGGATCTCCACGCGGGCGCCGACCGCCTGGTAGCCGGCCGCGGCATCCGCGCAGCCCGCCCAGGGCTGCGCGGGCGCGCCCGGCGTCGTGAACGCGTCGAAGCGAACGGCGGCCGCGAGGCCGCGCGCGACAACCTGGTTGGCGGCCGCGACGCGCTGGTCGGGCGCGGCGAGGGCGACCGCGTCGGCGGCCGCGTGCAGCCGCTGGCACAGTGCGCCCACCGACGTGCGCACGGCGGTCGCGGCGAGGTCGAGGCGCTCGACCGACCGGTCCCGGCTCGTCGCGGCGAAGGTGGCGCCCACGAAGAACGCCCCCAGCAGCACCGGACCGAGCACCACCGCGAGGAACGCCGTGGTCAACCGGCCGCGCAGCGTCATTTCGCCTCCTCAATGGGATGCTGACACAGCAGTGCGGCAGCGGGCCGTTTGTGGCAGGAGTGTGGCGTGTCGGATTTTTCATCAAAAGCAGCCATGCGCACCGCGCTGCTCGCGCGCCGCCGGGCGCTGCCCGCATCGTCGCTGGCAGAAGCAGCCGCGTCCGTCCTGGCTCAGCTGGCATCTCTTGTACGCGGACACGCGCCGGCCCGCGTTGCCGGATACGTGCCGATCGGGGCGGAACCGGGCGGACCCGGGCTCCCCGACGCACTCGCCGGCGCGTTGGGGCCCGAGGGGCGGCTGCTGCTGCCGGTGCTCCTGCCCGACCAGGACCTCGACTGGGCCGACTACGCCGGGCACGCCTCGCTGACCCCGGGCGCGCGAGGGCTGCGCGAGCCGAGCGGGCGTCGGCACGGCGTCGACGCGGTGGCCGAGGCGGAGCTGGTCGTCGTGCCGGCGGTCGCCGTCGACCGGCGCGGCGTGCGGCTTGGCCGGGGCGGCGGCTCGTACGACCGGGCCCTGGCCCGGGCCACCGGGCTGACCGTGGCACTGTTGCACGACGGCGAACTCGTCGACGAGGTGCCCGCCGAGGCACACGACCAGCGAGTGCGGGCGGTGATCACTCCGGGTGACGGGTTGGTGATGTTCACCGCCTGAACTGGACGCTGGCCGGGGTCATGCCGCACTATTAGCACTCGGATAGGTGGAGTGCCAGGTTTCAGGGTTCAGGAGGAGCCGTGCCCACGTACCAGTACGCCTGCACCGCATGCGGACACCAGCTCGAGGCGGTGCAGTCCTTCGCCGACGAGCCGTTGACCGAGTGCCCGGCGTGCGAGGGTCGGTTGCGCAAGCTGTTCGGCTCCGTCGGAGTGGTGTTCAAGGGTTCGGGCTTCTACCGCACCGACTCACGCCCGGCGGAAAAGGCGTCAAGCTCCTCGACCTCGTCGTCTTCGTCGAAGTCCTCGTCCGACTCGTCGACCTCGTCGTCGGGCTCATCGGGTTCGTCGTCGGGCTCGTCCTCGTCCGACTCGTCGAGCTCGTCTTCGACGTCCAAGTCCTCCGCGCCGGCCCCCGCCGCCTAGCCCCGGCCCCTTGCCGCCCACGGCGCCCCTCGCCGCCCCTGGCGCCCCTTGCCGTCGATCAAGGGCAAACGCACGTGCTTTGATCTCTTTTCCGCGTGCGTTTGCCCTTGATCCATGCAGATCTCCTTGATCGACGTGGCCCCGCGCGGGACGCCTTCCCCGGCCAGAGTTATCCACAGGCTGGCAGGTTATCCACAGGGCAGCGCTCAGCGAGCGCTGATCGGTGGTCGGGTTGCCTAACCTGCCGACATGCGGGAACCCCGACTCGACCCGGTACGCCGGCCGCGACTGCCTCGGGCCCGCACCACGCTGCGCCTCATGCTCGTCGCGGCGCTGCTGCTGACCGCGGCCGCCGCGCTTTACGCCGGCGAGCCCTCCTGTCCCCCACCCGCTGTTTCGGGCGCGTCCACACCCGTGCCGGCCAGCGGTGATCAGCCTTCCGCGGACCGGACGCCCGACGCCCGCGGCCCCGGCGAGCCCGCGCCGGCCCACTCGGCCCCTGGCAGTAGCCGACTCGCGCCGCCGTCGGGCACTGTCGGGGTGCCTGTGCGGCTTGCCGACCCGGCAGCGCTCGCGCTCGTCCACCCGGGTGACCGCGTTGATCTGCTGGCCAGCGGGCGCCAGCCCGCCGTGCTCGCGACCGACGCCCTGGTGCTCGCGGTGGCCCTCGACGAGGGCGCGCTACTGCTCGCCCTGGGCCCGGCTCAAGCGCGCAAGACGGCCAGCGCCCGACCGGGCACCGCTTTCAGCATCATCGTCCGCCGCTAGGGCCTGTCGAGATGGATGACCGGGCGGCGCCGGTCGAACGACTCGCCGCTCTTCCGTCGCCGCGTGCACCCTCGCACGGGCGTGGCAGCGGTTGCGCGGTGTCGGCGCGGGCCGCGCTTTCCCCGACGTTCCGGCGACCTGTGCCGGCTGGCGAGGCGCAGCGCGATCGGCGTGTCCCGCGGCGCCGATCAAGGAGATTCGCATCGATCGAGGGCGGATGCACGTGGATCGGAGATCAAAGCACGCGCTTTGCCCTTGATCGACGGGAGAGGCGCGCGCCGGGCCGGGGCGACGGGTGGGTTAGGACCAGTGGGGTGGGCGGTCGTTGAGGAGGCGGTCGTCGTTTGAGTACGAACGCTCGCCCCAGCCTCGGTCGGTGTCGTCCCGGGTCTGATCCGGCAACACCGGCGGGCCATCGTCTTCCAGATCGACGACGCGATCGGAATCGTCGCGCGCGTATTCCACCCTGCTCACGCCGTTCAGCGTACCCAGCGGAGGTGAACGGCGTGGGTCGCTCACCCCGGTTGGTAGCGTCATTGGCCGTGACGACGCGCGATGGAGGCCCCGACCCCGATGCGTTCTGGCGGCGGCCCGACGGTGACGAGCCGCCCTCGCCAGAACCAGAGAAATTGGGAAAAGCGGCCGAGCAGCCCGGCTATGCGGGCCCGCCCGCCAGCCCGCAGCCCCCGAAGGGGTGGCGGCCCCCCATGGTGGTGCAGCCGCCCGCCCCCCGTCAGATGCCGGCGCAGGACCTCCACGGCATCGAGGCCGCGGAGCGGAGCGCCCGCACGGTCACGTACGGGATCGGGATGATCGCCGGAGCCGTGCTCCTCATCGTGACCTGCCTGCTCTGCTCCCGCGCGCTCTTCTAGGCGCCGATCAGACGCCACTCCAGACCGCGTTGGCTCCGGTGTCGCCAGTCTTGAAGACGAAGTACCCGGTGAAGCCCGCCAGCACGATCACGGCCGCACTCAGTACCCAGGCGAGCCATGCCGGCGCCCGGCGTGCCCGGCTGCTGGTGGCGAAGACCAGCAGCAGCGTGGCGGCCCCCAGGCCCAGGCTGAACCAGAGTGTCAGGTCGCCGTAGCCCTGGTGGTCGTCGACCTGCGCCAGGATCTCCTGACCGTAGTTGGCGGCGACGAGCCGCTTTTCCAGTTCCTGGCCGGACTGCCTCGCCACCAGTGCGGCCAGCGGGGCGCCTACCGCGAGCAGCACGGCTGCCCAGCCGATCCGTGCTCTCACCTTCGGCACCAGCGCGTACACCACGCCGACCACGGCCAGCAGCGGGATGAACACCACCGCCGCGTGCACCAGCAGCGGGTGGGCGGGAAGTCCAGCTATCTCCTCGAACATCGAGGCCTCCTCTTCTACGCGAGATCGTCCCGCCAGCCTACGGGTTTTGTTGAACTCGCAACTTGCCCTCGTCACAGAGAGCTACGCCGATAGAGCCGAGAGGGTTCAGCGGGGTTCCCAACACCTTGCTGGTCACGTATTCGCGTGCTGTTATTGCAGGGTGCACGGCGAAGACCTGTTGAGGTCGCGTGGCCTACGAGTGACCCGACCTCGCCTCGCCGTGCTCGAAGTCCTCGCCGATGGCGGCCACCTCGAAGTCGACGAAATCGCCCAAAGGGTGCGCACCCGGCTCGACTCCGTGTCGACCCAGGCGGTCTACGACGTGCTCGGCGCGCTGTCCCGTGCCGGGCTGGCGCGGCGCCTGGAGCCGGCCGGGAGCCCAGCCAGATACGAGCGGCGAGCCGGCGACAACCACCATCACGTGGTCTGCCGCGGCTGCGGCAAGATCGCCGACGTCGACTGCGTAGTCGGCGAGGCGCCCTGCCTCGACCCCAACGTCGCGCATGGGTTCGAGGTCGACGAAGCAGAGGTCACGTTCTGGGGGCTGTGTCCCGGCTGCCGGGCTCGCCGCGCGACATACGACTGATGGCGGATCTCGGTCTCTTCGGTCCCGACTCGGTGACGTGGCGCGTGCACTCGGAGCCGATCCTGTTCCTTGCCGGACTGCGCTCGCTGTACCTGCAGGCCCTGCACCCGCGTGCGGTCGCCGCCGTGGTGCAGAACTCGGACTACAAAACCGACCCGTGGGGCCGGCTGATGCGCACGTCCATGTACGTGGCAACCACGATCTTCGGCACCACGGAGCAGGCGGAGGCGGCGGGTGAGCGCGTACGCGCCCTGCACGCCCGGCTGCGCGCCACCGACCCCCGCACCGGCGAGGAGTTCCGGATCGACGAGCCCGACCTGCTGCGCTGGGTGCACGTGGCGGAGGTCGAGTCGTTCGTCACCACGGCGCGGCGAGCGGGTGTGCGGCTCACCGCCGATGAAGTCGACGGGTACTACGACGAGCAGCGCCGGGTGGCGGCGCTGGTCGGGCTCGACCCGGCGTCGGTGCCGGGCAGCGCCGCCGAGGTCGAGGAGTACTACCGGCGCGTCCAGCCGGAGTTGCACATGACCAAGGAGGCGGCGGAGACCTTCGTCTTCCTTAGCGCGCCGCCCCTGCCCTGGCGGCTCGGCCTGACGCCGGTGCGGCTCGTGTACTTCGGTGTGGCGGCCACCGCGTTCGCGCTGCTGCCCGCGTGGGCACGGCGCAAATACGGCGCGTTCGGGCTGCGTACCACCGACCTCCCGGCCGACCTGTCGACGCGCGGCATCCGCCTGCTGCTCAACGCGTTGCCCCGAAAGTACTTCTACAGCCCGGTGCACCAGGAAGCGCTCAAGCGGGCTGCTCAGACGGTGTCGTGACCCGCGCCAGACCGTCCCACGGCTCCTTGGCCGCCACGCTGGCACCGGCCGGGCAGGTCTTGCGGTAGTCGCACCAGGCGCAGATCGGGCCGGGCTGGGTGGGGAACGCCGCGTCCGGATCGGCGCCGCCGGCCACCGCCTTCTCGGCGGCCACGATGTCGCGCGCGGTGTCTTCGGCACGGGCGAGCTGCCGGGCCAGGGACTCGGGCGTGTGGTCGTGCGCGGCCACCGTGCCGCTGGGCAGGTGGTGCAGCTCGACCCGGCGGCACGGGCGGCGGAACACCCGCTCGGCCGCGTAGGCGTACAGGGCGAGGGCCTGCGACCCGCGCGCGTCGTCGCTGTCGAGCCCCGTGCGACCCGTCTTGTAGTCGACGATCGCGAGCTCGGCGCCGCGCGCGTCGATGCGGTCGGCGCGCCCGTTGAAGGCCAGCACGGCCGTCTTGACCGCGACGACCCGCTCGACCCCGAGCGGCTCGGTGCCCGGCTCCAAGGTCTCCACATAGGACTCTAGCCACTCCAGCGCCCGGCGATAGGCGGAGCGCTCCTGCTCGTCGTCGCGGTAGCCCTCGCGGACCCAGGTGCCCGACAGGAGCAACGGCAGCGCCTCGGGCCGCCGGCGCTCGTGCGGCAGGCCGAACCAGTTGCGCAGCGCGGTGTGGACGCTCGCGCCTAGGGAGTTGTGCGCCCACGGTGGGCCCTTGGGTGGGGCGGGCCGGTCGACGTAGGTGTAGCGATATCGCCGTGGACAGTCCATGTAGCTGCCGAGCTTGCTGGGCGTGCACACGAAAAGCCGCTCCGGCATACCCTCAAAACTCAGCTGCCCACCAATGCCCTGCTGCTCGCCCTTCACGCCCGATATCTTCTCACTTGGCTACGACAGATCACCGCGCTGCGTAGTCGGCGACGAACGCGGCGACCGCGTCGGCGATCAACTGCACGGCGATCGCCGCCAGCAGGAGGCCGGCGATCCGGGTCAGCACCTCGATGCCGCTGGGCCGGAGGATCTTCACGATGACGCCGGAGAAGCGGAGCGTGAGCCACACGGCCACCATGACCGCGACGATGCCGAGAGCGATCGCCACGTAGTCGGCCATGCCGTCAGCCCGCTGCACGAAAAGCATGGTCGCCACGATCGCGCCGGGCCCGGCGAGCAGCGGCGTGCCCAGCGGCACCAGCGCGATGTTCGACGTGACCTGCTGGTTGGGGTCGTCCTGCTTGCCGGTGAGCAGTGCCAGCGAGATCAGGATCAGCAGCAGGCCACCGGCGCCCTGGAGCGCGGGCAGGTCCACGTGCAGGTAGTCGAGCAGCGTCTGGCCAGCGACCGCGAACACCACGATCACGCCGAGCGCCAGCGCCACGGCCTGGGTGCCGGCTCGAATGCGGTCGCGGGCCGGCAACGTGCCGGTCAGCGCGAGGAAGATCGGCACCATACCCGGCGGATCGGTGATGACCAGCAGCGTGACGAACACCTCGCCGAACAGCTTGAGATCCACAAGGTCACGCTAGTGGAGCAGGGGGACGCCGGTAGCCGCGATGACGATCCGCTCGTACGCGTCGGGGGCGGTCGTGTGGGCGCCCAGCCGCACCGACTTGTGAGTGCCGTGAAAGTCGGACGATCCCGTCACCACCAAGCCCAGTTCGCCGGCCAGCCGCCGCACGTGCGCACGCTCCTGGGGTGAGTGGTCCTCGTGGTCGGCCTCCAGCCCGAAAAGGCCGGCCGCCGCCATCTCGACGATCAGCGAGTCGGGCACGATCGTGCCGCGCCGGGTCGCTCGTGGGTGGGCGAAGACGGGTACACCGCCCGCGCCGCGGACCAGCCGCACCGCCGTGAACACGTCGGTGTCCTCCTTGGGCAGCCGGTACCGCTCCCCCAGCCACTGCGGAGCGAAGGCCGCGCTCGTGGTGGCGACCAGCCCGGCCCGGATCAGCGCCTGCGCGATGTGCGGGCGGCCCACGGTGCCGCCGCCGGCGTACCCGAGCACCTCGTCCCAGGTGATGTCGACCCCGTCGGCGCGCAGCCGGTCGACGATCCGCTCGCCACGCTGTTCACGCGCGCGGCGTACCCGGGCCAACTCGGCGACCAGCTCTGGTTCGGTCGGGTCGAAGAGGTAGGCGAGCAGGTGCAACGGGATCGCCGGGGTCACGCCGTACCAGCGGCAGGACAGCTCGGCCCCGCGCACGAGCGCCAGCCCGGCCGGGCGCGCCGCCGCCGCGGGCGCCCAGCCGGCCGTGGTGTCGTGATCGGTGATCGCCAGGACGTCGAGCCCCGTCTGCGCCGCGGCCGTCACCAACTCCGCCGGAGTCAGGGTGCCGTCGCTGGCTGTGGAGTGCGTGTGCAGGTCGATGCGCATCGCGCCGATCGTAGTGAGCGTGCGCCGTCCGCAGACCCAGCGGGCGCTAGGCGAGCTGCTTGCTCACCACCACGACGTGGTCGCCCTCCGTCATGCTCGGTACGGCTAGGTGCTCCACGCCCTCGGCCTGGTCGACGGCCAGCTCGTCGGCCTCCACCTGGACCAGGCCGTCGCGGTCGGCGCGGACGACCGTGTTGGTGTCGGTCCAGACCGGCTCGCCGGCCAGCGGCGGCCCGGCGTACCGGGTGGCGGCGGTGGTGCGCTGCTTGAACGCCCCGGTGAGGTCGACCAGCGCCGCCAGGTTGGCTGTCTCCGCGTCGGCGACCAGCCAGCGTCCGTCGGGCGAGACCGTGCCGGCGCCGTCGCGCTTGAGCCGGGTCGCACAGGCGGTCTTGAGTACCGTCAACGCGTTGCGCGCATCGAGCAACGCAAGGCAAGCGCTGTTGCCCCGCCCTTGCAGCACCTGACCGACGACCGTCTTGCCGTCCGGGAGCGGACCGTAGATACCCACGGTCGTGCCGCTCCAGGTCGGCTTGAAGGCGCCACCGCCATCGGGCCACCACACCGCATACTCGTCGCCGCCATCGCGGGTCCGCGCCATGAGTACGGCGCGGCCGAGGAAACTGACCGGCAGCCCCTGCGTCAGCGCCGCCGACTGCTGCGCGCCGGACACCTGGCCTTGGATGACCGAAGCCGAGAAGAGCCGGGCGCCGTCGAGCCACGCCACCCGGAGCCCGTCGCTGGCGAGCACCACCGCCTCGACCGGCGGCAACAGCTCCCGGGCGCTGCCGTCGGCGCTGACCCACCACAGGGCGGACCTGCCCGACTGTTGTGCGCCGACCATCAGCCAGCCGCCGTCGGCCCGGTGCGCCTGGGTCACCGTGCCCAGCGACGCGAGGTCGACGATCTTGCCGGACGCCGTCTGGAGGTGCGTCGTCACGACGACGTCGACCGGCAACTCGTCGCCGACCCCCAGATCCTGGCGTCGCATCTCGTCGGAGCTGTCCGGCGGGTCGAGCCGGGTGGGCGTAGGGTCCGCGCTGCGCAGGATCGACGGGTACGGATCGCCGATCCACGCCGGGCCGGCGTACCGCTCGTTGTCCGGCCGGAGCTGGACGACCCCCATCGCGGCGGCGACCGTGGCGACCACGACGAGCGCCGTGCCGGCGACGGAACGACGGCGGCTGATCCGCTTGGCCCGGCGGATCGCGGTGCCCGCCGGGTCGGCGTGCCGGACCGGAGCCATGTCGGTGGTGGCGCCGGCGAGAGAGTCTCGCAGCGCGCGTTCTAGCTCGTCCGGCGTCACGCCCAATGGACGCGCTGGGCCTGGCTGGAGGTTGTCGGGCTGGTGCATGATCACCGACGCTTCACACCGACGGTTGGAATGGCGGGCTCTGGTGCCGGTACCCGAGGAATCGCCGGCAGGACCGGGACGGGCCGTGCGGGACGGACGGGCTGAGGCGCCGGGGTCGGCGCGGGTGCCGGCGTCACGCCGGCGCCTTCGGCCGCGAGACGCTGCCGCAGCGTGTGCAGCGCCCGGGAGGTCTGGCTCTTGACCGTACCCGGAGAGATGTTGAGCAGCGCGGCGGTCTGCGCCTCGGAGAGGTCTTCGTAGAACCGCAGCACCAGCACCGCCCGCTGCCGGGCGGGCAAGGCCTTGACGTGCCGCCACAGCGCGTCGCGCTCCAGGTGCTCGCTGATCTGGTCTGGGGCGGCGACCTCGGGCAGCGTCTCGGTGGGGCGCTCGCCATGCCAGCGCCGCCGCCACCAGCTGGTCGCCGTATTGACGAGCACGCGCCGGGCGTAAGGCTCGACGGCCTCGATCTCGCCGAGCCGCTTCCAGGCCAGGTAGGTCTTGGTCAGCGCGGTCTGAAGCAGGTCTTCGGCCGTTGCCCAATCACCGGCCAGCAGGTAGGCAGTGCGCAGAAGGGCAGCGGAGCGTGCCGCGACGAACTCGCGGAACTCCTCCTCCACGTCATAGCTGGCCACCGATAAGCCTCCCCCGGGACCCGCGTTGCCACCGAAAGGCTGTCACAACGCGCCCGGAAGGGCCATGGTCCTGATGGACCGTTTAAGTCAGGCCTCCCGGCAACCCCACCGCACGCGACCTCACGCGCCGTCGTCAGCCTTGGCGTCTTCGGCGTCCTTGCCGAGCCGCGCCTCGACTGCCTGCGGCTCGTACATCTCTTCGACCACGCGCAGGTAGAGCTCGTTGGGATTGGGCAGATGCTTGATCTCGCGAAGTGCCTGGTCTTGACCGGCGGATTCCAGGACAAACGTGCCGTAGTTGAGCGCCCGCCCCAGGGGGGACTGCTCGTACTTCATGTCTGTGACCCGGAGCAGCGGCATCATGCCGACCTTGCGCGTGATGATGCCGTTGACGACCATGACCCGTTTGTTGGTCAGGATGAAGCGGTCGAAGTACCAGTCGCCGACCTGCCAGGCGACCCAACCCATGATCGCGAGCCAGATGATCACTGCGACCGTGGTGAGCCCGCTGACCTGCTGGCGTGCCAGGAAGCCGGACAGGTATCCGAGCGCGAAGGTCGCCGCGGTGCCGATCAGCAACGGCGTGGTCAGGTGGATCCAGTGCCGCTTCCACTCGCCCCGATAGCGCTCGGTGGGGAACAGGTATCGGGCAACCAGCGTGCTGGGCTCGTCTTCGAGCGGCAGGACACGCCGAGGCCCGATGGGCATGCCGGCCGCGTCGGTGCGCAGGCCGGCAAGGTCCTCTTCGGAGATGTCGGGCGGAACGTATGCGGTCTGGTCGCTGTCACGGCCATAGCCGGCACCCTCCGCGTACGCAGGCCCGTCACCGAAGGCTGGACCGTCGCCGAACGCCGGGCCATCGCCGAAGCTAGGCCCATCGTCGGGTCGAGGGGTGCGCGGGATCGGTTCGGTGTCGCGTTGCCACTCCGACCGATCCGGCTCGTCAGGGTCTGGCGGTTCGCCAGATGGTCTACCCATTGGCGACTACGCGATGAGGTCCGTGAAGAATTCGCCAAAGCCCGTCGCGACGTCCGCGACCGTGCTTCCCAGAGACTGGAAGACGTCAGCCGCAGAGCTTGGGTTATACGCGATGAAGAAGATCAGAAAGGCGATGCCGCCCCAGGTGAGCACCTTCTTGACCATTGCGGGCCGTCCCTCCGCACTGCGCCGAGCCGCTGTCTCGGCACCACTTAGCGTATCAGTGAAGCGTCTCTACGTGTGGCTATCAATTGTTGCGATCCAAGTAGCGGAACGCCTTCACGCTCTGCCGTGCAGGTATGGCGATGGAGCGCCGTACACAAGTTCGGGCGGCAGCCACTCGGACAAGTCGTGCAGCACGACATGTTCCGCGAGGAGGTAACCCGCACTTGCCGGCCAGGTTATCGCATAGAGCCACATTCCCCGGGCTTCTCCGGCATACGCGCTCCGATCCGTTGGCGACTTCACCGACCACAGTGGAGTCGGATGCCCCCCAACCTTGATCTTGGCGTGTGCTCCACCATGCTCGCCGGCGTGCCCAGCCGTATCGCTGATCGCGTCGGCGATGAACTCGCCGGGGTCAGGACCGGGGATGCCGCCGAACCGGTTGCCGAGCCCCACGCCCGGCTCCTCGGCCACGAGCACCACATCAGCCGGCCCACCTCGCAGCGGCGCCGGACCACTGCAAGCCACGGCGGTCGCACGGACGCCGGTGCGGTCGTCGCCCGCCCACGCCACGCCGGTCATGGTCCAGCCGGGGGGCAATGGCCACGGGCACCAAACCGGCACCTGGGGACGCCCCTGAGCGGTCTGGGCGCTGGCGATGGTCGCCAGGGCACTGGCGACGATCTCGGGCCCCACGTGCTCGGCCACGTGCAGGGGCGGCACAGGTCCACAGTCGTCACAGCGCCACTCGCTGTGCATCAGGTCAGGCGGTCGCACCGGACCGCCGCACCGCGGGCAACTCACCGCCACACCCACACCCCATACGTTGCTTGGCGGGATGCCTTCCGTCAAGCCAACCGGCTTTTTCGGTCAACCCGGGCGCGCGTGATCACCTCACGTGTTCGGGGGTGCGGCGTGGGCGCGTATCCACGCGTGCATGGCGATGCCGCTGGCCACGCCGGCGTTGATCGACCGGGTCGAGCCGTACTGCGCGATCGAGAACAGCGCGTCGCACGCCGCACGCGCCCCGTCGGACAGGCCAGGCCCTTCCTGCCCGAAGAGCAGCACGCACCGCTGGGGCAGGGTGACACTCTCCAGTGGATGCGATCCGGGCAGGTTGTCGATGCCCACCACCGGCAGCCCGCCCACCCGCGCCCACCCGGCGAAATCCTCGATCGTCTCGTGGTGCCGCACGTGCTGGTAGCGGTCGGTGACCATGGCGCCGCGCCTGTTCCACCTGCGGCGCCCGACGATGTGCACCTCGGCGGCCAGGAACGCGTTGGCGTTGCGCACCACCGTGCCGATGTTCAGGTCGTGCTGCCAGTTTTCGATCGCCACGTGGAAGTCGTGGCGGCGCTCGTCCAGATCGGCCACCACCGCCTCGCGCCGCCAGTACCGGTACCGGTCGACGACGTTGCGCCGGTCGCCGTGAGCGAGCAGCTCAGGGTCGTACCGCGGGTCGGTCGGCCACTCGCCCGGCCACGGCCCGACCCCGACCTCAACCTCGTCAACGTACTCAGCGGTCACGCCGCCGAGCCTATGGTGCCCTCGTCAGGTCGGGTCAGGTCAGGTCGAGGGCCGCGGCCAGGTCGTCGAGGAACTGGCGTTCGGCGGCGCTGACCTGGTCGCCGCCGAGGCCGAGGACACCGCCGGAGCGGGCGGCGCCGCAGACGCGTACGGCCACGGACTGGACCCACTGGCGGTAGGCGGCCGAGTCGGCGGGGTCGGCGTGCGCGGCGAGCACCTCGGTGGCGCGCCGGCACGCCGTCAGTACCTCGGCGACGCCGGCACGGCGATCGGTGAACTCCTCGGCCACCGGGCCGTCGCCGCCGGACTCGGCGTAGATGGCGGCGGCCACGGCGCGGACCAGGTCGCTGTCGAACGCCCGGCCGGCGGCGATGGCCTCCAGCCCGGCGAGTCCTTCGGCGACGGTGCGGCGCGGGCTGTCGGGCTCAGCGGATGCGGCCGCCACGACCACCCGGGCGGGCAGTTTCGTGAGCAGCCGCCACTCCGCGGCCGGGTACCCGGGGCCGGTCACGCTGCCGCCGGCCGTGGGGTCAGTCGCCATGGCGCCAGCATATGCCCTCTTTAGTACACTAAGGGCGCTTTTCCGGGAAGCTCGGCCGTTCCGGATCCACCCCAGCGGGCACCGCCGCCTCGGCGTACTCCTTCTTCGGCACCATGACCCGCCGCCGGAACACGCAGACCAGCGTGCCGTCCTGCTTGTAGCCGCGGGTCTCGACGGAGACCACGCCACGGTCGGGCTTGGAGTTGGACTCGCGCTTGTCGAGCACGGTCGTCTCGCCGTAGATCGTGTCGCCGTGGAACGTCGGCGCCACGTGCCGCAGCGACTCGACCTCCAGGTTGGCGATCGCCTTGCCGCTCACGTCGGGCACAGACATACCGAGCAGGAGCGAGTAGATGTAGTTGCCGACCACGACGTTGCGCTTGAACCCGGTGGACGTCTCGGCGTAGTGGGCGTCCATGTGCAAGGGGTGGTGGTTCATCGTGAGCAGGCAGAAGAGGTGGTCGTCGTACTCGGTGACGGTCTTGCCCGGCCAGTGCCGGTAGACGGCGCCGACCTCGAACTCCTCGTAGTACCGGCCGAACTGCATCCAGGCTCCCTCGGGGCTACCAACGGGTAATAGCAGGATGCCTTATCGAAGGTTAAGCCGGCACATGAGGCGGGAATCCCGTTGCATCTGACCCCGGACGCAATGAGCGGCGGGGCCCTCCCCGGCACCCGCCGCCCACGCTTTGTTGCAAGTGATTTTGCCTGGGAAACCGGACAAGAAAAAGACTCGGAGCCGAGACGCAGGTCACAGTTATTCATTTGTTACATTACTTTCCGTAAGAGTTGATCCTGCTGTGACCGTCCGTCACCGGCGACAAATGGCCTGACAGATCGGGACGCCCCTCGATGACAGCGCTTTCCCCGCACGCGGCCCTGGAATCGCTCCCATCACCGCAGGTGACGGGCCATTCATCGCCCTTCGTCACTGTTACGTACACCGTGTGTCACATCACTGGTGCGGCCCGCGTAACAACTTCGCGGGGAATGCCGGCCGGCGCCGGTAGGTTCAGCTAGACGTAAGCCAATCCAGGTGATCGGAGTGATCCATGGCGACCGTTGAGCTGACGACGGCGAACTTTGACGAGGTGACCAGCAAGGACGGCATCGTCCTGGTCGACTTCTGGGCCAGTTGGTGCGGTCCCTGCGTCCGGTTCGCGCCCGTCTACGACCGCTCTTCGGCCAAGCACGGCGAGATCGTGTTTGGCAAGGTCGACACCGAGGCGCAGCCCGAGCTGGCCGCGAAGTTCGATATCCGCTCGATCCCCACCATCATGGCGATCCGCGATGGCGTGATCGTCTTCGCGCAGCCGGGCGCGCTGCCCGAGTCCGCCCTCGAATCGCTGATCGAGCAGGTCCAGGCGCTCGACATGGACGACGTCCGCAAGCAGCTCGCCGCACACAACCACTGACCCCAGACCACTCCCCGGCGCGCGGCGCGCGCCGGGGACGTTTGTGTCTGGGCTCTAGGGCTAGGCGACGTGGGCGTCGTAGGCCGCCACGGTGGCGGCGAGAATCTCCGCACCGGGACGCGACCACAGGCCGGCGTGGAAGACCTCGACCTCCACCGGACCCTTGTATCCGGCGGCGTCCACCGCCTCACGGAACCTGCGCAGCTCGACGCACCCCTCACCGGGCAGCCCGCGGCCCAGCAGCACGCCCTCGGGCAACGGCGTGATCCAGTCAGCGGCCTGGAAGCAGGCGATACGCCCTTCCAGGCCGGCGCGTTCGATCTGCGCCCACACCTGGTCGTCCCACCACACGTGGTACGTGTCGAGGACCGCGCCGACCGCCACGGGCGGGAACGGCGCCGCGAGGTCGAGCGCCTGGCCGAGGCTCGACACCACGCACCGGTCGGACGCGAACATCGGGTGCAGCGGCTCGATGGCGAGCTGTACACCGGCTTCGAGCGCGTGCGGCACCAGCTCACCGATCGCCTCGCCGACGTGGGCCCGCGCGCCGTCGATGTCGCGGCTGCCAGCCGGCAGCCCGCCCGACACCAGTACCAGGACGGGCGCGCCAAGGGCGGCCGCCTCGTCGATGGCGCGGCGGTTCTCGTCGTACCAGTCCTCGCGGTTGAAGAAACCGCCCCGGCACAGCGAGGTGACCGCGAGCCCGGCGTCTTCCACGAGCATCGCGGTCTTCTCCAGGCCGTACTCGGAGACCTGCTCGCGCCACAGCCCGACCTGGCCCACGCCGGCCGCTACGCAGCCGGCGACCAGGTCGGCCATCGGCCAGTAGTTAGCCGTGGCCTGGTTGAACGAGAAACGGCTCATGCTGTCCTCTGGTTCGCTCGGTCGTGCGGCGCTGAAGGCGACGCCTTCCCGCCCGCCACGCGCGACATCGTCGGTGCGTCGCGCGGTCCAGGCGCCTCCGCGTCAGCTCTCTCGCTCACAGCTCTGGTACCTCGAAGCGCCGGCCCTCGCGCGCGGACTGGAGACCGAGCTCAGCGAGCTGGACGCCGCGCGCGCCGGCCCAGAGGTCCCACGTGTAGGGCTCGTCCTCGACCACGTGCCGCAGGAACAGCTCCCACTGCGCCTTGAAGCCGTTGTCGAACTCCTCGTTGTCCGGCACGACCTGCCACTGCGAGCGGAAGTCTTCGGTGGCGGGCAGGTCGGGGTTCCAGACCGGCTTGGGCGTGGTGGCGCGGTGCTGGATGCGGCAGTTGCGCAGCCCGGCGACAGCACTTCCCTCGGTGCCGTCGACCTGGAACTCCACGAGCTCGTCGCGGTAAACCCGGACCGCCCAGGAGGAGTTGATCTGGGCGACGACGCCGCCCTCAAGCTCGAAGATGCCGTATGCGGCGTCGTCGGCGGTCGCCTCGTAGGCGTCGCCGTTCTCGTCCCAGCGGGTCGGAACGTGCGTGGTCACGTGCGCGGTGACCGCGTTGACCCGGCCGAAGATCTGCTCCAGCACGTAGTGCCAGTGCGGGAACATGTCGACCGTGATGCCGCCGCCGTCGGCCGCGCGGTAGTTCCATGACGGGCGCTGCGCCGCCTGCCAGTCGCCCTCGAAGACCCAGTACCCGAATTCACCCCGGATCGACAGGATGCGGCCGAAGAAGCCGCCCTTGACCAGCCGGTCGAGCTTGCGCAGGCCCGGCAGGAAGAGCTTGTCCTGCACCACGCCGTGCTTGAGCCCGGCGCCGTCGGCCAGCCGGGCGAGGTCGACGGCCGCCGCGAGGTCTTCGGCGATCGGCTTCTCGGTGTAGATGTGCTTGCCCGCGTCGATCGCCATCCGCAGGGCCTTCTCGCGCTGCGAGGTCACCTGGGCGTCGAAGTAGATCTGGACGTCGGGGCGGGCCAGCGTCGCCGTGAGGTCGGTGGACCAGTCGGTCAGCCCGTGTCGCTCGGCGATCTCGCGCAGCTTGGCCTCGCTGCGGCCGACGAGCACCAGCTCCGGCCACAACCGGCTGCCATCGCGCAGCGGCAGCCCGCCCTCTTCGCGTATCGCGAGCAGCGACCGGACCAGGTGCTGCCGGTAGCCCATCCGGCCGGTCACGCCGCCGAGCGCGATCCCGATCGTTCTGCGGTCCATGCCGCGGCCTCCTCAGGCTGTCACATTAGGTAAGCGCTTTCCTAGCCACGGTACTGGCAGTTTGGCTGCTCCGGCAAGGGCTTTCCTCAATGTGGACCGCCACACGGTATCCTCATCGGCAGCCGGCCCCTGTGAGGCGGGCGTCGCGACCGGGGGCGCGGTCGCATCCACAAGGCCCGGAAAGGACGGGGCGGATGGCCACGCTCGCCGATGTCGCGCGGCGGGCCGGTGTATCGCCGGCCACAGCCTCCAGGATCATCAATGGCAGCTCAAAGCCGGTCACCGACGCCTTGCGCGAGCGCGTGCTCGCGGCGGTCGAGGAGCTCCAGTACGTGCCGAACGCGCACGCGCAGCTGCTCGCCCGCTCCCACCGCAGCGCCATAGGCGTCATTGTCCACGACGTCTCCGATCCGTACTTCGCGGAGATCACCCGGGGGCTCCAGCGGGTGGCCACCGACAACGGGCGGCTCGTCATCATCTGCAACAGCTACCGCGACCCGGTCAAGGAGCTGGAGTACGTCGAGCTGCTGCGCGCCCATCAGGTGGCCGCCATCGTGCTGGCTGGCTCGGGGTACCACGACGAGGGGTTCACCAAGGCTCTCGACACCAAGCTGCGGGTGTACGAAAGCACGGGCGGGCGGGTCGCGGTGATCGGGCGGCACGAACACGCTGGGGACGCCGTGGTGCCCGACAACGAGATGGGCGGATACCTCATCGCCTCCGAGCTGTACGCCCTCGGGCACGACCGGATCGGCGTGATCGCCGGGCCGAAGCTGCTCACCACGACGACCGACCGCCTGTCCGGGATGCGGCGAGCGGCCCGCGAGCACGGCCACAAGCTGCCCGCGCGGCGGATCGAATACGCCGACTTCGACCGGGGCAGCGGTGCTGCGGCCGCGGCGGCACTCCTCGACGCCGAGCCCGAGCTGACCGCGATCGCGGCACTCAACGACTCGATGGCGATCGGCGCGCTGGCGCTGCTGCGCACGCGGGGCATCACCGTGCCCGAGCAGATGACCGTGGTCGGGTTCGACGACATGCCGGTCGCCAGAGACGTGACGCCGGCGCTCACGACAGTACGACTGCCGCTGGCAGATATGGGTGAGCGCGCGATGACCCTGGCACTCGACGAGCATCGCGACGGTCAAGGCCCGCGCATCGAAGAGGTCGGAGCGGAGCTCATCCGCCGCGCCAGCGCCGGGCCGCCGAGGTAGTTCTTGCCCTCGCCTTCGCTCGGGCGGCTCGCGCGCCCGAAAGCGCGCTCACAGCTTGCATTCTCTTCGTACGCATGTTCGAATGATGGACATGCGCTGGGACAACCTGTCGGCTCCCCCCGACGCTGGAGTCCCTGACGGGCCGGCGCCAGCGGCTCCACCCCTGCCGCTGGCGCTGCCCGGCGCGGTGGCGCGCACGTTCGACACCCCTGGCTTCCGCGGCATGACGTTCTACGAGGTGCGGGCGAAGTCGATCATCAATCGGGTGCCCGGCACCTCCAGGGTCGGGTTCGACTGGACCATCAACCCGTACCGCGGGTGCAGCCACGCGTGCTCCTACTGCCTGGCGGGCGACACGCCGATCCTCATGGCCAACGGCCACACCAAGCCGCTCGCCGACCTGGTCGTCGGTGACGAGATCTACGGCACGGTCCGCGGGCGCACCGGCCGGCGGTACGCGGTCACGACCGTGTTCGACCATTGGTCCACCACCAAGCCGGCGTACCGGATCACGCTCGGCGACGGCACGCAGCTCGTCGCGAGCGGCGACCACCGGTTTCTCAGCGAGCGCGGCTGGCGGCAGGCCAAGCGGCTGACCGGCGGCCGGCTGGTGGGCACCGGCGGGGCGGCCGAGGCGCCGAAAGACTCGCCCGAGTACCGCCGGGGCTATCTGTGCGGCATCATCCGCGGCGACGGCAAGCTCGGCACCTTCACGTACTCGTACGGCACCGTGCACCGGTTCCGGCTGGCGCTCGCCGACCTGGAGGCGCTCGACCGGTCCCGGGCATACCTGACCAGCTTCGGCGTGGCGACGACCGCGTTCGAGTTTTCGGTGGCCACCACCTCGCGCCGGGTCATCCGCGCGCTGCGGGCCACCAGCCGGGCCGACGTCACTGCGATCACCGATCTCATCGCCTGGCCGGAGTGGCCCACCGACGAGTGGCGCAAGGGCTTCCTGGCGGGTGTCTTCGACGCGGTGGGCAGCTGCTCCGGCGGCATCCTGCGGCTGCGCACTGCCGACGGGCAGATCCTGCGACGCGCCGCCTCGGCGCTCGCCCACTTCGGCATCGACGTCGAGCTGGGCGCGGTGATGCGGCTGCCCGACATGGTGCGCTTCTTCCACCTGGTCGACCCGGCCATCACCCGCAAGCGGTCGATCGCGGGCCTTCCCGCTACGACGGCTCCGGGGCTCGACGTGGTGTCGGTCGAGCCGCTCGGGCTCGAGATGCCGTTGTACGACATCACCACCGGCACCGGTGACTTCGTGGCCGCCGGCGTGGTGAGCCACAACTGCTTCGCCCGCAACACCCACACCTACCTCGACCTCGACGCCGGCCAGGACTTCGACAGCAAGGTGATCGTCAAGGTCAACGCGGGTGAGCTGGTGCGGCGCGAGCTGGCGGCGCCCAGGTGGCGGGGTGAGCAGATCGCCATGGGCACCAACGTCGACTGCTACCAGCGCGCCGAAGGCCGATACCAGCTGATGCCGCAGATCCTGGCGGCGCTGCGCGACTTCGCCAACCCGTTCTCGATCCTCACGAAGGGCACGCTGATCCTGCGCGACCTCGATCTGCTGCGGCAGGCCGCGTCGGTGACCGACGTGGGCCTCGCGATGTCGATCGGCTTCGTCGACGAGGCGACCTGGCGGTCGGTCGAGCGCGGCACGCCCAGCCCGCGCCGCCGGCTGGATGCGGTGCGCACCCTCACCGACGCCGGCTTCCGGGTATCCGTGCTGATGGCGCCGATCCTTCCGGGACTCACCGACACCGCCGAGTCGATCGAAGCCACCGTGGCGGCCATCGCGGCCGCGGGTGCGGCGAGCGTGACCCCCATCCCGCTGCACCTGCGCCCCGGCGCCCGGGAGTGGTACGCCTCGTGGCTCACCCGTGAGCACCCCCGCCTCGCGCCGCTGTACCGGCAGCTCTACCAGCGCGGCTCGTACCTGCCCAAGGAGTACCAGCGTGAGGTGACCGCACGCGTGCGTATGGCGGCGCGGCGTCACGGCCTCGACCGATCCGAGCCCGGCGAGAGCCGCCAGGTGTCGGCGCCGTCACAGCCAGTCATCGAACAATTGACACTCCTGTAAGCGAGCTACCGTCGAGTAGTGCGCAGTGCTCAGCAGATCCTGGCCGATGCGGCGGTCATCGCCGTGGTCGGTGCCTCCCGCGACCCCGACAAGCCCGCACACACGGTGCCGCTTCAGATGCAGCGGCACGGCTGGCGGATCATCCCGGTCAACCCGCACGCCGACGAGCTCTTCGGCGAGAAGGTGTACCGGTCCCTGGCCGACATCCCCGAGCCGGTCGACCTCGTCAACGTCTTCCGCCCGGCCGAGGACGCCGTCGAGGTCGTACGCGAAGCCGTCGCGATCGGCGCACCGGCGGTGTGGCTGCAGCTCGACATCGTCTCCGCGGAGGCCCGGCGGATCGCCACCGAGGCGGGGCTGGAATACGTCGAAGATCGTTGCCTGGCCGTGGAAAGGGCCGTTGGCCAGCTCAGCCGCCTGCCCGCCGCATAATTCCACTATGGACGACGGACCCCGGGGCTCGCGCACCCATACGCCTTTTCCTAATCTGCTGATGTGACCCGCGTCAGGGACGACCTCCAGCCCCGCCTCGCGCAGGTGCAGGCGGTGGCATTGCTGTGCGGCCTGGCCGGGTTCGTGCTGCGGGTGGCGGTGGAGTTCTGGATCGAGCCGCTGTCCTGGCGACTCAGCTTCCTGCCCGCGTTCGCCATCTACGCGGCGGCCGCCGCCACCGCGCTGGCGCTGCCGCTTCTCGCGTTCACGCGTCTGTGCCCGCGACCTCGACCGACGCCGCGCGAGTTCGTGCTCGGCACCGACCGGCTGCGGCCCGCCTTCGTCGCCGCCACCTCGCCGTGGACCATCGGCCCGTTCGTCATCATGCTGATGTTCCTTGCCGGCAACGGCTTGGCTACCGAGCGTGCGCCCGACGGAGCGGTGTCGATCTCCGGTTGGTTCCGCACCGTGGTCACGGTGGGTGCCATCTTCGGCGTCGCGGCGTGGGCGTTGTGGCGCGGCCCGCGCGTGGAGTTGCGCCCCGGCGGGCTTCTCGTGCGCACCCTGCGCACCCACAATGTCCGGTGGGAGGCGCTGCTCGCCAGCGGTCCGCCAGCACCGGTCGAGAAGCCCCGACAGATCTCGCTCCTGGTGCGGCGGCAGCCGCCCGAGTATGGCGCGTACGTCGTGCGCATCCTGCACCGCTGGCTCGCGGTCGACGCCAGCTTCCTGGCGGGCTCCATCCGGCACTACGTCGACCATCCCGAGCACCGGGCCGACATTGGCACACCCGCCGAGTTCGACCGGCTCTACGACGCGCTGGAGGCGTAATGGTCGTCTCCGAGTCCAGTGATGAGCTACTGCGATACCGGCAGAAGGCGCTCGCGGTCGTCGCGGGTGCGGCCGTGCTTTGCGCGGCGGGCGTAGCCGGGTGGTTCGGCTGGCGGCACGGCGGCGAAGACCTGGCCTTCCTGATGATCTTCGGCGGGCTGGCCTCTTCGATGAAAGAGTCGGTCCAGCGAAACCGCCCACGGCGGGGAGACCTCGTCTGGCGGCCGGCCATCGTGCTGCCCGGCGGCGTTGGTCCCGGCTACGTGGCTCCCTGGGCGTGGCGGGCCGTCGCGCTGGAGTGCGCCGCGACCGCTGGCCTCCTGCTGGTCGTCCTGGTGCCGAGTGCGGCGTGGCTTGCGTTGGACGGTTGGAGATTGATCGTCGGCGCTCTCGGCACCGCGCTGGGTGTGGGCATCTCACTGGAACGCGCGCGGTGTGTCTTCCGGCGGGTGAGGTATCCGGTACATACCGCGCTCACAGCGACCGGGGTGACCGTGAAAGACACCACGGTGCCGTGGGACGGGATCAAGTACGGCAAGGCGGGCAAGGATGGCGTCTCGCTGTACCGGCCGGGCGCCGGGAAGGTGCTCGCCGGCGGCCCACTATGCGAGGTGCCGGACGACCGGCTCAACCAGATGATCGAACACTTCAGGACCGGCCCGCACCGCCGCTCGGCCCTTGAAGGACCCACCGCACTGTCGGGTTTCTGACAGGCAGGTCGCCACGGTCCGCGTTTTGAATCGGACTCCGCGTGTAAAACTGCCCCAGTGACCCAGCCGCCACTTGATGAACCGTGGCAGGAGCCACGGGCGGTCAGGTATGGACGGTCTAACCAGGCCAACTCGCACTACCGGCCAAGACAAGCCCCCGGCCGGGTGACGCCCAGCCGATCGCAAGCAACGTCACGACCCTCCGCGCCGGTACGCAAGGCGGTCAACCACCGCCGCGTCTGGTTCTTCACGATCGCGCTGCTGCTGGCGCTCGCGTTCGGTGCGGCGATGTTCAAGGCCGTGTTCGCGGGTCCGCCGCCGACGGCCGACGGGCCCGCGCGCCCGGCGCCGGCGACGACCTCACCCGCGACATCACCGCCCTCCACCCTCGACAAGCCGGCGCGTGACAACGACGCGAATGCTGACGCTCCGGCCAGGGAGGGCGCGGCCCCCGACAAGGAGCCGCAGGCACCGCCCGCCAGCGAGCCGCGGCCAGCGCCGACGACACCGAAGGCGACGCCCGACACGGTTGCCGTGCACTACAAGAACTGCGGGCAAGCGCGGAAGGCCGGTGCGGCGCCCATCGAACGCAGCGACGCCGGGTACGACCCCGCGCTGGACAAGGACGGCGACGGCATCGCCTGCGAGGCGGGCCAGTCCTAGGCGCTAGCCGCGGTACTCCTTCAGGAGGCCTCGGGAGATGATCGTCTTCTGGATTTCGCTCGTGCCCTCGCCGATCAGCAGGAACGGCGCCTCGCGCATGAGCCGCTCGATCTCGTACTCCTTGGAGTACCCGTAGCCGCCGTGGATGCGGAACGACTCCTGGACGACCTCGACGCAGTACTCGGACGCGAGCAGCTTCGCCATACCCGCCTCGACGTCGTTGCGCGCGCCGGAGTCCTTGAGGCGCGCGGCGTTCACCATCAGCGCGTGCGCCGCCTCGATCTTCGTGCCCATCTCGGCGAGCTTGAACGCGATCGCCTGGTGCTTGGCGAGCGGCGCGCCGAATGTCTGCCGCTGCTGGGCGTACCCCACGGCCAGTTCGAACGCCCGGATCGAGATGCCGCACGCGCGGGCGGCCACGTTGACGCGGCCCACCTCGATGCCGTCCATCATCTGGTAGAAGCCGCGCCCGACGCCGGTCTCGGCACCGCCGAGCGCCGTCGAGGCGGGCACCCGGACGCCGTCGAGGATCATCTCGGTGGTCTCGACGCCCTTGTATCCCATCTTTTCGATCTTGCCGGGGATGGTGAGGCCCGGTGCCGTCTCGCCGAAGCCCGGCTCCTTCTCCAGCAGAAACGTCGTCATGTTGCCGTACACCGAGTCGGCGCCGGTGTCGGTCTTCACGAGCGTGGCCACCACGGAGGAGTACGCGCCGTTGGTCAGCCACATCTTCTGTCCATTGAGGACGAAGTCGTCGCCGTCGCGCTCGGCACGGGACCGGATGGCCGCCACGTCCGACCCGCAGCCCGGCTCCGACATCGAGAACGCGCCCCGCACGTCGCCTGTCGCCATCCGCGGCAGGAGGCTGGCCTTCTGCTCCGGCGAGCCGTGCTGGGAGACCAGGTACGCCACGATGAAGTGGGTGTTGACGATGCCGGAGATCGACATCCACCCGCGCGACAGCTCCTCGACGACCAGCGCGTACGTCAGCAGCGACTCGCCGAGCCCGCCGTACTCCTCGGCGATGGTCAGGCCGAACAGGCCCATCTCGCGCATGCCGTCGACGATGTCCGCGGGGTACTCGTCCGCGTGCTCCAGGTGTTGCGCGTGCGGGATGATTTCCTTGTCGGCGAACTCGCGGACTGTCTCCAGGATCGCGCGCTGTTCGTCGGTCAGACCCGGGGTCTGGGCCAGGCGGGCCATGTCAACCTCCCGTACCCGCAGGTAACTAAACGTTCGCTCAGTATCGTCTCACGGTCCGACTCCTCACAACGTGTGTGAAAAGGTTCACCGGGCCTAGTACCGTCCCGGTGGACAAGGAGGAAGTGCAGATGACGTATCCGCCGCCAAGCGGTCAGCCGGACCCGTATCAGCAACAGCCATACGGGCAACAGCCGAGCGATCCGAACGCGCAGCAGCCCTATCCATACTCCGACCCCTACGGCGCACAGCCTGGCTCGCCGGCCGCGCCGCACAGCGGCCCGCCGGGCTCTCCCGCCCAGCCGTACAGCGGCCAGCCCTACGGTGGCCAGCAGTACGCCCAGCCGCAGTACCCGGCCGGTGGCTACGCCCAGACGCCGGGCACCAACATCATGGCGATCCTGTCCCTGGTGTTCGCCTTCGTCTTCGCGCCGGCCGGCATCGTGCTCGGCCACATCGCGAAGAAGCAGATCAAGGAGCGCGGCGAGCAGGGTGGCGGCCTGGCCACCGCCGGCCTTGTGCTCAGCTACATCTTCACCGGCCTCACGGTGCTCTTCTGCTGCGGCGGGTTCATCCTCGCCATCGCCTCTGACAGCTCCAGCAGCACCTACTGACGCAGCCGCGAGGCGCAGCGCTTCGGCTCACTACCGGAACTGCGCCTCGCGAACGCTGTTGCCGCCGTCGACCACGAGCATCTGCCCGGTGATGTACGACGCGGCCGGTGAGCAGAGGAACGCGATCGCCGCGGCGACCTCGTCCGGCGTGCCGGGGCGCCCTATCGGCGTACCCAGGCCCTGCTTGAGCTCGGCCACCGTGGATGCCGCGGTGTAGATCGTGCCCGGCGCCACCGCGTTGACCGTCACGCCGTCGGCGACCATCTCCATGGCCAGCGCCCGAGTGAGACCCACCACGCCCGCCTTCGCCGCCGCGTAGGCCGCCTCGGTCGGCAGCGCGTTGACCGGGCCGGCGGTCGCGGCCAGGTTGACGATGCGGCCCCAGCCGCGCTCGGCCATGCCGCCGATGAACGCCCGGCTGCACAGGAACGCCGTGGTCAGGTTGCGGTCGATCTCCGCACGCCACTCGTCGAACGAGAGCTGAGCCACCGGCCGCAGCACCTCCGGGCTGGCCCGGCTCGCGAGGCCGGCGTTGTTGACCAGCACCTCGATGTCGCCGAGCTGCTCGGCCACGGCGTCGGCCAGCGCGCCCACCTCGGATTCGTCCGTCAGATCGGCGACAAACCCGGTGGCGCCCAGCTCGCTGGCGCGTTCGTGGATCCGCCGCGTCGTGGAGACGATCGCCACCCGGGCACCCAGGCTGGTGAGCCGCCGCGCGGTGGCGTACCCGATCCCGTCCGGGCTACCAGCACCCGTGACCAGCGCGACCCGCCCGTCCAGCCGCAGAGTGACCATGTCGGGCTCGGTGGCGCTCATCATGTCCATGCCCGCGATCCTGCCCGGTCCGGGCATTCCGAGCAACGATGCGATACCGGGCGCGCCCAATAGGGGATCACCGGGCCTGGCCTGGTACCGCTACCCTGTCGGGCACCTGCCAACGACGGAGATCGTGATGAGCTACCCCCAGCAGCCCGGCAACTGGAGCGACCCCTCCTGGCCACAGCAGCAGCCCGGCTACCAGGACCCGGCGTACGCGGTCAGCGGCCAGCCGGCTCCGGTGTACCCGGGCTATGGCTACCAGCCGCCGCTTGCATCGCCGCCCACCAACGGGCTCGCGATCGCGGCGCTGGTGTGCGCGCTGGCCGGGATAGCCACCTGCATCAGCGCGCCGGTCGGGGCGATCCTCGGCCACGTCGCCCGGCGGCAGATCCGGGAGCGCGGCGAAGGCGGCGACGGCATGGCGCTCGCGGGCATCATCGTCGGCTGGATCCTGACCGGCCTGATGATCCTGCTGATCGCGTTCTACGTCGTGATCATCGTGCTGGCGATCAACTCGGGCTCCACGACCACCAACGACTTCTGAGGATGACCGATCCGCAGGTGCCCGACTACGGGTACGCCCCTCCACCGCGCCCGGGTCCGCCGCAGTACGGTCCGCCGCAGCCCGGCCCACGCACGAACGGGCTGGCCATCGCGTCGCTGGTGCTGTCGCTCGCGTCGATCAGCGTGTGCGTCAGCGCGCCCATCGGCGCGGTCCTGGGCCACATCGCCCGCCGGCAGATCGCAGAGCGCGGCGAGAGCGGCGACGGCATGGCCCGCGCCGGCATCATCATCGGCTGGATCGTGACCGCGCTGCTCGGCGCGGTCATACTGCTCGGCTGCATAGGCGCGATGTCCGACAGCTAGCCCAATGGGCGCGCTTCTCCCCATCGATCAAGGGCAAATGCACGTGGTTCGATCTCTTTCCGTGCGTTTTTCCTTGATCGACGGGATGTCCCTTGATCGGGGTCGGTCCCGCTGGCTCCGCGAAGCGCGCGCTCCCTAGGTGACTGGTGGAGTGAAAGTACTGGTGCGGCTCATGCCGGCGGCGCGGCCCTTCCCGGCCACGACCAGCGCCATCTTGCGAGACGCCTCGTCGATCATCTCGTCGCCGAGCATCACCGCGCCCAACTTGCCGCCCGCCTCCGAGGTGTAGAACTCGTACGCGTCGAGGATGAGCTCGGCGCGGTCATAGTCCTCTTGGGACGGTGAGTAGATCTCGTTGGCGGCGTCGATCTGGCCCGGGTGCAGCACCCATTTGCCGTCGAAGCCCAGCGCGGCCGACCGCTTGGCCACGTCGCGGAACCCGTCGACGTCACGGATCTGCAGGAACGGCCCGTCGATCGCCTGCTTGTCGTGCATGCGCGCGGCCATGAGGATCCGCATGAGGATGTAGTGGTACGGGTCGCCCGGGTAGTCGGGGTGCAGTGCGCCCACGACGAGCGACTTCATGTTGATGCTGGCCATGAAGTCGGCCGGCCCGAAGATGATGGTCTCCACACGGGGCGACGCGGCGGCGATAGCGTCCACATTGACCAGTCCGGCCGCGTTTTCGATCTGCGCCTCGATGCCGATGCGGCCGATGGGCAGGCCAAGCGTCTTCTCGATCTGGGTGAGCGTGAGGTCGAGCCACTCCACGTGGGCGGCTGTCTGCACCTTGGGGAGCATCACGCAGTCGAGGTTGGCGCCGGCACCTTCTACGACCTCGACGACGTCGCGGTACGTCCATGGGGTGGTGAGGTCGTTGACGCGGACCACGCGGATCTTGTCGCCCCAGCCGCCGTCGTTGAGAGCCGCCACGATGTTCTTCCGGGCGTCCGGCTTGGCGAGCGGGGCCACCGCGTCCTCAAGATCGAGGAAGACCTGATCGGCGGGGAGTCCCTGGGCCTTGCCGAGCATCTTCACGCTCGAACCCGGCACCGCCAGGCAGGACCTGCGAGGGCGTCCAACGGCCATCGAGCGCTCCTTAATGGTTACTAAGGGTCCATGTGACCCAACAGTAACCTCGGGCGCCGACCGCCGAGAACCAAGCTGTGGAGGATCTCACTGCGGCGGAGGGAGAGCACGGGTGCGGGCGCCGCCCAGGACCACTACCGCCACGCCTGCCACCAGCAGGGACAGGCCGGGTAGGGAAGGCAGAGGCGGGATCTGGTCCAGCCAGGCCCAGGCGATCAGTGCGGAGCCTGGCACCTCCAGCAGGACCAGGATGCTGACGGTCGTCGCCGAGATCCTGTGCAGGGCGTAGTTGAGCATCGAGTGACCGAGCAGTTGAGGGCCGATCACGAGCCCGAGCACCACGAGCCACGTAGCGGAGTCGAAGCCGACCAACCGCACCTGGCCGATCAGGCACACGGCCAGCAGGCCCACGGCGCACATCGTGTAGCAGACCAGCGTGTACGTCGTCGTGCTGAGCCCGGTACGGGCGCGCTCGCCAAGAGCCGTGTACACCGCCGCCGCCACCGCGCCGACCAGGGCCAGCAGGTCGCCCAGGATCGCCTTGCCGGAGACCGCGATGTCGGCGCCGGTGGCGAGGGCCGCGCCGGCGACCGCCATCCCGATGCCGACCCAGGTCGTCCGGGGCAGCCGCTTACCCTGACGGGTGGCGATCAGCCCCTGCCAGACCGGCTGGGTGCAGACCAGTGCGGTCGCGGTCGCCACCGAGGTGAGCTTGGCGCTCGGCATCCAGGCGCCGAAGTGCACCGCCAGCGCGGCACCGGCAAGCAGGCTGTAGCCGCCCTCGCGGCGCCTGTCGCCCCGCACCAGCGCGCGCAGTTCCGGCCCTCGCCGTACCACCGCCACTGGCGCGAGCACGCCTGCCGCGAGCAGGTTTCGCCAGACCGCCAGGGCCAGGGCGGGAGCGGCGGCGTACGCGATCATCGGCGCGGAGGACGAGATCGAGACCACGGCGATGGTGAGAGCGGCGAAGGTCAACGGATCTGGACGGTGATGCACGGTGGTTTATCCTCACAGGTCGCTTCTTGCAATTGCATGACTACGCTGCGTTGGTGACAGATCCCCGATAGCTCCCCCGTTAGGCTCGCCCGGTCATGCCTCGAAAACCCCCTTCCTACATCGGAGGCTGATTTCGTCATGCCCGCGTATAGTGCGGTGCTTTTCGACTTTTTCGGCACGTTGACCTATTCGGTCCGGCGAGGACCTTTGCACGCCGCCGTCGCGCAGGCGCTCGGGTGTGATGTGACCAGCCTGTTCGCGGTACTTGATCAGTCGTTTTACGCTCGTGCGCGCGGCGCTTACGGCTCGGCGGAGGCCACCCTCCGATGGGTCTGCGAGCAGGCCGGCGCGAGCCCGGCGGCCGCACGCGCGCTGCGCGTCGCGGCCGACTTCCGGCTCGCGGCCATCAGCGCGGACACCCGGTTGCGCGCAGACGCGGTGAGCACGCTCCATGCGCTGCGACAGCGAGGATTGGGTACCGCTGTCGTGAGCGACTGCACCCACGAACTGCCGGCGTTGATGCCTCACCTGCCGGTTGCGCCGCTCCTCGACGCGCACGCGTACTCGGTGGAGATCGGCTACTGCAAGCCGGCCCCAGAGATCTATCTCGCCGCCTGCGCGCGCCTCGGCGTGGCACCCGAGCAGTGCCTGTACGTGGGCGACGGCGGGAGCCACGAGCTGACCGGCGCCGCCGAGCTGGGCATGACCGCGGTGCGCCTGGACGCCCCCGACCTTGCGAGCCACCTGGTGTTCAACGCCGACCGCCAGTGGTCAGGGCCGAGCGTGACCGCGCTGAGCGAACTGACCGATCTTGTCGGCCGCGCACCGATCCCCGTCGGATAAATACGGCAAGATGCTTGCATGGTCGACGCGGTGGTCACCGAGGCGATGAAGAAGGCGGCCGTGGCCTGGGTCGCGGTCGGCGACGGGCCCGCGCTCGCGCTGTGGTGCCTGCCGGTCGGCGAGGCGCTGTACGTGGTCAGCGGGCCGGGCGAGCAGTCCGCGCCGGGCCTGGCAGAAACGAACCGCGCGAGCGTCTCCCTGCGCGGCGACCACGGCGGTCGCATCGTCACCTTTCCGGCCGCGGTCGAGCGCGTGATGCCCGAGACCGAGGAGTGGGAGACGGTGGCGCCGCAGCTGGCCACCAAGCGCCTCAACGCACCGGGCAGCGCGGTGGACCTCGCCGCGCGCTGGGCGGCCGAGTGCGCGGTCAGCCGGCTCACCCCGGCGGGCGACCCGGTCGAGCGCGGCGATGATTCTGAGGCTGCCCCACCGCGCGAGACATCGGCGACCCGCCGGCCGCGCAAACCCTTCCGGCTGCACCGCGTCCGCCGCTGACACCGGGCCAGCACTAGGCTGATCTCGTGACGACGCCGACGCGGGTCTACATCGCCCGGCTTGCCGGGCTGCCCGTGTTCGACCCCAATGGAGACCAGGTCGGCCGGGTGCGAGACGCGGTGACGCGATTGCGCACCACCAACCGGCCGCCGCAGATCGTCGGTCTGGTCGCCGAGATGCCGATGCGCCGCCGGATCTTCCTGCCGATCAACCGCATCACCTCCATCGACGCCGACTCGGTGGTGCTCGGCACCGGCACGCTCAACCTGCGCCGCTTCGAAAAGCGCCCCAACGAGCTGCTCGTACTCGAAGACCTGCTCGACCGGCGCGTCACGATCGAACCCGACGACCGGCCCGGCATCGTGGTCGACGTGGCGATGGAGTGCAACCGAAGCGGCGAGTGGTCGCTCGTCAAGGTCGCCGTGCGCGAGCAGACCGGGCGCCTCACCCGCCGCGGCCACCTGCGCCAGATCGACTGGGACCGGACGCGCGGGCTCATCGGGGTACCGGACACCCAGGGCACCGCCAACCTGCTTGCCCTGCTCGAAGGCATGCGCCCGGCCGACCTCGCCAACGCGCTGCAGGAGATGCCGGACTCCCGCCGCAACGAGGTGGCCGCCGCTCTCGACGACGAGCGGCTGGCCGACGTACTCGAAGAGCTGCCCGAGCACGACCAGGTCGAGATCATCGCGGCGCTTGACCGGGAGCGCGCCGCGGACGTCCTCGAAGAGATGGATCCGGACGACGCCGCCGACCTGCTCGCGGAGCTGCCCCACGCCGAGCAGGAGGTGCTCTTCGAGCTCATGGAGCCCGAGGAGGCCGACCCCGTCCGGCAGCTCATGAAATACCAGAAGGGCACGGCCGGCAGCGTGATGACGTCAGAGCCGGTCATCCTGACCCCCGACGCGACGGTCGCCGAGGCGCTGGCCCGCATCCGGGAGGCACAGCTGCCGCCCGCCATCGCCGCGCAGATCTTCGTGACGCGGGCACCGATGGCCACCCCGACCGGACGTTTCCTCGGCATCGTGCACTTCCAGCGCTTGCTGCGGGAGGCGCCGTCCCAGATCCTCGGCGGCGTGCTCGACAGCGGCATCGACCCTCTCCAGCCCGACACCCCGCTCCCGGAGATCACCCGGCGGATGGCGACGTACGACCTGGTCGCGCTGCCGGTGGTCGACACCGCCAACCGGCTGGTCGGCGCGGTGACCGTCGACGACGTACTCGACCACTCACTGCCGCCGGACTGGCGGGACCGCTCCGGAGACGCCGATGCCTGAGTCGCGCAGCACCAGCCGCACCCGCCGGCTCGACCAGCCGCGTGAGCCCGGCCGGGTGCGCCTGCCCCGCTTCGACCCCGAGGTGTTCGGGCAGTGGTCCGAGGGCATCGCGCGCTACATGGGCACGGCGAAGTTCCTGGTCTACATGACCGTGGTGATCCTGCTGTGGATCGGCTGGAACGCGCTCGCCCCGGCAGACATGCGCTTCGACCCGTACACTTTCACCTTCCTGACGCTGATGCTCTCCCTCCAGGCGTCGTACGCGGCTCCGCTGATCCTGCTGGCCCAGAACAGGCAGACCGACCGCGACCGGTTGGGGCTGGAGGAGGACCGGCGGCGGGCCGCGATGCAGAAGGCGGACACCGAGTACCTGGCGCGGGAGATCGCGGCGCTGCGGATCGCGATCGGCGAGGTGGCGACCCGCGACTTCATCCGCTCCGAGCTGACCCGGCTGGCCGACGAGATGAGCGAGGCCCAGCGCCGCCCACCGCGCTCGGCGGGCCGCACCCGCCACGCGCTGCACGAGCCGCTCGACGAGATGGACAGCGACCGGCCCTAGACATAGAGAGGCCGCGCGCCCCAAGGGGCTGGGCGCGCGGCGTTCTTCAACGATCGTCGCACTTCAGGGGGTACGGCGTCCAGCCGGAAACCGACAATATTCAAAAACACCACAGAAGGTCGGGTAGCGGCGTAAAATGCTCACCTTGCCGGCCACCGCCCGCGTGGGAGGCCAGTACCGCCCGACGTAGCATGGCTTACATGTCAGCGCCTGCCAGCACCATTGAGGACGCCGTACTGGCCGCCCTCGCCACCGTCGACGATCCGGAGATCCGCCGCCCGATCACAGATCTGGGCATGGTGCGTTCCGCCACAGTCGGTGCCGGCGGCGTGGTGCTGGTCGAGCTGCTCCTGACGGTTGCCGGCTGCCCGCTACGCGACAAGCTGCGCACCGACATCACCGCCGCCGTGGGCAGTGTTCCCGGCGTGACCGGCGTCGAGATCGACTTCGGGGTGATGAGCACCGAGCAGCGCCAGGCCCTCCAGACCAAGTTGCGCGGCGGCACCGCGGCGGCAGAGCCAGTGATCCCGTTCGCCCAGCCCGGCTCGCGCACCCGCGTGTACGCGGTCGCCAGCGGCAAAGGCGGCGTCGGCAAGTCCAGCGTCACCGTCAACCTGGCCGCGGCGCTCGCCGCACGCGGGCTGTCAGTGGGCGTCGTCGACGCCGACATCTACGGCCACTCGGTCCCGCGCATGCTCGGCACGGACGGCAGCCCCACCCGCGTCGAAGACATGATCATGCCGCCGGAGGCCCACGGTGTGAAGGTCATCTCGATCGGCATGTTCACCGCCGGCAACGCGGCCGTCGTCTGGCGCGGGCCGATGCTGCACAGGGCGCTTCAGCAGTTCCTCGCCGACGTGTACTGGGGCGACCTGGACGTACTCCTGCTCGATCTGCCCCCGGGCACGGGCGATGTGGCGATCTCCCTGGCTCAGCTCCTGCCGAACGCCGAGATTCTCATCGTCACGACCCCGCAGACCGCCGCCGCCGAGGTGGCCGAGCGGGCCGGCGCGATCGCGCTCCAGACGCACCAGCGGCTCGTGGGCGTGATCGAAAACATGTCGTGGCTGGAGCTGCCGACCGGCGAGCGGATGGAGATCTTCGGCTCGGGCGGCGGCGCCACGGTGGCCGAGTCGCTGACCCGCACGGTGGGTGCCACGGTGCCGCTGCTCGGGCAGGTGCCGCTCGACACGCGGGTGCGCGAGGCGGGCGACGCCGGTATGCCGATCGTGCTCGCCGACCCGGAGGCGCCGGCGGCGGTGGCGCTCTCTGCGGTCGCGGACCGTTTGGCCGTACGCAGGGAGTCGTTGGTCGGCAAGCCCCTGGGCCTGAAGCCCCGGTAACGGGCTCTACGTCGCGTCGGCGTCGAAGCTTCTGGCGATCTGACGCGGCTCCGGCGCCGGCTCGACCTTGCGGAAGTCGGCGGACGAGGCAACGTCTTTCAACTCGTCCCGCACGCCGTCGAGGTCGGTCTTGACGCCGTTGAGGTCTGACTTGACCGAGTCGTAGACGCCCTGCAGCGGGCGGCGGATCGCCGCTTCGTCTTCCTCGCTCAGCAGGTGCTTGCGGATGAAGGCCTTCGGGTGCAGGTCTTCGAGCTGGATGTCGGTGCCCAGCTCACGGCTCAGATCGGTGGTCGCGTTGCGGGCCATCCCGCGCAGGTTGCGTAGCATCCGCAAGCCGTCGGAGATCACGTTAGGCAGCTTGTCACCGAAGATCAGCAACGCCAGCAACAGCAGCGCACCGATCTCCCACCAGTTCAGATTCTCGAACACCTGGTGGCCCTCCTTCTCCTGCCGCGGGGCAAGAGTACGCCCTAACTTCGGCGGTTCGCGATCCTGGTTGGAGTCGTGGTCGGCCACGGCGGTGGCCGACCCGCATTCGGGTTCGCTTACTTGGCGTCTGCCGCCAGCGTCACCGAGGCCGTCTGCTTGGCGCTGCCGCGACGGTACTCGACCGTGACCACGGAGCCCGGCGCGTACTTGCGCACCAGCGCGATCAGGTCGGTGCCCTGCTCCAGTGGCCGGCCGTCGAGCCTGGTCAGCACGTCTCCGACCTTGAGACCCCCGGCAGCCGCCGGGCCGCCCGCGTCGATGGCGGCGAGGCGTACGCCGCCGCCCGGGGCCCGCGTCGCCTCCGCGACCGTGGCGCCGATCACGGTGCGGCGAGCCTTACCGGTGTCGATGATGTCCTGCGCGACCCGTTTCGCCTGGTTGATCGGGATAGCGAACGCGAGGCCGATGTTGCCGGCTTCCTCCTCGTCCGCGGCCAACGACTTGATCACCGAGTTGACGCCGACCACCCGGCCAGCACCGTCGACCAGCGGCCCGCCCGAGTTGCCCTGGTTGACCGCTGCGTCGGTCTGGATCGCCGCGTAGTACCGCACCTGGCCACCCGGCTCGCCGGACTGGATGGTGCGGTCGAGCGCGCTGACGATGCCGGAGGTGACGGTGTTGGCCAGGGCGAGCGGCGAGCCGAACGCCAGCACCGGGTCACCGACCGCGATCGCGTCCGAGTCGCCGAACTGCACCGGCACCAGGTTGGGGCGGGACACCTTGATCACAGCGATGTCGGACTCGGCGTCGTGCCCGACAACCGAGCCGGTCGCCGTCGAGCCGTCGCTGAAGACGATCGTGGCCGGACCGCTCGTGCCCTCGACGACGTGGTCGTTCGTGATCACGTACCCGTCTTCGGTCGCCACGAACCCGGAGCCGACGCTGAGACCACCGGCGGCGGGTGCCCGGACGGTCACCACGCTCGGCGAGACCCGCTCGGCGACGCCCGCCAGCGAGTCCGGTGGACGCTGGGCGACAGCCGGGGCCTCATTGTCCGTGGATCCGAGCACGGTGCCGCCATCGACGCCGCCGCGGACCGCGAACGCGTATCCCAGAGCGCCGCCGAGCGAACCGGCGAGCAGCGCGGCGAAGACGGCGATCAGGACCACGGGCAGCATCCCGCGCGGTGACGCCCCGTCTGGATCGGTGACCGGCTCAGGGGCGGTGGCGGGGGCGTCCGGCGGGCGGACCACCACGGCGGCTGGAGCGTACGGGTCCCGCCACGGGTCGGCGAGCGCGTCGGACCACCAGGGCGAACCGGCATCGGTACGGGTCTGCGCCGGCGGAGCCGGCGACGGCGGGCCTGCCGGTGCCGGTGCGCCGCCGGGCTGGCGCCAGTTCCAGCCGTCGGTCACGTTGGGGCCTCCCAGTCCACTCCCGGCGCCGGCCGGGGACGGCGCTTGCTTCCAGGATTGCACGGATAGCCGAGAAGCATTCAGTGGATGCGTCGGCGGGGCCGATCGCCGCTAGGCTGAAACCTCGACGGTACCCGCCGCAGGAGGTTCGCTATCACAACGGTCGCTCGCTCTGGCGGTTTGTTGACTGCGCAGGCGCTCCAATTCGCGGAGGGGTACGTCGCGGAAGACCTGGTCGTGCAGACCGCACGAACTCTGGCGCGCGAGGTCGGACTGGTCCCGGTGGCGCCCGGCGCGGGGGCGGCGCTCCGGCTGCTCGCCGCCGCCGGCAGCGCCCGCGCCGTGGTCGAGATCGGCACGGGCACCGGCGTCAGCGGCGTATGGCTGCTGCGCGGCATGCGCCCGGACGGGGTTCTGACGACCATCGACGTGGAAAACGAGCACCAGCGGATCGCCAAGCGAATCTTCATGGAGGCCGGGTTCGCGCCGTCGCGTACCCGGATCATCACCGGCCGGGCGCTCGACGTGCTGCCGCGGCTGGCCGACGGGGTGTACGACATGGTGTTCGTCGACGCCGACGCCGCCGAGTACGGCGCTTGTGTCGACGCGGCCGGCCGGTTGCTGCGGCCGGGCGGCATCCTGGCGCTCAACGGCGCGCTGGCCGGTGGGCGGATCGGCGACCCGGCCGCCCGCGACCTGGAGACCGTGACGATCCGCGAGGTGGTCAAGGCGGTGCGGGAGTCAGACGACTGGATCTCTGCCCTCCTGCCGACCGGTGAGGGCCTCCTGACCGCCATCCGGCGTTAGCGAGCGCGCTTCCCAGGCGTGCGAGCCAGAATTCTTCCCAGGCGTGCGAGCCAGAATTCTTCCCAGGCGTGCGAGCCAGAATTACAGCGTGGCTAGCCAGCGCAGAAGGGTGCGGACCCCCCAGCCGGTGGCGCCCTTGGCGAGCTCGCCGTCGGCGGCGTCTGCCCACGATGGAGCCGACATGTCCACGTGCAGCCAGCGGTCGCGCATGTCGCCGGCAAACTCGCGCAGGTACAGGGCGGCGGTCACCGACGAGGCGCCCCGGTCCGAATAGCTGAGCAGGTCGGCGATGTCGCTGCCCAAGTACTCGATGTAGTCGGCGGGCAGCGGCATCCGCCACGCTTGCTCGCCTGCCTCACCGGCGGCGGCGATCAGGGCGTCGGCCAGGGCGTCGCTGTCGCTGTAGACGGCCGCGGTGCGCCTGCCCAGGGCGACGGCGTTGGCGCCGGTCAGCGTCGCGAGGTCGATCAGCAGGTCGGGCGCCAGGCGCCGCACCGCGTACACGAGGGCGTCGGCGAGCACGAGCCGCCCCTCGGCGTCGGAGTTGGTCGACTCGCTGGTCATGCCGCCGTAGTGGCGCACCACGTCGCCGGGGCGGAACGCCGACCCGCTCACCATGTTCTCGGCGAGCGGCGCGAGCGCGGTGACGCGTACCGGCAACTGGAGCGCGGCGGCGCCTAGCGTGGCGGCGATGATCGCCGCGGCGCCGCCCATGTCTTTGCGCATGAGCTTCATGCCGTCTACCGGCTTGATCGAGATGCCGCCGGTGTCGAACGTGATGCCCTTGCCGACCAGCACGACGTGGGTCCGCGCGGTGGGCGGCTGCCAAGCGAGCTCGACCAGGCGCGGGCCGCGCGCCGACCCACCGCCCACGGCGAGGATGCCGCCGAAGCCCTCGGAGGCCAGTTGGTCGGGCTCCCGGACCGAGACCGTGACGCCGGGGCGCCCGGTGGCGGCCGTGCGGATCTCGCTGGCGAGCCACTCGGGGCCCTTGATGGACGACGGCATGTTGGTCAGGTCACGGGCGAAGAGCGTGGCTTCGACCGTGACGCGGGCGGCTTCCAGCACGGCCGAGTACCGGTCAGGCTCCGCGACCGCGATCGTGACCTCGGGGCCGGCGGCCACCGAGTCGTCGCCGGGTACCCGGAACGTGTATGCCGCCAGCCACAGCCCCTCGGCCAGCCCGCGTACCGCCTCCTGACTGGCATCAGCCGGCATCGCTACCGTGATCGACGTCTCAGCGGTGACCGCCCTGCTGACAGCGGCTCCGGCGGCCCGCCAGCCGGTCTCGTCACCGCTCCCGACGCCCGCCAGCACCAGGCACCTGGGGGTGCGCAGCGGCCGGGCGAGCACCTGGACGGTGCCCGCTGCACCGGCATCGGTCGCCTCCGTGAGGAGGACGGCCGCCTCAGCGCGCACCTCGTCGGTGACGGGGAGCGCGGTGTCGGAAAGCGCGGCACCGGGGAGCACCGGCAGGACCAGGGTCCGCTCGGCGGTCGGCTGCGCCGCGACGCGTATGGGCTGCACGCCGGGTGTACCTCCAGGATCTTGACACAGAGGCCCGCCGGCGCTGCCACGCTGCCGCGCCGGCGGGCCCTTATGCGTATTGGCTAGCCGGCGGCGGCCTTCAGCGCGTCACCGAGCGCGTTCGCCTCGTCGGGAGTCATCTCGACGACGAGCCGGCCACCACCCTCCAGCGGAACCCGCATGACGATGCCCCGGCCCTCCTTGGTGACCTCCAGCGGACCGTCGCCCGTCCGCGGCTTCATCGCCGCCATGTTGTCTCCCCTCAGACCTCTAAAACCAGGGTCGGTGGGTTTCCCCACAGCCACTTCGTCGGCGTCACCGCGCTCACGGCCCGCGGTGCCGACCAACGATTTTCCCTGATGAACACCGCTGGACCCAAACTGAAGCGGGATTGATGTGACAGCATCTAGCTTATCCTGTATTTCGCTGTCACAATGTCCCGTCATGCAGGCACGGTCCGCCCTCTTCGATCTCTATGGCGATTACTTGCGCCAGCGGGGTGGGCGCGCGCCGGTTGCCGCCCTGGTCAGGCTGCTCTCGCCGCTCGGGATCGCGGCTCCGGCGGTACGGACCGCAGTGTCCCGTATGGTGCGGCAAGGGTGGCTTCATCCGCTACGGCTTTCCACCGGCCCGGGGTACGGGTTGACCGGAAAAGCGGCGCGCCGGCTCGACGAAGCGGCCGCCAGGATTTACCGCACCGGAAAGATCAACTGGGACGGCCGGTTCGATCTCATCGTCCTGGAGCCACCCGCGACGCGGCGCGACCGGCAGCGGCTGGCCGCCAATCTCTCCTACCTCGGGTACGGGATGCTCGGCGAGCACACCTGGGTGGCGCCCCGGCCCGGTGAAGACGTCGACGGCCTGTTGAACGAGACCGGGCTGCGGTACGAGCGGTTCACCGCCAGCCACGCGATGGGCGGCGCGGGCGCCATGGGCGTGGTGCGCCGGGCCTGGGACCTGGGTGAGATCGGCTCGGCGTACGAGCGATTCGTCGGCGAGCACCGCGAGCTCGTCGCGCAGGTCACCGCTCGCAGCAGCGACGAGGAGGCGTACGCGGCGCGGTTCCGGCTGGTGCACGCGTGGCGTAACTTTCTGTTCCGCGACCCGCAGCTCCCGCCCGCCCTGCTGCCCGAACGGTGGGCCGGTGCCGCCGCGGCGTCGTTCTTCGACCGGCACGCGGCCCGCCTGCGCCCGGCCGCCGACCGGTACGTGGATCTCTGCCTGGACCACAAGAAAGGCTGACACCGTGAGTGAGCCCCTGCTCGTCGAGCGCACCGACGCCGTCGTGACCTTGACGCTGAACCGCCCCGAGTCGATGAACTCGCTCGACGTAGCGCTCAAGGAGGCCCTCCGGGACACGCTCGCCGACCTCGAACGCGACCGCACCTGCCGCGCTGTGGTGCTGGCGGGCGCCGGGCGGGCCTTCTGCGTCGGGCAGGACCTGCGCGAGCATGTGGCCACCCTGGAGTCCGGCACGATCGACCCGCTGCACACGGTCCGCGCGCACTACAACCCCATCGCCTCGATGCTCGCGAACATGCCCAAGCCGGTGGTCGCCGCGGTACGCGGGATGGCGGCCGGGGCCGGGGCGTCGCTCGCCTTCCTCGCCGACTTCCGGATCGGCGGGCCGAAGACCGCGTTCCTCATGGCGTTCACCAACGTGGGGCTGGCCGCCGACACCGGCGCGTCCTGGTCGCTGCCCCGGCTCGTCGGCCATGCCAAGGCGATCGAGCTGCTGATGCTCGCCCAGCCCGTAAAGGCTGACGAGGCGCAGCGGCTGGGTCTGCTCACCACGCTCCTGGACGACGACGAACAGGTGCTGCCGGCCGCACAGGAGCTGGCCGCGCGGCTGGCGAGCGGGCCGACCGTGGCGTACGGAGCGATCAAGCGGCAGCTTTCGGTGGGCGACGCCGGCACGCTCTCCGAGGCGCTGGCAGCCGAGGCGCAGGCGCAGGCGATCTGCGGCGCGACGGCCGACCACCGCCAGGCGACGGCGGCCTTCGTGGCCAAGCAGAAGCCCACGTTCCTCGGCGCGTAAGCGCTACTCGTCCTCGTCTTCTTCGGGGTCGAGGTTGGCCTCTTCGCCCAGTACGAACGCCTGCATCGCCAGCTCGTCGCCGGCTGGTGACACGAACGTCGGCAGCTCGCGCGGCCCCAGCTCCATGACGTACGACCAGAAGAGGCGCACCGCCTCGGCCGGCGTGGAGGCCTCGATCGGCAGGTCGAGGCTCACCATCCAGGTCTGCCGGTCGGCCGGCGGCCGCACCTGGTCGGCGAGCTCGCGGTAGGTGTCGGCGTCGAGCCGGCTCACCGGGGCAGCCATCGCGAGCCGCCCGGTGGGCACCGGCTCGTCGAAGCTGCGCCGCAGGTACCGGACGACCAGCGGCCCGGGCCCGTCACCGCCCGGCTCCGGGTCGTCGGGGTCGTGCTCGTCGGCGGCGCTCGGCACCACCCGGCCCATCGCCACCACGCCGGGCTGCTCGCGCCCGGCAACCACCAGCACGTCGTCTCCGGTGGCGGGACGCTCGGGCCCTTCCAGGCCGGTCAGCTCCAGTGTGTCGTGGTGGAACAGACGCTCCGCCTCGTGCCTTTCATCGGAGATCACCACCGCCCACTGCGCCATGCCCGCAATCTCATCACGGGACGGACGCGTGACAGCCGGCGAGGTGGTCGTCGACCATCCCGGTCGCCTGCATCAGGGCGTACGCCGTGGTGGGGCCCACGAACCGGAACCCGTGCTTCTTCAGGGCCTTGGCCATCGCCGTGGACTCTGGCGTGAAGGCGGGCACCTCGGCGAACGAGCGCGGCCGCTTGGCGCGGGGCGGCGGCGCGAACGACCACAGCAGCGTCGCCAGCCCGTCGGGCAGGTCGAGCGCCGCCCGCGCGTTGCGTATCGCTGCCTCGATCTTGGCGCGGTTGCGCACGATGCCCGCGTCGCCCAGCAGCCGATCGACATCGGCCTCGCGGTACTTTGCCACCGTCTCGATGTGGAATCGGTCGAACGCCACTCGGAACGCCTCGCGCTTGCGCAGGATCGTCAGCCACGACAGGCCCGACTGGAACGCCTCAAGGCAGATCTTTTCGAAGAGCGGGTCGTCGCCGCGAACCGGCTTGCCCCACTCGTCGTCGTGGTAGAGCGCGTACTCCGGAGTGCGCGCGCCCCAGCCGCAGCGGGCCAGCCCGTCGGCCCCCATCACCAGGTCGCTCACTAGATCTGCCCTGCCTCGACCAGACGTGCGAACTTCTTCAGCGCCTGTGTCAGGCTCACCTTGGAGCCTGGCCACAGCACGGGCCACGCCACCCGACCGGCGATGCCGCCGGGCAGGTGGAACCACTCGTGCCACACCACCTGGGTGCGGTCGCGATCCATCTGGGTGCAGCGCAGGACGCCCGGTCCGCGCAGGAGCTTGCCGCAGTGCACGACGCGCACCTCGTATGGCCGGTCGAGCCGCACCACCCGCATCTCGTCGCGCAGGACGGCCGGGCCGACCGCGGTGACCGCCTCGACCAGGCTGCCCTCGCCGCCGTCGCCCTCGACCACCCGGACCCGGGTAAACGGGATCCACTCGGACTGCCGCTCCCACGCCGTGAACGCGTCGAATACGCGGTGCGCCGGCGCGTTGACGATCACGGTGGCCGTGACCTCGCCGGCGCCGGGCTGCGCGGCGGCGCGCAGCTCGTCGGCCGAGTCTGCCCCGGTCATACGCCGCCTACCGCAGCCGGCCCGGAGTCGAGGGAGCTTGGGGGGCGCGCCGCCCGCAGCCGCCACGAAACGGAGGGAGCGCAGCGAGCGCCAGTTGGCGCGGTCACGGGCGCGCCGGCGGCTCGTCAACGGCGGGCGCGTCGTCGGGAGCGCCGGCAGGGGCGCTGCCCGCGTCACCGTCCCGGTCGTCGTCCGCCGCGACCTTGGCCTCCTCGACCCTGGCCTCCTCGACCCTGGCCTCCTCGACCCTGGCGGCGGGCTCGCCCTTCGACTCGGGCTCGGGCTTCTCCGTCGGCGGCACCTCGTCGCGCGGCGCCAGGCCGCCCGGGGTGCCCAGGCTGATCTCGCCGAGGTCGACGAGGCCGTCGCCGTGGGGCCTCTCGCCGCCGGCGCCGACGGCGGCCGGCACCAGCGCCGCCTCGCGGGCCCGGCGCAGCACGTCAGCGTCGCTGGCGCGGCCCTCGCGCAGCGCGACGACCTCGGCCTCCAGCACGCCGATCAGCTCGTCCTTGTATCCGATGTCGTACGCCGCACGGCGCAGCGCCTGGTCGACCTGGGCCATCCGGTAGCCCCGGACGGTCGTGTCGAACCGCACCGCCGCCACGTCGGACTCGAGCAGTGGCCTGCTGCCCGGCAGGGGCACCGACCGGCCGTCGGGCTCGACCGCGCCGAGCGCGGGATCGCCTCCGGTGACCAGCACGGTGACGCCAAAGACCACCGCGGCGACGGTCAGCGCCACGACCACGAGGAGGAGTACCTGACCCATAGACCGATCGTGGCATGACGCGGCTGGCGCGGCGACCCCGCCACCCCGGCATTCCGCCAAATGGCGCCGCGCCAGGCCCTAGGCGAGGCCCCGGCGGGAGACGGCGGGCTGGCGGTCACCCCTGATCGCGGCCACCATGTCGAGCACCTGCCGCGTCTGCCGTACTTGGTGGGCCCGGAAGACCCGGGCACCCTGCCAGGCGGAGACCGCGGTCGCGGCGAGCGTGCCCGAGAGCCGCTCGTCCACCGGAACGTCGAGGGTCTCCCCGATGAAGTCCTTGTTCGAGAGCGCCACCAGTACCGGCCAGCCGGTCGCCACGAGCTCGTCGAGCCGCCGGGTCAACTCCAGTGAGTGCCGGGTGTTCTTGCCAAAGTCGTGTGCCGGGTCGATCAGGATGCCGTCCCGGCGTACGCCCAGAGCCACCGCACGCTCGGCGAGGCGCGTGACGGTCGCGATCACGTCGGCGATGACATCGGCGTACGCGGCCCGGTGCAGCCGGGTCCGCGGGCTGAGCCCGCCGGCGTGCGCGCAGACCAGCCCGACGCCGGTCGTGGCGGCCACCTCCGCGAGCCGCGGGTCGGCGCCCGCCCAGGTGTCGTTGAGCAGGTCGGCGCCGGCGGCGATCGCCTCGACCGCTACCTCCGACCGCCACGTGTCGATGGAGATGACGATCTCCGGGAATTCGGTGCGGACCGCCGCGATCGTGCCGACCGTGCGGTGGATCTCCTCGGAGACGTCGACGTCCGGCCCAGGGCCGGCCTTGACCCCGCCGATGTCGACGATGTCCGCGCCCTCGGCGACGGCGTGCGCGACCGCGCGCAGCGCAGCGTCCGCGGCGAACGTGGCGCCACGGTCGTAGAACGAGTCGGGCGTACGGTTCACGATCGCCATCACGACCAGCTCGCCAGGCGCGAACGTACGGGCCCCGAGGCGCAGATCGATCACGCGATCACGCTAGGTCCAGGTCAGGATGCGTTTGCGCCAGGCGTAGAGGATGCCGAGCGCGAGCACGGCCACGAAGATCGCCATCTCGACAACGGTCGTCGCGCCGAAGCCTGGCCGGTCGAAGATCACCGCCCACGGGAACAGGAACACCGCCTCGACCGCAAAAAGGACATAAAGGTACGCATAGACGTAATAGCGGATCTGTGCCTGCGCCCAGTCGCCGCCCACCGGGTCGACGCCGCACTCGTAGGTCTCGCGCTTTCCGGGCGGCTCGGCGGGGTTGGCCGGGCGCAGCAGCCGGTTGGCCGAAAAGGCGCCCACGAAGACCACGACGCTGGCGAGCAACAGCAACCCGAGCGTCGCGTACGACCCGAGATAACCGGCCACGAACGGAGCGTACCCGTGATCTAGCTAACGGAGGGACGATAGGGGTGCCCATCAGGCGGACCAGGGGTCAGGATCACCTAAGTCTTCGACGTACGCTCTTTGGTGGACGACAGAGAGAGCGGGCCGGCCCATCGACGTGCGAATCCCGCCGCCGCCGGCACGCAAGGAGGTCAGAGGTCAGTGACCAAGCAGGTCCGCCAGCTCGATCGGGTGGTCATCCGCTTCGCTGGCGACTCAGGCGACGGCATGCAGCTCACCGGAGACCGGTTCACCTCGGAGACCGCCCAGCTCGGCAACGATATCTCCACGCTGCCCAACTTCCCCGCCGAGATCCGCGCGCCCGCCGGCACCCTGCCCGGCGTGTCCAGCTTCCAGGTGCACTTCGCCGATTACGACATTCTGACACCGGGTGACGCGCCGAACGTCCTGGTCGCGATGAACCCGGCGGCGCTGAAGGCCAACCTGGGCGATCTGCCGCGCGGCGCCGACATCATCGTCAACACCGACGAGTTCACCAAGCGCAACCTGGCCAAGGTCGGATACGCCGCCAACCCGCTCGAAGACGGGTCGCTCGACGGATACTCCGTGCACCCGGTGGGCCTGACGAGCATGACCGTGGGCGCGCTCGCCGACCACGACGTGTCGAAGAAGGACGCCGAGCGCGCGAAGAACATGTTCGCCCTCGGCCTGCTCTCCTGGATGTACTCGCGGCCGTACGAGTCGACGATCACCTTCCTGGAGCGCAAGTTCGCCGCTCGGCCGGAGCTGGTGAGCGCCAACATCGCCGCGTTCAAGGCCGGCTGGAACTTCGGCGAGACCACCGAAGACTTCGCCGTCCGGTACGAGGTCAAGCCGGCCAAGATGCCGCCCGGCACCTACCGCAACATCACCGGCAACGCGGCTCTCGCCCTCGGCATCGTCGCGAGCGCGGTGCGGTCGAAGCTGCCGGTCTTCCTCGGCGCCTACCCGATCACCCCCGCGTCCGACATCCTGCACGAGCTGAGCAAGCACAAGCGGTTCGGCATCACGACCATGCAGGCCGAAGACGAGATCGCCGCGATCGGCGCGACGCTCGGTGCCGCGTACGGTGGCGCGCTCGGCATCACCACGACGAGCGGCCCGGGCGTGGCGCTCAAGGGCGAGACGATCTCGCTGGCCGTGGCGCTGGAGCTGCCGCTGGTCATCGTCGACGTGCAGCGGGCCGGACCGTCCACCGGCATGCCGACCAAGACCGAGCAGGCCGACCTCAACATGGCGCTCTTCGGCCGCCACGGCGAGGCACCGGTCGCGGTGATCGCCCCGAAGTCGCCGTCCGACTGCTTCCACGCGATCATCGAGGCGTCCCGGATCGCCCTGACCCACCGCACGCCGGTGATCCTGCTCTCCGACAACTACGTCGCCAACGGCTCGGAGCCGTGGCTGCTGCCCGACGTCGAGTCGCTCCCCGACCTAGCCGTCGAGTTCGCCACCGCGCCGAACGGCGAAGACGGCACCACCTTCCTGCCGTACCTGCGCGACCCGCAGACCCTTGCCCGGCCGTGGGCGATCCCGGGCACGGCGGGGCTGGAGCACCGCATCGGCGGCCTGGAGAAGGCCGACAAGACCGGCGACATCTCGTACGACCCGGCCAACCACGACTTCATGGTCCGCACCCGCGCCGCCCGCATCGAGGCGATCCAGGTGCCCGACGTGGAGATCGAAGACCCGGACGGCGGCGCCCGCGTGCTGGTACTCGGGTGGGGCTCGACCTACGGGCCCATCGGTGCCGCCTGCCGGGCGCTGCGCCAGCGCGGGCACTCAGTGGCCCAGGCGCACCTGCGCCACCTCGCGCCGCTGCCGGGCAACCTCGGCGAGGTGCTGCGCAGCTACGACCGCGTCGTCATCCCGGAGATGAACCTGGGGCAGCTCGCCCACGTCATCCGGGCCCGCTACCTGATCGACGCGATCCCCTACAACAAGGTCCGCGGTCTCCCGTTCACCGCCGCTGAGCTGGAGTCCATGCTGGAGGACGTCGTTAAAAATGGATGAGGCAAGAATGGCCAGTCGCGACGCGTCAGCGGCGCCAGTAGCCGTGAAGCTGACGATGAAGGACTTCAAGTCCGACCAGGAGGTGCGCTGGTGCCCGGGCTGCGGTGACTACGCGATCCTCGCCGCCGTCCAGTCGTTCATGCCGGAGCTGGGCATCCCGCGCGAGCGGATCGTGTTCGTCTCCGGGATCGGCTGCTCCTCGCGCTTCCCGTACTACATGAACACGTATGGCCTGCACTCGATCCACGGGCGGGCGCCGGCGATCGCCACCGGCCTCTCGGTGAGCCGACCCGATCTGTCGGTCTGGGTGGTCACGGGCGACGGCGACGCGCTGTCGATCGGCGGCAACCACCTGATCCACGCGCTGCGCCGCAACGTCAACCTCAAGATCCTGCTCTTCAACAACCGGATCTACGGGCTGACCAAGGGTCAGTACTCGCCCACCTCCGAGCTTGGCAAGATCACCAAGTCGACGCCGGTGGGCTCGGCGGACTCGCCGTTCAACCCGCTGTCGCTCGCGCTCGGCGCCGAGGCGACGTTCGTAGCCCGCACGATCGACTCCGACCGTAAGCACCTCCAGTCGGTGCTGCGGGCCGCCGCCGAGCACGAGGGCTCCGCGTTCGTGGAGATCTACCAGAACTGCAACATCTTCAACGATGGCGCGTTCGACGAGCTCAAGGACGCTGGCACGCGCGACGACTACCTGATCCGCCTGGAGCACGGCCAGCCGATCATCTTCGGCGCTGCTCGCGAGCCGACCGGCCAGCTCAGTGGCAAGGACGGGCAGTTCTGCGTCGTGCACCCGCCGGGCGGCTTCGGGCTGGAGGTGCGCGAGACCGCGTCGGTGTCACCCCACGACATCGTGGTGCACGACGCGGGTGTGGCCGATCCGGCGTACGCCTTCGCCCTCTCCCGGCTGCCGGGCGAAGACCTGCGCAACACGCCGATCGGCGTGTTCCGCCAGGTGTCACGCCCGTCTTACGACAACCTGGTGAACAGCCAGACCGAGGCCGCCAAGGCGAAAGCCACCGGCACCCCGGAGGAGCAGCTCGCTGGGCTGCTCACCTCCGGCGATACCTGGACGATCATCTAACAGAGCGCGCTGGCCGCGGCGGCCTCTGTCAGCGCGTGCGCTGGCGGTATGTCGTCGCGGCCGCCTCGATGCGCCGCCGGGTCCTCGTGTCACGGGAAAGCGCGCGCTTGCCCTTCTGATACAGGTAGATGCCGCCGCCGATGACGGCCGCGCCGACGATCACGTAAACGGCGACCCCGATCAGCGCCTTGAGCAGCGCGATCGCGAGCCACCCCACTGCCACCGTCGCGACGATGGCAGCTGCGGTCCAGGCCAGGAAACGTCCCATGGGTCCAGAGTGCGCCCGGCTCGCAACCCGCGACATCGGGGGAAAACCCTGGACCCCCTTGCGAACGGCGGCCGGTTGTGAAAATTTCCTTCTGATTGCGTACGTCTTGTTGGCGGATGTTGACGGAAGGAGTACCCGATGGGTCGACTGCGAGCCGCGCTCGTCGCGGCGACGCTGGTGAGCGGCGGCCTCGTGGTGGCCGCGCCAGCGAGCGCCGCGCCGACCGCGCACGTTGAGGCGGCGCGGGCCGGTGGGTCACAGGCGTGCGCGCCGGACCCGGCCACGCCGAAGCGGCAGCTACGGGCGATGTGGATCGCCAGCGTCGCCAACATCGACTGGCCCAGCGCGCCAGGCCAGGCAGAGGAGAAGCTGAAGGCCGAGTATCTGGGCTGGCTGGACTTGGCCCAGCGGCTCAACCACAACGCGGTGATCGTGCAGATCCGGCCGACGGCGGACGCGTTCTGGCCGTCGCCGTACGAGCCGTGGTCGGAGTGGCTGACCGGCGCCCGGGACGGCGCCTCCCCGGGCTGGGATCCGCTGGCGTTCCTGGTCGAGGAGTCACACAAGCGCAACCTGGAGTTCCACGCCTGGTTCAACCCCTACCGGATCTCCATGCCGCAGGGAGCCGCCGCCGACATCGACAAGCTCGCGCCCAACCACCCGGTGCGCCAGCACCCGGACTGGGCGGTCGCCTACCCGGTCAACGCGGCCGGCTCCCGCCTGTACTACAACCCGGGCATTCCCGAGGTCCGGCAGTTCGTGCAGACGGCGATGATGGACGCGGTGCTCAAGTACGACATCGATGCCGTGCACTTCGACGACTACTTCTACCCGTACCCGGTCGCCGGGCAGGACTATCCCGACGCGGCGACGTTCGAGCAGTACGGCGAGGGCTTCACCAACAAGGCCGACTGGCGGCGAAACAACATCGACCTGCTCGTCCAGGAGTTTGGGGCCAAGGTCAAGGCAGCCAAGCCGTGGGTGAAGTTCGGCGTGAGCCCGTTCGGTATCTGGCGCAACAAGGCCGCCGACCCGCTCGGCTCCGACACCAACGGGACGCAGTCGTACGAGGCGAACTTCGCGGACACCCGCAAGTGGGTCAAGGAAGAGTGGATCGACTACATCCTCCCCCAGATCTACTGGAACATCGGGCTGGCCGTCGCCGACTACGCCAAGCTGGTGCCCTGGTGGGCCGACGTGGTCAAGGGCACCCGGGTGCAGCTCTACATCGGGCAGGCCGACTACAAGATCGGTGAGGTGGGGCAGCCGGCCGCCTGGCAGGATCCGGCGGAGATGTCCAAGCACCTGACCTTCAACCGGGACTATCCGGAAGTCGCCGGGAACGTGCACTTCAGCGCGGTGCAGGTACGCCGGAACAAGCTCGGCGCCACCGACATCTACGCGGCCGAGCACTACTCCCGACCGACCCTGGTGCCGACGATGGCGCACCTGCCCAGCAAGCCGCTGCTCTTCCCGGTGGTGAAGCGGGCGTCCCGGACCGCCGAGGGCGTCAAGCTCAGCTGGTTCCTGCCGCTCGGGCGCGCCACGTCGTACGCGGTCTACCGCTTCGACGGCATCAGCCTGCCGGGCCGGTGCGGGCTCGCCGACGCCGCACACCTCCTCGGCACCGTGCGCGGCACGTCCTTCGTGGACCCGACCGCCGAACGGGGCAAGCGGTACACGTACTACGTGACCGCACTGGACCGCATCTGGAACGAAGGCCCACCGTCGCCACCAGCGATAGTCGGCTGACCTCACCGCGGGTGCCCCGGACCGACCGTCCGGGGCACCCGTCTATTTTCGCATCTGACGCTAAAGATCAACCTTGCCTACAGATCGGCGCGAGCCTATGCCTCGACACTGAGTGGCACCTGACCCACACAATGGGTCACCTTCGGGAGGAAAACGCCATGTCCCGTCGGATCGCGATCATCCTCGCCGCCGCCCTCGCCACAGTCTTTGGACTGGCCCAGCCCGCCGTCGCCGCACCAGCCGACAAGACGGCCGTCCTCGCCAGCTGGACCCAGGCCAACACCACCAGCTACAACACGTGGAACTCCGCCCGCTCCAACCAGGGCGCCTGGGCCGCGTACGCGTTCAACTGGTCGACGGACTACTGCTCGTCCAGCCCCGACAACCCGCTCGGGTTCGACTTCCGGCTGTCGTGCCACCGCCACGACTTCGGATACCGCAACTACAAGGACGCCGGGCAGTTCGACGCGAACAAGGCCCGGGTCGACAGTGCCTTCTACTCAGACCTAAAGCGCAAGTGCGGCACGTACAACGTCGCCGTGCGCCCCGCGTGCCTCTCGCTCGCGTGGACGTACTACCAGGCGGTCAAGGCATTCGGCAGCGTCGTGGCCACCCAGTCCGACCTGGACCGCGCCGAGCAGCTGCTGCCATAGGCCGGTCGGTGGCCCCGGGACCGCTGCCCGGGGGCCGCCTCGACTCAGGCCGCGAAGCGTGGGGAGCCGACCGCCAGATCCGGGTGCTCGACAGCCAGGGCCTCCTCGGCGGCTTCCTCCAGCGTGAGGGTGTCGCCTTCGGCGTACGCCTCGTCGAACGAGGCGTCTCCGAGAACCAGGCGGACGGCGGCCTGCCGCTCCGCCCAGTACGGGCTGTAGATGCCGGGCGCGCTGCGCAACTGCGATCGGGTCGCCTGCGCCGCGCCGAACAGCCGCGCCGCCGTGCGGTGGTCGCCGCCCAGCCCACACCGGACGGCGATCGCGCTGATCGCGTCGCAGGCGCGGCTGTGGTAGCCGTACAACATCCGCGAGCGCAGGGCAACGACCAGGTGGTCGTGCGCGGCCACCAGGTCACCGCGACCGAGGGCGACCATGCCGAGCAGGAAGTCGACGCTGCGCCGGCCCCGCTCGGCCGGCCGAGACGCCTCCACCAGCCGCGCGGCGCCCAGCACGTCGGCTGCCTCGTCGAGGGAGCCGCGCTGCCACAGCAGCTCCGCGAGGGTGTAGACGGCCAGCAGGGCGTCGCCGGACGCGCCGCTGGTGCTCGCCCACTCGATCACCTCGCGGCAGGCGCGCTCGGCGTCCGCGTACTGGCCCATGTCGACCAGAGGCGCGCCCCGCCCCGCGAGGACCCGCGCCAGCAGGCCGGCGTCGCCGGCCCGGCGCGCCGCACCCTCGGCCCGCTGGGAGAACCGCAGCTCCTCGGCGAATTCGCCGTCGGCGCCGGCATGCAGCGAGTGCATGTGGTACGCCGCCGCCAGCTCGGCCTCCGGGATGGGCTCCCCGGTCTCCGCGATCCGGCCGTACAGGCGGAACAGCCACAGCCGGCCCTCCCGAGCCAGCCCGCGCTCGCGCCACCACTGATCCAGACCGCCAGCGATCTGCAGGCCGGCACGCGCACTGCCACCGGTGGCAGTCCACCGCAGAGCCGCCCGCAGCTCGTCAGCAAGGGGGTCGAGGGTGTACAGCGACAGTGTCACCGGCCGCCCGTCGGTGCCCAGGTGCGCCTTCTGCAAGGCGTGCAAGGACCAGGCCACGTGCCGGTCGCGGGCCGCCTGCTCCTCACCCGCGTCGACCAGCCGGCGGGCCGCGTACGCCCGGATCGGGTCCAGCATCCGGTACGTGGTGCCCGAGGCGTGCGGCTCGGCCTGGATCATCGACTTGTCGACCAGTACCGCCAGCGGGTCCAGCGGGTCGTCGTCGAGCAGCCACTCCACCGTCGGCAGGTCGACCGGGCTGGAAAACACCGCCAGCCACCGCAGCAGCCGCGCCGCCCGTGGACCCAGCGTCCGGTACGACCACGTAACCGTCGCCTGCATCGTGGCGTGCCGCTGCGTCGTCGTCCGCGTCCGGGCCGGTGCTGCCGGGCTCTGCCGCAGGTCGACGGTCGCCAACTGGCTGGCCACCCACCGGCCGTTGCCGGCATACGTCTGCTCCGGGTCGTCGCGCCCGGCGTCCAGCGTGCCCAGCACGTCGTCCAGCCGCTCGGCCAGCTGCCCGGCCGACAGCACCCGCAGCCGGGCGGCGGCCAGCTCGATCGCCAGCGGCAGCCCGTCGAGACGCGACACCACCCGTTGCATGTCGCTTGACTCGGCGGCAGCCACCGCGCGGCCGCCACGGGCCTCCCGCGTGCGGTCGAGCAACAGCGCCACTGCGTCGCTCGGCCCGCCCCCGGGCACCGGGTCGACCGACAGCGGCGGAATGCGCCACACCGTCTCCCCCGGCACGCTGAACGGCTCGCGGCTCGTCGCCAGTACGCCCACGCCGCGCCCACCGGTCAGCAGCCGCGAAATGATCTCGGCTGACGCGTTGAGCTGCGCGTCACAGGTGTCCATCACCAGCAGCATCCGCCGCGACGCCGCGTACTCCACCAGTGTGTCGCTCATGGGCCGGCCAGGCTCCGGGCGCAGGCCCAGCACCGCCGCGATCGCGAACGCCACCAGCCCCGGGTCGGTCACCGTCGCCACGTCGACGAACCACACCCCGTCCGGGTACTCGTCGACGAGCCCGCCCGCCACCTCCATGGCCAGCCGGGTCTTGCCGGCCCCGCCCGCGCCGACCACCGTCACCAGCCGGTGCGCGGCCGTCAGGCCCATCAGCTCGGACCGCTCGGCGAACCGCCCCACGAACGAGGTCACCGGCGTCGGCAGGTTGTGCGAGCTGGCGTCGGTGCGCGGGCGCGGGAACTGGCTCTCCAGCCCCGGCGCGACCAGCTGGAAGAGCCGCTCCCGGTCGTCGAAGCCGCGCAGCCGGTGCAGGCCCAGGTCGAGCAGCGACGCCTGTGGCGGCAGTGGCGCCGCGTATCGGGCGGTAGCCGCCGAGCACAGCACCTGGCCACCGTGGGCCGCGGCGGTGATCCGCGCGGCGCGGTGCACCTCAGCACTGGCGTACTCGCCGTTGACCGCCTCGGCCTGGCCGGTGTGCAGGCCCATCCGGACCTTCGGCACCGACTCGGGCGACGGCCAGTCGTGCGCCGACAGTGCGAGCTGCGCCGTCAGGCAGGCGTCGACCGCCGAAGCAGCATCAGAGAACGCGATGAAGAAAGAGTCACCCTCAGTGAACAGTTCCGTACCGTTGCTTTCGGACAACGTACGGCGCAGCAACCGGCGGTGGTCACTCAAGACCGGCCGGTAGCCGGGACCGAGCATCTGGGCCATTCTCGTTGAGCCCTCGATGTCGGTGAACATGAAAGTCACCAGCCCACTCGGCAGGTGTGTCCGTGCCGACACGCGTGGAACCTCCGCCCCCCTGGAAGTGGGTTCATGCTGCCGTACCCCCGCAACCTGGCACATCGTAGAAACGGTCGACGCAGACCCACCCCAAGGTCGTATCACGGGGCGAGCGGGGCATGGCGGGGGTGTTACGGCTGAGCTAACGACAACAGGCGGACTGGGACGTGGTACGTAGGGTCAGAAATAGACATCCTTCTGGCCCTTTACCCCGCGGTAGACGGCGTTCAGCCGCAACCGCAGCCGCCACCGCAGCAGCCACCACCAGCCGAGACAGGCCCGGGGGCCGGAGCTGCGCCGCCGCGACCGGTGAACGCGACGGTGGAAAGCAGCTTGACCGTGTCGTCGTGGCCCTGCGGACACTTCGCCGGGTCCGCCGAGGCGGTCATCGGCCTATTGACCTCGAAGGTGTCGCCGCAGGCGCGACACCGGAACTCATACCGGGGCATGAACAAAGGGTACGACCCTGACGCCGGGGTGGTTCTCGCGGCGTAATGCGCAATACTCGACGAGTGGTGGACGGGGAGGCGACGCCTGACCGCCGGCTTCGGTCGGCGGCACCGGAATGGGCTGGACCGCTCGGCAGCTCTGGAGCGGCACCCGAGTCTGCCCCGAAGACTCCCGAACCCTCACCGAAGCCGGTCGAGGCCGCCAAGCCCGAGCCTGCCAAGCCCGAGCCCGCGAAGCCCGAGCCTGCCAAGCCGAGTACGGATGTGCTGGAGGTCGGGCCTCGACCGTCGCGCGTCCGCGTCCGGTACTCGCACGCCCTGCGCCGCGTCCCCCGGCCGCGCCAGGTCGCGACCGCTACCCGCGCGTGGGCCGGCCGCCCCAGCGGCCAGATCACCCTGCCCGGCCTGCTGCTTGCCGCCCTCGTCGGAGTAGGCGCCGCGTCCGGTGCCGTGCTGATCCCGGCCACCGCGACCGACCGCGCCTCGGGCACCACCACGCCGACGCCCGAGGCCACCGACTCGCTCGCGCCCGACGCGGGTGGACCGGGCGCGACCGGCGGGCCGTACACCCCCTTCCCGACCGGCACCGCCGCCCCACCGACCACCGGCACCGGCTCCACGAGCGGCCGTCCCGCGGACGTGCTCGCCAACTGGGCCTCGCAGGCCGCGAGCAAGGTCGAGGTGCCGTTCGTCGCCATGCAGGCGTACGGGTACGCGGAACTCGTGGTCGCGCAGACCAACCCGTCCTGCAACCTGAAATGGACCACTTTGGCGGCTATCGGCAAGGTGGAGTCGAACCACGGGCGCTTCAACGCCACGCTGTCGACTAACGGACAGTCCTCGCCACCGATTGTGGGTCCGCCCCTCAACGGCCAGGGCGGCACGCAGCGCATTCTCGACACCGACCAGGGCGAGCTCGACGGCGATCCGACGTATGACCGGGCGGTCGGCCCGATGCAGTTCATTCCCACGACGTGGCGGCAGCACGCCGTCGACGCCGACAATGACCTGGCAAAAAACCCCAACGACATCGACGATGCCGCCCTCGCCGCGGGCAACTACCTCTGCCAGGGAGGGCGCAACCTCTCCAACGGGCAGGACTGGTGGAATGCCATTCTTTCGTACAACGACGTGCGGCCATACGCGCAATCGGTATTTGACGCGGCAAATGATTACGGGGCCAAGAGCCGCACTTAGCGTCACTTCATGGGCACTTTGAAGGACAAGACCCTTCCGCTCACCTGCGACCCAAGGCAAGCTAGACGGGTGATGGTACGCGAGTGGGACTCCCGGACTGCGCCGTCCGCGGAGATCGAGTCCTTGCTGGACACTCTCAACGCGGTACTCGCGGCCGACCTCCCAGAAGACCCTTTGTGGCAGGGCGGTTCCCTGCGCGAGTACCAGTCCGAGACCATGCCCGGCGAGCGGCGGATCTCGTGGGTGGCCGAGGAGCCGAGCGCAGACGGCAACACCGCACTCGTTGGCCACGTCAACGTGCTGTTGCTGGGTGACATCGGGGTCGTCGAGCTCTTCGTCCACCCCGAGGTCCGGCGCAGCGGCCTGGCGCACCAGTTGCTCGCCACGGCCGTCCGGCGCACGTACGACGAGGGCTTCTCCGCCATCGGTGTGGAGGTCGTGGGCGGGACACCAGCGGTCAAGTTCTACGAGTCCTTGGGCTTCGAGCGGGAGTACGTCGAGACCCGCAGCGTGCTCAAGCTGTCCACGGTGGACTGGCTGGCGGTGGGCGAGATGGCCCGCGGCATCGCCACCGGCTACCGGGTCGAGTTCTTCCCAGGTGGTCCGCCCGACGACCTCATCGAGGCGTACGCGGTCGCGAAGGCGGCGGTGCGCGAGGCCGAAAACGCCGATCTCGACCTGCGTCCCAGTTCGTACGACCCGCAGCGGCTCCGTGACAGCCTGACCTGCCTGCACAAGCGCGGCATGAAGCCATACATCGTGCTGGCGATCCACGAAAAGACCGGCGCGGTCGCCGGGCTCACCGAGGTGGTCGTGCCGGCGCACCACCCCACCCGGGCCGACCAGTACGACACCATCGTGGTGCCCGATCACCGCGGCTACGGCATCGACCGCGCCATCAAGTCCAGGATGCTCTTCGAGCTGCGCTCCGCGGAGCCGAAGCTCACCGACGTGCAGACCTGGAACGCGCTCGACAACGAACCGATGCTGAAGGTTAACGCCGAGCTGGGGTTCCAGCCCGATCGCGAGTGGTACGAATACGGCGCCGACGTGCCCGCGCTCCTGCATCGGCTCGACCCGAAAACCTGATGCCGATCTGAGGCTGGCACACCTTAACGTGCGTTCTACTGTGTCCCGCCTTGTGGAGGCTCCATGCGCCCGCGCCGCTTGTGCGCTCTTGTACTGACCGCCGTCGCCATACCCGCCACGGTCGCCGTCGCGCCGACCGCGGCGATCGCCGCACCGACAGACCTCTTCATATCCGAATATGTCGAAGGATCGTCGAACAACAAGGCGATCGAGCTCTACAACGGCACGGGCGCCGCCGTCGACCTCGCGGCTGGCGGCTACCAGCTCCAGCTGTACTTCAACGGCGGCACCGCCCCGACGAACTTCGCGCTGACCGGCACGGTCGCCGACGGCGACGCGTTCGTGTTCGCGCACTCGTCGGCCGCGCCGGCGATCCTGGCGCAGGCCGACCAGACCACCGGCTCCAGCCTCTTCAACGGCGACGACGCGGTGGTGTTCGCCAAGGGCGGCACGGTGGTCGACGCGATCGGCCAGGTGGGCGTCGACCCGGGCACCGAGTGGGGCACGGGCCTGACCAGCACAGCCGACAACACACTGCGGCGCCTGCCGGCGATCAGCGCGGGCGACACCGAGCCGGGTGACGCGTTCGACCCGGCGACACAGTGGACCGGGCTGGCCTCCGACACATTCGACGGCCTGGGCTCGCACACGACCGAGGGCGGTGACCAGCCAGCCGTCCTGGCCTGCGGCGGCACGCTCACCACCGAGGCGGGCACCGCGGCCACACGCTCCGTCACCGCGACCGATCCCGACGACACGGTCGTCGACCTCGCGGTCAGCGCGACCACGACCTCGATCTCCCGCACCTCCTTCACGCCCGCGACCACGACCGGCGGCACAGCAACCGCGGTCGTCACGGCGGCGGGCGACCTGCCGGCGGGGTCCTACCCGGTAACCGTGACCTCGACCGACACCGACGGCACGACTGCGACCTGCACGTTCACCGTCGAGGTGACCACGGTGCGCACGGTGGGCGAGATCCAGGGCCAGACCCTCGACACCGAGCAGGGCAGAGCCGACCGCTCGCCATTCGCCCCGGCGTCCGGCACCGGCACCAGCAGCTCGCTGTTCGACGTGCGCGGCGTCATCACGCAGCGCACCCTGGCCCGCAGCTCGTCCGGCGCCAACCAGTACGGCTTCTTCCTGCAGAGCCGCGCCGGCACCGACGACGGCGATCCGACCACATCCGACGGCATCTTCGTGTTCATGGGCTCCTTCACGTCGCTGATCGGCGGGTACGTGCCCGTCGTCGGCGACGAGGTGGTGCTGCGCGCGCGGGTCTCCGAGTTCTTCAACCTGACCCAGCTCTCCAGCGCCTCGCTCGTGCGCACGCTCGACACCGGCGTCACCGACGTGGTGGTCACCAACGCGACGCCGCCGGTCGACCTGGCGGCCGCCGACCGGTTCTGGGAGCGACACGAGGGCATGCAGATCCGGGTTCGAGCGGGCAGCGGCGCGGTGAGCGGGCGCGACGTCTTCGCCTCCACCGCAGACTCCGAGATCTGGCTGGTCGACCGCGACAGTGGCCTGCTGGACCGGCCAAACGAGTACGGCCGCCGGGTGTTCCGTGACCCGCACCCGCGCGACAACAACGTCAAGGAACTCTTCGACGACGGCAACGGCATGCGGATCATGCTGGGCAGCATGGGTGTCAAGTGGACCGCCCAGGACAACACCACGCTGCTGCCACCCGCGCACACCTTCGACACGTTGACCGCCGACGCCGTGGGTGGCCTCTACTTCTCGTTCGAGAAGTACGGGGTACAGGCGGCGAGCGCGGCCTTCGGCGGCGGCGCCGACCCGTCCGCCAACCACCCGCCGCAGCCCGCGCGGCGCGACCGGCAGTTCGCGGTGGCGACCTACAACGTGGAGAACCTGTACGACTACCGCGACGACCCGTTCGACGGATGCGACTTCACCGGCAACTCCGGCTGCACCGGGGTCAGCCCGCCGTTCGACTACGTGCCGGCGAGCGAGGCGGCGTACCAGGCGCAGCTCGGCAACCTCGCCGACCAGATCACGAACGACCTGCACGCGCCCGACCTGATCCTCGTGCAGGAGGCCGAAGACCAGGACATCTGCTCAGTGTCCGGCGGTTCGCTGGCCTGCGGCGCGGTCGACAACGCGGATGGGGCGCCCGACACGCTCCAGGAACTGGCGCTGCGGATCGCAAGTGACGGTGGACCGGCGTACACGGCGGCCTACGACCGCGACGGCGCCGACGACCGTGGCATCACGGCCGCGTTCCTCTTCCGCACCGACCGGGTCGCGCTTGCGGCGCCTACCGCCGACGACCCGGTCCTCGGCTCCGCCCCGACGGTGTCGTACCGGGCAGCCGGTCTCGACTACAACGCCGACGTGCAGAACCCGAAGGCGCTCAACGCCGACCTGCCGTCTGATGTGGACACCTCGACCGGTGTCGACGGCTCCGACGTCTACACCCGGGCGCCGCAGGTCGGCAAGTTCATCCTGGACGGGCAGACCACCCTGTGGGCGGTGAGCAACCACTACTCGTCCACGCCGCAGGCGCGCGTCGGCCAGCGGCGGGAGCAGGCCGCGTACGGCGCTGCGATCGTGTCTGCCATCGGCTACGGAGCACGCGTCGTGTACGGCGGTGACCTGAACGTCTTCCCGCGCCCCGACGACCCGGTGCTGCCGGTCTCCGACCAGCTCGCGCCGCTGTACGACGCGGGCCTGCACAACCTGTGGGAGGACCTGGCCGCCGATGTGCCGAACTCGGCGTACTCGTACGTGTTCCAGGGCCAAGCGCAGACGCTTGACCACCTCTTCGTAACCGACGCGCTGTACGACCAGCTCGTGCAGATGCGGGCCGCGCACATCAACGCGGACTGGGCAGCCGACCACGACGGGGATGGCTCGCGCGGCTCCAGCGACCACGACCCGCAGGTGGCCCGCTTCCGCTCCCGCCCCTGATCGCTCCCTGATCTCTGATGCCCCCGCCGTGCCCCCGCCGGGAACGCGCGGCGGGGGCACGGCCCGATTTACTTAGTAGGCGTCGAGGCCGTAGTCTCCCCCGCTCGGCGGCGGATCGTGGCGGTGCTGCTTGACGCGCACCTCCCACTGGCTCCGTCGCCGCATGGCGTCGCGCCGCGCACGGCTGCGGTGAAACGTCTCCGGCGGGCGCGCGAGACCGTAGGTGTCGGCCCACCACTCACCCAGCCTCGGGTCGAGAATCGTGTCGAGATGCGACGGGTATCGCCGCTCGGCGCCGTCGCGCGTGTCGTCCCAGTCCTCCATCGGCGTCACGACGCGGCCATCCTGATCGACGACGGCCAGGAAGAGCCCGGCGGCGGCCAGAAGCCGCTCCAGCACGTCGACACTGGGCACCATGACGCCCGCCTCTACCTTGCCCACCGTCGACGGTGCGACCTTCGCGGACCGGGCCATCTGCCGCTGGCTCAGATCAGCGATCCGGCGGGCTCGCCGCACCAGGCCCGCCACCGGATACTGGCCCACGCGAAGCTCAGGTGGCGGCGGATCCAGCGCGGAAGGCATGCGCTCAGGTTGCCAGCGGCTTCCACAGCCCTCAAGCAGCACTTGAGGGCTGTGGAAAAGGTTGTGGATAACCCAGCCTGGCCGGGCCCACCCATTGTTGTCACCGTGCTTTGCTCTGCTTCCCTAAAGGAAACACTCGTGGTCCGATATCCGGACGCCAGGTGTTTCCTCCGCGGAAGCAGAGCAAAGCACGTCGCAACCACACCATCGACCCCGCCGGCTACACGCCGGCGAAGGTCAACGACGCGGGTCAGTAGCGGGCGCGCAACAAGCGGGCGGCCTCGACGGCCCAGTAGGTCAGGATGACCTGGGCGCCGGCCCGGCGGATCGACGTGAGGGTCTCCAGGATCGCCGCGTCGCGGTTCAGCCAGCCGTTGGCGGCGGCCGCCTCGACCATCGCGTACTCGCCGGAGATCTGGTAAGCCGCTACCGGGGTGTCGACCGCCTCGCGGACAGCGGAGACCACGTCGAGGTACGGCAGGGCCGGCTTGACCATCACGATGTCTGCGCCCTCGGCCACGTCGAGCGCCACCTCACGCAGCGCCTCGCGCAGGTTGGGCGGGTCCTGCTGGTAGGTGCGGCGGTCGCCCACCAGTGACGACTCCACGGCCTCCCGGAAGGGGCCGTAGAAAGCGGACGCGTACTTGACCGCGTACGCCAGGATCGCCACGTCGGCGTACCCGGCCGCGTCGAGCGCCCGCCGGACCACGCCGACCTGGCCGTCCATCATCCCGGACGGCCCCACGACACCGGCACCGGCGGCCGCCTGCGCCACGGCCATCTCCGCGTACGCGGCCAGCGTGGCGTCGTTGTCCACCGTCCCGTCGGGCGCGAGCAGGCCGCAGTGCCCGTGCGAGGTGAACTCGTCGAGGCACAGGTCGCTCATCACCACGGTGGCGTCGCCGACCTCCGCCACCACGTCCCGCAGAGCGGCGTTGAGGATGCCCTCAGGGTCGGTGCCGCCTGACCCGGTCGCATCCTTCCGGGCGGGCACGCCGAAGAGCATGATGCCGCCGACGCCTGCCTGTACGGCGTCGACCACCGCCTTGCGCAGCGAGTCGCGGGAGTGCTGCACGACGCCCGGCATCGTGCCGATCGGCCGAGGCTCGGCCAGCCCTTCCTTGACGAACATCGGCAGGATCAGCTCGGACGGCGCGACCTTGGTCTCTTCGACCAGCCGGCGCATCGCCGGGGTGCGGCGAAGGCGGCGCGGCCGTACATCGGGATACGACATGGGCGAAGCCCCTTTAACGGAAGCGGAGTGCGGTCGGACCCTGGACCTTCGAGCCGCGGCGCTGCTTGGCCGGCATGGCGGCCAGCTTCTCGCGCAGCTCGACGGCGTACGTGGCCAGCGCCTCGACCAGGTCGGGCACCGAGGAGTGGCCGGGCTGGACGTCGACGCGCAGTCCGAACTCGTTGGCTGTCTCGGCCGTCTTCGGGCCGATCACGGCGACCACGGTGCGGGCGTGCGGCTTGCCTGCGATACCGACCAGGTTACGCACGGTCGAGGATGACGTGAAGAGCACCGCATCGAAGCCGCCCGATTTGATCGCGTCCCGGATCTCGGCGGGCGGCGGGGCCGCGCGCACGGTCCTGTACGCCGTGACGTCGTCGACCTCCCAGCCGCGCTCGATGAGCCCGGCGGCGAGCGTCTCGGTGGCGATGTCGGCGCGTGGCAGCAGCACCCGGCCGACCGGGTCGAGCACCTCGTCGTGCGGCGAGAACTCGGCCAGCAGGCCCTCGCTGGACTGCTCGCCCGCGGGGACCAGCTCCGGCTGGATGCCGAACGCGCGCACCGCGTCCGCGGTCGCCTCGCCGATACAGGCGATCTTGACGCCGCCGAAGTGACGGGCGTCCAGTCCGTGCTCGCCGAACTTCTCCCACACCGCGCGGACCGCGTTGACCGAGGTGAAGACCACCCAGGCGTACCGGCCGTCGACCAGGCCCTTGACCGCGCGCTCCATCTGGGCCGGCGTGCGCGGCGGCTCGACAGCGATGGTCGGCACCTCGCAGGGGATCGCGCCGTACGCCCGGAGCTGCTCGCTCATCACCCCGGCCTGCTCCTTGGTGCGCGGCACCAGCACCTTCCACCCGTACAGCGGACGGTTCTCCCACCAGCTCAGCTTGTCGCGGTGGGTGACGCCCACACCGAGGGTGAGCACGACCCGGCCGGTGAAGCCGAGCGCCGCCGCGACGAAGCTGTCGACGGTCGACGTGGTGGTGTACTGCGTCTCGCCGGTGCCGTCGCCGGTCACGCCGACCGCCGTGGTGCCGTCGACTCCGGCCGCGAGCAGCCCGTCGCGGACGGCGGCCAGGTCGCCCGCGTCGACCGCCAACGCCAGCGAACCGCGGGCGATCGCGGTGGCGAGCGCCTCGAAGTCGAGCGCGGACACGTCGTCGACGTCGGCGGCGGTGCGCAGCCCGGGCAGTGGCACCCCGGCGTACGTGGACACGCCCTCGGCCTGGCTCACGCCGGGCACGACCTCGAAGTGCGCGGCCGTACGCGCGACCGCCTGCACCTCCTTGATCACCGCGTCGTGCCCGAACGGGTCGCCTGCGACGAGGTGCACCGCGTGCTGGCCGGACCGGGCCGCGGAGATCAGCACCTTGGCGACGTCGCCGGGTGCCCCCTCGGCCGGAGTGAACTGGGTGTCGTGCTTCGCCTCGGCACGGATCACGTCGAGCAGTGCCTCGGGGACGCTGCGGTCGTAGATGACCTGGTCGGCATCGACCAGGGCGTCGTGCGCCCGGCGGGTCAGCAAGCCAGGGTCGCCGGGACCGGCCCCGACGAACGCGATGCGGCCTGCGGGCTTACGGGTGCGGGTCATTCTGTGCTCCCAATAGGGTGTCGGCGCCGGCGTCGAGGAGATCGGCGGCCAGCTTTCGGCCGATCTCCACCGCGTCGGCGGGCGTACCGGTGCGCGACAGCCGGATGTCACGGGCGCCATCCGTGCTGATCACCGCACCGCGCAAGTAGATCTCCTCGCCGTCGTCACCCTCTGCGACTTCGGCGAAGGCGGCCACCGGGGCACTGCACCCGGCCTCCAGGGTGGCCAGCATCGATCGTTCCGCGATGACCGCGGCGCGAGTCGATGCGTGGTCGAGCCTCCCCAGCAGCTCGACCAGGTCATGGTCATCAGCCCGGCACTCCACTGCCAGCGCACCCTGTGCGGGGGCGGGCAGCATCAGCATCGGGTCGAGGGTCTCGGTGATCTCACCGGTGCGGCCGAGGCGGGCGATGCCGGCACGGGCCAGCACCACGGCGTCGAGCTCGCCGTCGTACACCTTGCGCAGCCGGGTGTCGACGTTGCCGCGGATCGGCACCACCTCGAGCTGCAACCCGAGCGCATGGATCTGCGCGATCCGGCGCAGCGCGCCGGTGCCGATCCGGGCGCCGGGCGGCAGCTCCGCGAGCGTGCGGCCACCGCCGGCCACGAGCGCGTCGCGCGGGTCTTCGCGAGGGGGTACCGCCGCTACGCACAGCCCGTCCTGTGGCGCGGTGGGCAGGTCCTTGTACGAGTGGACGGCGAAGTCGATCTCCTTGGCGACCAGCGCGTCTCGCAGGGCGGAGACGAAGACGCCGACGCCGAGCCGCTGCACGGGCGCCGAGGAGCGGTCGCCGGGCGTGACGATCTCGACGAGCTGCACGTCGCGGCCCGTTGCGGCGCGCACCGCGTCGGCGACGTGCTGAGACTGGGCCAGAGCCAGCGCGCTGCCGCGCGTGCCGAGCCGGAGGGTCACCGGTCGCCCCCGATCTCGGGCACCTCGTCAGCCTGCGCTGTGTGCGGCACATCCAGGTCGAAAAGCTCCCGCAGCAGGGCCGCGTACTGGTCACCACCAGGCTCGGCGGCAAGCTGGCGCACCCGTACGGTCGGCGAGTGCAGCAGCCGCTGCACGACCCGGTGCACGGTGTGCGCGACGTCGGCGCGCTGCTCGTCGCTGAGGTCCGGCCGGCGCTGGGCGAGCCGGCGCAGCTCGGCGGTCACCACGTCGTCGGCCCGGTTGCGCAGGGCGGCGACGGTGGGCGCCACCTCGGAGCCGCGCAGCCAGGTGAGGAACGCCTCGACTTCGGTGGCGACGATCTCCTCGACAGCGGCCTGGTCGACGGCGGCCGGGCCGGAACGCAGCGTGTGCGCGAGACGGTCGATGTCGACGACCACCACGCCGGGCAGGTCTGCCGCGGCGGGCTCGACGTCGCGCGGCACCGCCAGGTCGAGGATGACCAGCGGCCGGTCGCGGCCGTCGATGGCGCGGGCGATCACGTCGCGGCTCAGCACATGCTCGGTGGAGGCGGTGGCGCTGGCCACGAGGTCGGCGCTGGCCAGCGCCGCGGATAGGTCGTCGAACGGCACCGGATTCGCGCCGTACGCCGCGGCGAGCCGCTCGGCCCGGTCGGCGCCGCGGTTGGTCACTGACAGCGGCCCGGCGCCCGCCCGGGAGAGGGTGGCCAGCGACAGCGCGCCCATCGCCCCGGCGCCCACCACAAGGGCGGGCCGACCCGCCAGGCTGGCCGGGTGGTCGTGCTCGCAGTCGGCGTCGAACAGGCAGTCGTGGCTGCCGTCGAGGACGGAGCCGGCGACCGCGAGAGCGGCCGTGACGACGCTCTGGCCGGCCCGGTCGATGCCGGTCTCGGTGTGTGCGCGCTTGCCCACCCGCAACGCCTGCTGCATCAGCTCGTGCAGCAGCCGCCCGGTTGCGTCGCGCTCGGTGGCGGCGTGGTACGCGTCACGGAGCTGGCCGAGGATCTGGGCCTCGCCGACGACCATGGACTCGAGCCCGGCGGCGACCCTGAAGGTGTGCTCGACCGCGGCGCCGTCGTAGTGCACGTACAGGTGGCTGGCCAGCTCGTTCGGCGTGCAGCCGGCCCGGGCGGCGAGGATGCCGCAGATCTCGGAGAGCCCACCGTGGAAGGCGCCGACCGCGGCGTACACCTCGACGCGGTTGCAGGTGGAGAGGACGACGGCCTCGCTGACGTACTGCTGGGCGACCAGCCGGTCGAGCGTGCCACTAAGGTCGGCCGGCGCGACGGCCAGCCGCTCCAGCACAGCGACCGGTGCGGTGCGGTGGGACGCGCCAACGACGATCAACGTCATGCGGGGCCCCCGCGGAGGTGCGGAGCGGAGCACAGCAGCTTCGTGGGGTGCTTCATGAACCGACCGCCTCCTCGGTGCCTGTCGCCGCGAGCCCGCCCGGCAGCGCGGTGAGGCCGCCAGCCGCCGGCAGCGCTATCAGCGACGCCTTGCGGTGCTCGTGGAACGAGAGTATTTGCAGCTCGATGGCCAGGTCGACCTTCCGCACGTCGACACCGTCCGGTACCGAGAGTACGCAGGGAGCGAAGTTGAGGATGCTCGTCACGCCGGCGGCGACCAGGCGATCGGCGACACTCTGCGCGGCCGTGGCCGGGGTGGCGATCACCCCGATCGCGATCGACTCGGCCTCGGCGATCTCCGGCAGCTCCTCGATGTGCCGCACTACCAGGCCATTGATGTGCTCGCCGACCCGGGCGGGGTCGGCGTCGAAGAGGGCCGCTATGCGGAACCCGCGGCTGCCGAAGCCCGCGTATCCCGCCAGAGCGTGACCAAGATTACCCACGCCGACCAGGGCGACCGCCCTGCGGTGAGTGAGCCCCAGCACGTACTCGATCTGATCGATGAGGAGCGCGACGTCGTAGCCCACTCCGCGCGTGCCGTAGGAACCGAGGTGCGACAGGTCCTTGCGGAGCTTGGCCGAGTTGACTCCGGCGGCGCCCGCAAGGGCCTCGCTGGATACCGTGTCGTTACCAGACTCCGCGAGATGATGCAGTGCACGCAGGTACTCGGGGAGCCGGGCGACCGTCGCTTCCGGAAGATCCGGGAGGGCAGGGACCTGCTGGCTCATGTTTCTCCGTGCTCGTGGGGGCCCCACTGTCGACAACCGGGGCCGGTTGTGCTAGCAGAGCGCTACGGGTAAACAGAGTAGGCGCTTGTGAAGTCGTGCACAAATCGCGATCTTGATCTATCGCCCGTTCGCGATCGACTCACCGTCGGAAGCAGATCGACTCCGAGTAGGGCCAGCCCTACCGTGAAAAGGCCAGCCGACGGGATGGGAGTGCACCACGCCGATGCCTAGCGTCGATGACATGACCACGACCACCGCCTCAGCGAACGCCGGCGTCGACCCGTACCCGCACCCTGGCATGTTCCGGCAGCTCATGACCGACTCCAGCTATGTCATCACCAATTTTCCTCTCGCGGTGGCCGGTTTCATAGTGGTTGTGGTCGGTCTTGCGCTGGGTGTCGGCCTCGGCGTCACGCTCATCGGCCTCCCCATCCTGGCCGGCGCCCTCCTCATCGCCCGTGCGTTCGCTGACATCGAACGGCTCCGGATGCCGGCCGTGCTGCGACAGCCCCGGGTCCGCCCGCAGTACAAGGCATCGAAGCCGGAGGCCAACGTCTGGCGCCGGGTCGTGACCCCTATCGCCGACACGCAGTCGTGGCTCGACCTCGCGCACGCGGTGATCCGCTTTCCGGTCGGCATCTTCGCGTTCGTGGTCACCGTGACCTGGTGGGCGGGCGCGCTCGGCGGCTCGATGTACTGGGCGTACGACTGGGCGCTGCCACGCGGCGGGGGCGACGAGGACCTGCCCCAGCTGCTCGGCCTCGGCGACTCGACCGGTGCCCGGATCGGCTTGCACACGGCGATGGGACTCTTCTTCCTGGTCACCCTGCCCGTCGTGGTGCGCGGCTGCGCGGCCCTGGAGGCATCCCTCGGCCGTGCCCTGCTCACCGGCATGGCTGAGATGCGCAACCGGATCACCGTGCTGGAGGAGCAGAAGCGGGCCGCCGTGTCCGCCGAGGCGACCGCCCTGCGCCGGCTCGAGCGCGACATCCACGACGGACCCCAGCAGCGCCTCGTGCGGCTGGCCATGGACCTGGGCCGGGCCCAACAGCAGCTCGACACCGACCCCGAGGCGGTCCGGCGCACCATCGACGAGGCCCTCGCACAGACCCGCGACACGCTCAACGAGCTGCGGGCACTCTCCCGCGGCATCGCACCGCCGATCCTGGTCGACCGCGGGCTGCCCAGCGCGCTCGCCGCGCTCGCCGGCCGCGGCGTGGTACCCATCGACCTCACCGTCGACCCCACGCTCGGGACCCCCGGCGGCCGCCTCGACCCGGCCCTGGAGAACGCGGCGTACTTCGTGGTGGCCGAGGCCCTGACCAACGTCGCCAAGCACAGCCGGGCGACCGAGTGCTGGGTCAGCGTCAAGCGCACCGGTGACCGGCTGGAGATCGCGGTGATCGACGACGGCGAGGGCGGCGCCCACGTGTCCAAGGGCCACGGCCTGGCCGGCATCGCCGACCGGATCCGCGCGGCCGGCGGCGCGCTCGACGTAGTCAGCCCGGTAGGCGGCCCGACGGAGATCAAGGCAGAGCTTCCGTGCTAGACAACAGCATGCGCGTGGTGATCGCCGACGACGCGGTCCTCCTACGGGAGGGCCTCGTCCGGCTCCTGACCGAGCAGGGACACGAGGTTGTCGCGGCGGTGGGCGACGGCGACAGCCTGGTCACCGCGATCGAGCAGCACAAGCCCGACATCTCGATCGTCGACGTGCGGATGCCCCCGTCGCACACCGACGAAGGGCTGCGTGCCGCGGTGACCGCCCGCGAACGGGTGCCCCGCACACCGATCCTCGTGCTCTCCCAGTACGTCGAGGTCTCGTACGCGGACGACCTGCTCGCCGACCGCGCCGGCGCGGTCGGCTACCTGCTCAAGGACCGGGTCGCCGCGATTGCCGAGTTTCTCGACGCGATAGCGCGGGTGGCGAGCGGCGGCACCGTGCTCGACCCCGAGGTCGTGAGCCAACTTCTGGTGCGCCGGCGCCGCGACGACCCGCTGCGCGAGCTGACCCCGCGCGAGCGCGAAGTGCTGTCGCTGATGGCGGAGGGCCGGTCGAACACCGCGATCGCCCGCACACTCGTGGTGAGCGACGGTGCGGTGGAAAAGCACGTGCGCAACATCTTCACCAAGCTCCAGCTCCCACCGGACGAGGAGCAGCACCGGCGGGTGCTGGCGGTGCTGGCCTACCTACGCGGCTGACGCGAGCGCGACCGCTTCCGTGAGCGTCTCGGCGACCGGCACGCCGACCGTGCGCAGACGCTCAGGGTCGGTGAACCCGCCGGTGTAGAGCACGCACCCGGCGCCGACCGACGCGGCCGCGTGCGCGTCGTCGACCGAATCGCCGATCAGCACCACGGACTCGCCCGCGATGCCCAACTCGGCCAGGTGGCGCCGCAGGTGGCTGGCCTTGAGGTCACCGCCGACGGTGCCGCGCAACCCGTCGACCCGCCGGAACATCGGAGTCAGGCCGTACGTCTCGATCGTCGGCACCAGCTCTTCGTGGAACCACATGGACAGCAGCGACTGCGTGCCCATCCAGGCGCTCATCGCGGCCCGCGCGTCGGCGGTCAACCCGCAGGTGGCAAGGCCCACCCGGTAGTTGTCGTGGAAGATCTTGTCGAGCCGCGCGAACTCGGCCTCGTCGACCGGCCGCCCCAGGACCCCCACGTAGTAGTCGACCACCGGGCGCCGGAAGTCGCGGCGGTGCTCGTCGGCCGTCACCACGGGCCCGTCGACGCTCGCGAACGCCACATTCGTCGAGGAAACGACCAGCGAAAGGTCGTCGAGCAGCGTGCCGTTCCAATCCCAGACGAGGTGTTCGCGAGTCATCGGAGCACAATACGTGCGACCCCCGACAAGGTCAGCTCGATTTGCTCAAATCCCGGATCAGCCGTTGCTCCTCGACCCGCCAGAAGCCGTGTTCCTTGCCGTCCAGCAGCGTCACCGGCACCCGGTCGCCGTACTCCGCCTCAAGCTCCCGGTCACCCGTTAGGTCGACCTCGACCCATTGCGTTCCGGTCTGCGCGGCCACCCGCTCGATCGCCTCCTTGGCGACGTCGCACAGGTGGCACCCGGGACGGGTGATCAAGGTGAGGCGTGGTTCAGACACGGCCGTGCTCCGATCTCAGCAGCGTCTTCCGAACCTTACCCGTGGGCGAATGCGGCAACTCCTCGACGAACTCGACGGCGGTCGGGCACTTGAACCGGGCCAGGTTGCGCTCACAGTGCCGCAGCAGGTCGTCGACCGTCGGTTCGGCGCCGGGCGCCCGCACGACGTACGCCCGGACCGTCTGGCCGGTGTACGGATGCGGAGCGCCGATCACCGCGGCCTCCGCGACAGCCGGGTGTGCGGCGAGCACCTGCTCGACCTCGTGGGGATACACGTTGAAGCCGCTCACCAGGATCAGCTCGCCGAGTCGGTCCACCAGGAAGAGGTCGCCGTCCGCGTCGGCGTACGCGACATCGCCGGTGGCCCACCAGCCGTCGGCGTCCGGACCGTCCCGCCCGTCCGGCCAGTACCCGGAGAAGAGGTTGGCGCCGCGCACCACGATCTCGCCGGGGTCGGTGCCCGGCGACTCCAAACCAAGCTCAAGCTCGTCCTCGGCCTCGGGATCCACCGCGCCGTCGTGCCACAGATCTTCCCCACCCGCGCCGACCAGCCGCAGCTCGACCCCGGGGATCGGCTGTCCGATCGAACCCACCTTCGGCACCGGGCTCACCAGCGTCGACGTCAGCACCGGAGCGGTCTCGGTCAACCCGTACCCGACGAAGACCGGATGCCGGGTCGCCTCGGTGAACCGGGCCGCCGTCGTCGCCTCCAGCGGCGCCGCCCCGCACGCCGCGAAGCGCACCGACTCCATCGACTCACCCAGGTCGGGCAGCAGCGACCAGCCGACGTACATCGACGGCACACCGATCACGGCTGTGACGTGCGTGCGGGCGATGGTCTCCAGCGCCGCCGCCGGGTCGAAACGCTCCATCAGCACGCCGCACGCGCCGTGGAACGCCACCGCACCCAGGCCGGAGTTCAACCCGTACGCGTGGAAGAGCGGCACCGCGAGCAGCAACACGTCGTCGGGGCCGACCACGGTCGGCGCCACGTGCGCGACCTGCTCATGGTTCGCGATCAGCGCGCGGTGCGACAGCATGGCACCCTTCGGCTGCCCCTCGGTGCCGGACGTATAAAGCAGCACGGCCAGGTCGTCACCGCCGGCTTCGTGCGCCGGTGCGGCATGGCGCCAGTCCGACACGCTCGTTTGTACCGTCGACAACGCCGGCAATTCCTGATGGATACCGCCCACGGTCTCCCCGACCTGCTCACTGCAAAGCAAGATCGCAGCCGCCGAGTCGGCGAGCACGTGTCGCAGTTCTCGCGCGGTGAATTCCGGATTGACCGGCACGGCAACCAGCCCAGCGCGTAAGGCACCGAAGAACGCGACCGCGAAATCGGGTGTATTCGGCAACGCAATCGCCACCCGCGCGGGGTACCCGGCGGTGGGCGCCGGTGCGAGCGCGGCCAGACCGCTGGCGGCCGCGTCGATACGCGCGTCGAGATCGCCCCAGGTCACGACCTGGTCATGCCAGATTAGGGCCGGGCGCTCCGGCCCCGCCTCGGCGGCCCGGCGGACGTAGCCGGACAAGTTCGCAGGTGCTTGCACCGTCACAGGGTAATGTGACCCAGCCCATTCGGGCGTGTCGCGGCTCAACTCGTGTTGTTCCCCCGAACGAGGCATCGCCGCCTGTCAGGAACGCGACGACGCACAGTGTGTGCGACTTATCTGGCCACGATCTGCAAATAATTCCGCTCTGTGTAACGGACTCCGCACACGTGGGTGATGTTGGCCCTATTATCTCTGGGTCGGCTCACCCCTTTTGCCGTGAGTCGACACCCCTCACCCCGAGGAGGCCGCTGTGCCCGATAACGCACCGCATCAGCACCTCACGGGTGTGTGTCGCCTGATGGCGTGCCCAGTGATGGTGGGCCCTGTCCGATCCGCGGACAGACGCGCCGGACCGGACACACACCCGATGATGACGCTGTGCGCGGTAACGGAGGAGGGGCAGTGACGGCATACGTGTACGCCGGCCGGCTGGTGAGCCGTGAGGAGCACGCCGCGCAAATTGCACTCGCCGACGGCCTGCGCGCGCTGCGCAACATCATCAAGAGCGACAACACCATGAAGAGCGACATGGGCACGCGGCGCACCCGCAACCGTCCCCCGCTCAACGAGGTTCCCGGCCGGCACACGCCCTCGGGCACCAACGCCAAGCCGATGCGCGGCGGCGTCTCCGCCCCCGGCCGGCCCACCATGCCGGCGCAGCCGGCCCCCGGGCACAACCCCGCCGACCCCGGCGCGCGCTCCACCGACTCCGACACGGCGGTACTGCCGGTCGTGCGTCCCGGTGACTCCGCCGGCACCGGCAACGGCGCGCCCACCCGATACCCGGATCGTCCAGACCCCACCGACGCGGCCGCCGAGGTGTGGGCGCTGGTCGAGCGCGCCCAGGCGGGCGAGGCCGAGGCGTTCGGGCTGATCTACGACCGGTACGTGGACACCGTCTTCCGGTTCGTCTACTTCCGGGTCGGCAACCGGCAGCTCGCCGAAGACCTGACCTCCGACACGTTCCTGCGTGCCCTCAAACGCATCGGCTCCTTCACGTGGCAGGGCCGCGACCTCGGCGCCTGGCTCGTGACGATCGCGCGCAACCTCGTCGCCGACCACTTCAAATCCGGCCGATACCGCCTGGAGGTCACGACGGGTGACGTGCTCGACGCGGATCGCGAAGATCGCGGTCCCGAGGGCAGCCCCGAGGCGGCCGTCGTCGACCACATCACCAACGTCGCCCTTCTCACCGCCGTCAAACAGCTCAACCCCGAGCAGCAGGAGTGCATCGTGCTCCGCTTCCTGCAGGGGTTCTCGGTCGCCGAGACCGCCCGGGCGATGGGCAAGAACGAGGGCGCCATCAAGGCACTCCAGTACCGTGCGGTACGCGCCCTTGCCCGGCTGCTGCCGGACGGGTTTCAGCCGTGACGCCGATCACGGTTGGTAATTGTCAGACGGCCAAGCCCGTAACCCATCGTCGCAGAACCGCGTTTGTCAGGATGCGACCGGCGACGGCCCTGGCCTCCCCCCTGGCTCGATCCGAGGATTCCGCTGCCGTCGCCCCGGCCGGCGAGAACGCCGGCCGCGCAGTCGTGACCAGCGAAGGGAGGTGCCCGCGGTGACCACCAATGTCTTCAACCGCCGGCGCGCCGAGCGCTTCGCGCAGCTCCTCGACGAGACCAACGGCGTCGAGAACGCCGATGGCGAGCTCGCCCGGTTCGTCGCGGTGCGCGATCGGCTGACCGCGCTCCAGCCGTCCGTCGAGATCGATCCGGAGTTCCGCACCGGCCTGCGCGCCATGCTGGTCGCCACGGCCGAACGGGACGGCATCGGCAGCACCGCGGTCGAGCCCGAAGAGCAAGAATCCCGGCAGCAGCGCCGCGCCGTCTGGCGCCGCCGCGCGCCGCGGCTGGTGATCGTCGGGGTGGCCATCGGCATCGTGACCGTCTCCGGCGCCTCGGCAGCCAGCGAGCGGGCGATGCCCGGCGACGCGCTGTACGGCGTCAAGCGGTCGACGGAGCGTACGCAGCTCGCGCTCGCCCGTTCCGACGTGACGCGTGGCCAACTGCTGCTCAGCTTCGCCCGCACCCGGGTCGCGGAAGCCGCGGCGGTGCGGGGTGACGCGGCCGGCTTCGCGGGCGCGCTCGGCGACATGGACGCCGACACCCGCGACGGCGTCAGGCTGCTCACCACGTCGGCCGTGCGGCGCGGCGACGAGGTGGCGCTCGACGCGATCGACACCTTCGTCAGCCAGCAACGCGGCGACCTGACCGGCGTGCTCGCGAAGGCGTCCGGCGCCGAGCGCGAGCGGGTGGTGTCGTCACTCGACCTGCTCGGCGACGTGAGCCAGCGTTCCAAGGGGCTGCGCACCACGCTCTCCTGCGGAGCGACGGCCGGCGAGGACACCGACGGGCTCGGCCCGAAGCCGGCGTCGTGCATGTCCGCCTCGGGCCCCGGCACAGGCGAGTCGGGACGCGGCTCCCAGACCGGCGAGCGGGACGGCGGGCAGCCGGCTCCCCCCCGCACCGAGAACGACCCGTCCACGGCACCGGGTGCGGGGCCGGCACAGCCGGGCGCGACCCCGTCCGGGTCGGCGCCGGCACAGACCGACCCGAGCCCGTCCGCGTCCGACGAGGGCGGCATCGTCGACGGGTTCGGCCGGATGCTGGATGACCTTCTCGGCTGACCGAACATGCATTTCAGGGGCCGTCCATCTGGGCGGCCCCTGATCAATATCGAACCGACACAGGCTTGCCCGTTACCCTCGCATAAAGCGACGCAGAGGGAGGTTCGCGCGTGCCCCGCATCCGCAGGGCTGCCGGTAACCACAAGGTGACCGTCAGCACCGACGCGCACGGACACACCGCAGGCTGGGCCGCGACCGATCTGGAAGCGGCCCTCACAGTGCCGCCCGACCAGTCGGCCGCCGCGTTCTTCGACGTCGACAACACGATGATGCAGGGCGCCTCGATCTACTGGTTCGCCCGCGGGCTGGCCGCCCGCAATTACCTGACCACCGGCGACCTCGTCCGGTACGGATGGCAGCAGGCCAAGTTTCGGCTCATGGCGCGGGAAAACCACGGCTCGATGTCGCAGGCCAAGAACGCGGCCCTGGCGTTCGTCGAGGGCTGGCGGGTCGACGACATGGAACGGCTCAGCGAGGAGATCTTCGACGAGCTGATGGCCGAGCGCATCTGGACCGGCACGCGAGCCCTCGCCCAGTTGCACCTCGACGCCGGCCAGCGGGTCTGGCTGGTCACCGCCGCCCCGGTCGAGCTCGGCCGGGTGATCGCCCAGCGGCTCGGCCTCACCGGCGCGATCGGCACCGTCGCCGAGGTGCGCGAGGGCGCTTACACCGGCCGCCTCGTCGGCGACCTGATGCACGGTCCGGCAAAAGCGGACGCTATCGCCCAGCTCGCTCAGGTCGAAGGGCTCGACCTGAGCCGATGCACCGCATACAGCGACTCATCCAACGACATCCCGATGCTCTCGGCGGTCGGGCACGCGGTCGCCGTCAACCCCGACACCGCGCTGCGCGCCGAGGCCCGCACCCGCGGCTGGGACGTGCGCGACTTCCGCACCGGTCGGAAGGCCGCCAAGATCGCGGTACCCGCGACGCTGGCGACCGGCGTGCTCGCCGGCGCCATCACCGCTGGCCTCGCGATGCGCCGGCGGAAGTCTCGTCCATGACTTTGGTCTCCGGACCGCCGATGCTCATGCCACCCGCGCCGAAGCGATCCCGTGCGCCGCTCGGCGGCGTGATCGCCTTGGTCGCCGCGCTCGCCGCGGCGGGTACCCTGCTCGCGCTCTCACCGAACGGCTCCGAGCCGGCCGGGCCGCCGCGGGTCCGCACGGTCGACCAGGCCTGGCCGGACGCGAAGCGCGCCGACATACCCGGCGTACTGCCGGACGGCGCGCCGTACAGCCCCGCTTACCTGCTGGACGCGGGCACCTCGATAGGCACCGCCACCGACCCGGGCGGCGGCGTGCTCCGGCTGGTGCTGCGCGACGCCGCCGGCACGGTGCGCGAGCTGCGCCGGCTGCCGGCCGGTGGGAGCCCGCAGTACAGCGGCTTCACGCGGGCCGGCGACGAGCTGGTGTGGGCCGAGTCGGTCACCACGGACGGCGGCGCCGCCCGCACCGAGATGTGGATCGCCAACGCGACTGGCGGCGCGGCTCGCAAGATCACGGGCGACACGGGTGACGTGGTCTTCTTCAACTCCCAGTACGACATGGTGATCGACGCCGGCCGCCTGTACTGGGTGGCCGTCGCACCCGGCCAGGATCAGGTGACGGAGGTGCGCTCGGTGCCGTTGGCCGGCGGCGAGGTCACGGTGCGCACCGAGCCCGGCGCGTGGGCCCTGTCGGCGTGGCCGTGGCTGGTCAGCGCGGGCAGCGGGCAGAGCGGCCCCGTCGAGCTGCGCGACCTCGGCAGCGGCAAGGTCACCACGGTCGCGGCCACCGCCGCGGAACTGGTCACGTGCAGCCCCGAGTGGTGCCGCGTGCTCGTGCTCGCCGGCAACGGCCCGGCCCGCATCGACCTGGTGCGACCCGACGGCGCCGACCGGCGGCCGGTCGCGGACGGCGCGGCAACCGCATCAGTGATCGACGTGGCGCTGCTCGACCGGTTCGAGGTGCTGTCGCAGGGCACCGACCTCACCACCCAGCGACTGCTCCTCTACGACCTGCGCTCGAAGGAGAGCACGGTCGTGGCCGACGGCGCCGGCATGGTCCTCGCCCGCGGCGGCCTGCTGTGGTGGTCGACAGGCGACACCCAGGCGGCAACCTGGTACACCCTGGACCTCCGCTCCCTGGCCTAGGCCCGCGTCGAAGTGAGGGCCGGAGCGAGGCGAGGCCCAGGCGGCGTCCGGCAAGGCGGCCGCTACGGGCCGAACGGGTCCGGACGGCGTTCCAGGAGCTGGTGCAGGGTCTGCTGGATGGTCTCGCGCACCTGGTCGGCCAGGTTGAAGATGACCATCGGGTCGTCGGCGTGCTCCGTCAGGTGCGCCGTCGGGATCGGCGGGCAGAACTCGATCAGCCACTTGCTCGGCAGCGGCACCAACCCCAGTGGCCCGAGCCACGGAAACGTCGGCGTGACGGGGAAGTAGGGCAGCTTGAGCAGGCGCGCGAGCGGCTTGATGTCAGCCAGGATCGGAAAGATCTCCTCGGCGCCGACGATCGCGACCGGGATGATCGGCGTGCCGGTGCGCAGCGCCGCCGACACGAAGCCGCCGCGGCCGAAGCGCTGCAGCTTGTACCGGTCGCGGTAGTGCTTGCCGACCCCCTTGAAGCCCTCGGGAAAGACGCCGACCAGCTCACCGGTGCGCAGCAGGCGCTCGGCGTCGGGGTTGCAGGCCACCGTCCCGCCCGACTTGCGCGCCAGCTCGGACAGCACGGGCACCCGGAACACCAGGTCGGCGCCCAGCAGGCGCAGATGCCGCTGAAGGGGGTGCTGGTCGTGCAGCGCCACAGACAGCATGAGCGCGTCGACCGCCACGGTGCCGGAGTGGTTGCCGACGACGAGCCCGGCACCCTCCTCGGGCAGGTGCTCCACGCCGAAGACCTCGGTGCGGAACCATTCGCGATACAGCAGCCGCAGCACCGGGTGGAAGAGCCCCTCGGTCAGCTCGCGGTCGAAGCCGAACTCGTCCACCTCGTACTGACCGGACAGCCGGCGGCGCGCGAACGCCAGCATGCCGGCCACGCGACGATCCCAGGCGTCACCGGGCCGATCCGCGACGGCGGGCTTGGGTGCGTGCCCGTTGCGCCGCACCGGCCGATCCAGGTCGTCGGCTGGTGCGGGATCGGGTACAGCGAACCGCTTCTGGTCTTTCACGAACGCTCCTGAGCCGCGGCGCGCACCCGCCGGATGCCATCGAGAATCGCCTGCTCGGCAGTGGCGAGATGATCGGGGTTGACCACCCTGCGCCCAGGGTGACCGCGGATGAAGTCGTCGAACGCGGCCTGCGTCGAACGCGGCTCGAAGCCGTACTCCTGGATCAACCGCGTGGTGTCGACCACCCGGCCGTGCACGAAAAGGTCGAGCTGGTCTAGCCCATACCGCCCGAACCGCAGCCCGCCCGCCAGCATGGCGGCGGCCGACAGCCCTGGCTCCAACACCGGCACCGCGATCCGGCCCGCACGGCGGATTGCCTGCGACAGGGCGAGCACGCCCGCACCGGCCACGTTGAACGTGCCCGGGTGATCTTCGACGACCGACCGGTGCAGCACCTCGAGGGCGTCGTCGACGTGCAGGAACTGCAACCGCGGGTCTCGGCCGAGGACCGTCGGCACGACCGGCTGCGCGAAGTACCGCGTGATCGTGGTGTTGGCGGTCGAGCCGATGAACGGCGCGAACCGCAACACGGTCGCGCTGACGTCGGGCCGGCGCCGGCGGAACCCGCGCAGGTATCCCTCGACGTCGAGGATGTCGCGCGCGAACCCACCACGCGGCACCTGGCGCGGCTCGGTGTCTTCGGTGAAGACGGCCGGGTCGCGGAACGACGCTCCGTACGCGGCCGTCGACGAGCGCATCACCAGCTTGCGCAGCCGGGGCGCCCGCTGGCAGGCGGCGAGCAGCTGCATGGTGCCGATGACGTTCTGCTCTTTCATCGCTCCGCGACCGCCCTGCCGCTCGGGGGCGGTGACGAGCGCCAAGTGCACGACGCACTCGGCATCGAGCTCGGCCAGCACGGAACCGGCCGACGTGGCGTCGACCGGGATGTGCTCAACGTCGCTCAACAGCTCAGCCAGCTCTGCCGGCGGCTGGTCAGGGTCCAGCCCCACCACGCGACCGACCCGAACATCGGCCGCGAGGCGGGCAGCGACATGTGCGCCGAGGTACCGGCTGACGCCGGTCACGACGACGACACTCACGGCGGCGGTCACCGCCACCTCACGTTTCGGTCCACGTCCGGCCGAGAGGACCGGACGCCGCTACTTGCCGAGACGGCGACGCTGGACGCGGGTCTTGCGCAGCAGCTTGCGGTGCTTCTTCTTGGCCATGCGCTTGCGGCGCTTCTTGACCACCGAGCCCATACGAACGCCCTTCCGTTCCTTTGCGATTCTCGCCTGGTGACGACAGCCAACCAGGGTAGCCCGTGCTAGGCGGACTCCTGGAACGCCCCCCGGAGATATTCGTGTACCGCATGCTCGGGCACGCGGAACGACCGGCCAACTCGGACCGCGGTCAGCTCACCGGAGTGCACCAGTCGGTAAACGGTCATCTTCGAAACTCGCATAAGCGTCGCCACCTCTGCGACGGTCAGGAATTTGACCTCCGACAGCCTGCCCTCGGACTGTGGTGATCCTGCCATGGCTCACCAACCCATCCCATCCCCGGCGCGTGCCACTCGGCGGTCGGTCCCCGTCGCAGCGGGCAACGCGCGTGTAACTAGTACGGTACCGGGACGCCTGTGACCGACGCGATCCCTTCAGCCAAGTGATCATGATCAGTCAAGCCAACACGCCGCACTCCGCTCATTTTCCCCCAAAGGGCGACACCTACGCCTCACCGCCGGTTACTCCGTGCGGAGGGCGACTACGGGGTCCAAGCGGCCGGCGCGTTGGGCGGGGACTACGCCGAAGATGATGCCCACCGCCGCCGACACGCCGAAGGCGAGCGTCAACGACCACCAGGTGATCGCGGCCGGCACCGGCGAGAACGCGCCGACCAGCAGCGCCGCTCCGATGCCTACCGCCATCCCGAGCACGCCGCCCAGCGTGGTCAGCAATACCGCCTCCAGGAGGAACTGCACGCCGATGTCGCGCGGCTGGGCACCGACCGCCTTGCGCAGGCCTATCTCCCGGGTCCGTTCGCGCACCGACACGAGCATGATGTTGGAGACGCCCACGCCGCCGACGAGCAGGGAGATGCCGGCGATCGCGGCCAGCACGCCGGTCAGCACGCCCAGGATGTCGCCCAGTACACCCAGAATCTGCTCCTGGGTGACCGCGCTGAACTCGGTGTCGGGGTGCCGCTCGGACAGTTCGGCCACGATCCGGTTGCCGAGTTCGTCGATGCGGTCGCGGTCGGGTGCCTTGACTGCGATGCCGTCGATCCGATTGGTGCCGTACAGGCGGTGCGCGGTGGTGACGGGGATGTGCACCTCGTCGTCCCGGTCGACGCCGAGGCTCTGCCCGAGCGGCGCGAACACTCCCACCACCCGGAACCGCACGCCCGCCACCGACACCTGCCGCCCGATCGGGTCGCGGTCGCCGAAAAGGGTGCGGGCGACGGTGGAGCCGAGCACCGCGACCCGTCGCGCCGTGTCCACATCGGACGAGGTGAGGTAGCTGCCCCGCCCGACGGAGCGCACGAACACCTGGGGCGTGGTCTCCAGTACGCCCTGGACGGTGGTGAACGTCGAACGGGTGCCCGCCCGCACGGTCTCTCCGGACGTCACGGTGACCGCCACTCGGGAGGGGTCGCCGACCACCCGGCTGACCGCCTCCACATCGGACAGGGAGAGCCGGGACACCGACGGCGCAGAGTTGAAGTCGAGCCGGCCGGGCACCACGATCAGGAGGTTGGAGCCGAGCCCTTCGACCTGCTGCTCGACCTCGCGCTTGGCGCCGGTGCCGATGGCGACCAGCACGACGACGGCGGCGACGCCTATCACCACGCCGAGCATGGTGAGCCCGCTGCGGAGCCGGTTGGCCCGCAGGGCGTCGAGGGCGACGCGCCAAGCCTCCGCGAGTCTCACTGGACGATCACCCCGTCACGCATCACGATCTGCCGGTGGGCTCGCGCGGCCACGTCGCGGTCGTGGGTGACCAGCACGACCGCCACCTGCGACTCGGCGTTGAGCTCTTCCAGGAGCGCGAGCACGGCGGCGCCGGTGACCGTGTCGAGGTTGCCGGTCGGCTCGTCGGCGAGCAGCACCTCCGGGTCGGTGACCAGCGCCCGCGCGATGGCGACCCGCTGCTGCTCACCGCCGGATAGCTGGTTGGGACGGTGCTGGAGCCGATGCCCGAGCCCGACCCGTTCGAGCATGGCGGCGGCTCGGGCCCGCCGCTGGCGCGCGCCGAGTCCCCGGTACACGAGCGGCAGCGCGACGTTGTCGACGGCGGAGGTGCGCGGCAGCAGGTGGAACGACTGGAAGACGAACCCGATGGTCTCGTTGCGCAGCCGGGCCATCTCGGGTGCCGAGAGCGTGGCCACGTCGCGCCCGCCGATCACGAGCTGGCCAGCGGTGGGCCGGTCGAGCGCACCAAGCAGGTGCATCAGGGTCGACTTGCCGGAGCCGGACGGCCCGACGATCGCTACGTAGTCGCCGGCGTCGATGGTGAGCGAGACGCCCCGCAGCGCCGACACCGACACGCCGTCCAGCTCGTACGTGCGGGCGATGCCGGAGGCGGTGATCGTCACGGGAACTCTTGACCGGATGTCACAAGGTCGGTGCCGCGCACGACGACCTGCTGGCCCGCCTCGACGCCGGAAACGATCTGTACGAGGTCGGGGCCCTGCACACCCAGGGTCACGTCGACCCGCTCGGCGCGCCCGTCGCGGACCACCCAGACGGCGTCACGGCCGTCGGCGGAGAAGACGGCAGCGGCCGGTACCGCCACCGCGTCGTCGGCCTGGCGGACCTGGAGGTGGACGACCGCGCTCATGCCTGGGCGGGGCGCCGGCGCGTCGCGGCCGTCGGTGTACTCGCCGGTGCCGAGGGCGAGCCGGACCCGGTACGCCACGCCACCGCGCGCCGACGCGGTGGGCAGCACGTCGACGGAGCGCACCGCCGCCGTGTACGTGGCACCGGTGGCCGCGTCCAGCTCGACAGTGGCGTTCTGCCCCGGCTGTACGAGCAGCACGTCGGTCTCGTCGACCTCGGCGACCAGCCCGAGGGCGGACGTGTCGACCACGGTCAGTACGGCGGTGCCGGCGGTTACCTGCCCGCCGACCGGTATCGCCACGTCGACGCCCGGCTGGGAGTCAGGGGGCGCGCCCAGGGACGGCGCCGAGGCGCCGAGCGCGGAGAGTGCACCCAGGGCCGAAGCCGCCGATGACGAGGACGCCGTTCCGCCGTACTGGACGACCCCCGGTATCGGCGCCCGCAGGGTCAGCGCGTCGACGGTCGACTTCGCCAGGTCGTACGCCTGCTGTGCCTGGAGCCGCTGGGCGGCGGAGAGCGCGCTCATCGCGGAGCTGAGCCCGGCGACGCCGCGCTGGACCGCCCGGACCGCCTGCCCGGCGGCGCGGGCGGCGACCTCGTACTGCCGTTCCGCCGAGTCCACGTGCGTGAGCAGCGCGGCGCGCGCGGTGGGGTCGGTGATCTTGCCGGCCGCCTTGCGGGCCGCCGCGAATGCCGCGGCCGCCGCCTTGTCGGTCTCCCGCTGTACGCCGGAGAGGTTGACCCCGCCGCCGAAGCCGCCGCCGGCCCGGCGTGCCGCTTCCAGCGCCTGCCTGGCCTGCTTGAGGCGGGACTCGGAGGCGGGCGAATCGATGATCGCGAGTACCTGCCCCTTACGCACCTGATCACCGGGCGCGACCCGCATCTCGGCGAGGGTGCCGTCGGCGGCGGCGCTGAGCGTGGCCGCCGACTTGGCGGTCACGGCGGCCGGGGCGTCGACCACCTCGGCGACGGTGGCGCGTGAAGCGGAGCCGAGCGCGACGTCCGGATCGTCGTCGCCGCATGACGCGGCGGTCGCCCCGAGCAGGATTACCAGGGCGGCGGCGAGCTGTGCTGGCCGGGACACGCCGCCCATGCTACGAGGCGGCGCCGCGGATGTACGACACGCAGTCGTCGTGCAGCGCCTGCCACTTTTCGCCGAACACCTCGGTCGACGCCTGCTCCAGCGAGTGCCGCTCGTGCACGACCGCCTTGAAGAACGCCAGCACGTCCGCCAGCCCGTATCGGTCGACGAGGTGCCGCACCGCGAGGTACCCGATCCCGTAGGCGCCGCTGACCTGCCAATCGGCGGCCCCCGCGCCCGGCTCGGCGCTGGCGAGCGGGCCGCGCCAGCTCCCCGCGACGAGCCTCCGCACGTCGGGCAGGCTCTCGTACCGGCTGATCGGCCGCCCGCCTGCCGCGGCGTGGTCGGCGACGCCCTCGACGAGCCACCAGTTCGCGCCGGTCCGGTACCCGTCGTCGGGCAGCGAGGAGGCGTGCGTCATCTCGTGCCGCAGCAGGTCGTCGAGGATCGTGCTGTGCAGGTCGCGGGCGCCCAGCACCACGTCGAAGTGCCCGCTGCCGACCGGTACCGCGTAGCCTGCCGTCCAGTCCGGACGCCCGCCGCCGTACCACCGCTTCCACTCGGCGTCGCCGGCGTAGAAGATCAGGTACCGGTCGGGCGGGGTGCCGTCGACCGCGTAGCGGTCGGCCACCGTGGCCGCCTGTTCGGCCTCGTTCAGCAGCGTGGCGAGCCGAGGTTTCTGGGCGGCCGCCGTGGCGACGACCGTGCGGCGTCCGGCTGCCACGACGAGGTCGCTGACCTCCCACGGGCGGGGACCGTCCTGTGCCGACGGTGAGGGCTCGACGGCGACCAGCCGGGGCACTCCCGCGCTCTCCACCCACCGGGTCGGTATGGCCACCGGGGCGGGCCGGCAGCCGGGCGCCGCGAAGCAGTGTCCGATCGACACGGCCACTGTCCACTCGGCACCGTCGCGGGCGGGCAGGTCGGAGATGCGCGGCTGCCACACCGTCACCCGAAGGGCGCGCAGCGACCGGTACTGCCGGCGTAGCACCGTCACGGCCGGCGACTTCGCGGCGGCGGCCGCGAGGAATCCGCGCTCGTCGCCCCGGAGCAGCGCGGCGGCCTGCTGGTTGAGCACGTCGGTCATCCGCTCGCGCAGCCAGAGCTGGGCGACCGCCTCCGGATCACCCGGCAGCGGGCTGCTCACCGGGCGCGGGCTGGTGCTGGCCTCGGCGCCCGGACCTCGATCCAGCAACGCCACGGCCACCACGACCGGCACCGAACACACGACCAACGCGCCGGCGAGTCCGAGACCCAGCCACAGCAACCATCGACGCGTGTCCTCCCCCTGAGTCACAATCGCGCAGATTACGCATAATCGGCGCGTGGCTGGATCGGCCGTTCAGCCCTTAGAACGCAGGGCGCGTGCGAAGAAGGCCACATTGGCCGGACGCTCGGCCAACCGGCGCATCAGGTACGCGTACCACTGGTCACCGAACGGCGTATAGACGCGCACGGTGTATCCCTCGGCGGCCAGCCGGGCCTGCTCGTCGGGGCGCACGCCGTACAGGAGCTGGAACTCGAACTCGTCCGGTGCCCGGTCGAACCAGCGCGCGCGATCCTCACCGATCGCGATCAGTCGCGGGTCGTGCGTGGCCATCATCGGGTACCCGTCGCCGGACATGAGGACGTTGAGGCACCGCACGAACGACTTGTCGACGTCCAGGTTGGACTGGAACGCGACCGACTCCGGCTCCTTGTACGCGCCTTTGCACAACCGCACCCGGGACCCGGTGGTCGCCAGCTCCCGGCAGTCGGCCTCGGTGCGCCGCAGGTACGCCTGGAGCACCGCGCCGGTGGTCGGGAAGTCGATCCGCAGCTTGGTCAGGATGTCCAGGGTGGAGTCGGTGGTCGTGTGATCTTCGGCGTCGAGGGTCACCGTGGTGCCCGCCTCGGTCGCGGCAACGCAGATCGCGCGGGCGTGCTCCAACGCGAGCTTCTCGTCGAAGCGCTGCCCCAGCGCCGACAGCTTGACGCTCACCTCGGCGGCAGGGGTCATCTCGCCGGCGCGCAGCGCCGACAGCAGCCGCAGGTACTCGTCGCGGGTCGTGGTGGCCTGCTCGGGTGTCTCGGTGTCTTCTCCGAGGTAGTCCAGCGACACGGACAACCCGTCGGTGACCAGCTCAGTGGTGACCCGCAGGGCGTCGTCGACGGTGCTGCCGGCGACGAACCGGCGCACCACGTCACGGGTCAGCGGAGCCGTCTCGACAAGCCGTTCGATCCGGGACGACCGGGACGCGGCGAGGATGACCGATCGCAGCATGAGGCGAGCGTAACGCCCGCACCGGCGGAAGGCTGGCTGGAGACCGCCCAGCAGCACCCAAGTGTTTCGCCCCATTTATCCCTCGACGGCGGGACACGCCATGCGGGGCGCTCGTCGTCTACGGTTGTCACGTGAACTTCGACGCCTACGCCAGGACCGCAGTTGACCTTGTCAACGCGTCACTGGACGAGCTCGACGGGTTGAGGGGCCTTTTCGGCGACGAGAACTCCTGGATGCGTGACGAGGTCGTCGAGCGGGATCTGGCCATCTTCCGCAGGGCGCAGAAGCGCCTGCGAGACGTCTTCGAGTTCGGCACCACCGGCCGCGACGTCCAAGCGGTCGCCGAGCTCAACGCGCTGCTGGAGCACTTCCCGGTCCAGCCGCGGATCTCCGGCCACGACGCGAGCGACTGGCACATGCACGTGACCAGCCGCGGCGCCTCGGTCAGCGCCGAGTACATCGCCGGTGCCGTCTGGGGCCTCTCCGTCTGGCTCTGCGAATTCGGCAGCGCCCGGTTCGGCGTGTGCGCCGACGAACGCTGCGGCAACGTCTACCTCGACACCTCGTCGAACTGCTGTCGGCGGTTCTGCTCGGAGCGCTGCGCCACGCGCTCCCACGTGGCCGCCCACCGCGCCAGAAAGAAGGAAAAGCTGCTGGCCGCCGTCAGCTAGGCCGGCGCGTGCGTCGGTGCCGCGAGGTGGTGGCGCGCGAAGCGCAACGACTCGCGCAGGTCGGCCTCGCGCACGGCCCGGCTGCTCGCCTTGCGGGTCGCCACCTCGACGGCCACCGAGCCGGTGAAGCCCCGCCCGGCTAGGGACGCCAACAGCTCACCACAGGGCTGGGTGCCCCGGCCGGGCACCAGGTGCTCGTCGCGCCCTTCGCCGGTGCCGTCGCCGAGGTGCACGTGCGCGAGCCGTGAGCCCATCGTGTCGGCCATGGCCAGCGCGTCGCTGCGAGACGCGGCGCAGTGCGACAGGTCCAGGGTGTACGCGTCGTAACCGGTGTCGGTCGGGTCCCAGCCCGGCATGTACGGCACGAACTGGCGTCCGGCCATGCGCACCGGATACATGTTTTCCACCGCGAACCGCACATCGGGGTGCTTGGCGGCGAGCCGCGCCAGCCCGGTCGGAAACGTCCGAGCGTAGTCACGCTGCCAGGTGAACGGCGGGTGCACCACCACGGTGGGCGCGCCCAGCGTCTCGGCCAGCACGGCCGCCCGCCGCAGCCGCTCCCACGGGTCGGAGCTCCAGACCCGCTGGGTGACGAGCAGGCAGGGAGCGTGCACCGACATCACGGGTACGCCGTAGTGCGCCGCGAGCCCGCGCAGCGCGCCGGCGTCCTGGCTGACCGCATCGGTCCAGACCATGACCTCGACGCCGTCGTAACCAAGGGTGGCGGCCATCTCGAAAGCCGCCGCGGTGGGCTCGGGGAAGACCGAGGAGCTGGACAGCAGTACGGGGACGCGCGAACTCACGCCCTCAGCGTATCGCACGGCGCCGAGTCGTCCCTTTTATCCCCGATCATGCCGGTTCTAGTTGGTCCAGGCGGCGCAGGATCACGCCCTCGCGGAGCGCCCACGGGCATACGTCGACGTAGTCGATGTCGAGCCGTCTCATGGTCGCCTCGGCAACGACCGCACCGGCGAGCAGTTGGTGCGCGCGGCTCGCGCTGACTCCCTCCAGGCTCGGCAACTCGCTTGGCGGGATGTGCCGGATGAAGCCGAGCACCTGCCGCAGGCCGCCGCGGTGCAGCCGCCGGGGCGCCCAAAGGCCAGCCGCCGAGGGCGCCGCGCCCGTCAGCCGGGCCAGCGTGCGGAACGTCTTCGACGTCGCCACCGGCCGGTCCCAGCCAAACTCGGAGAGCTTCGCCACCGCCGGGTCGAGCGCCTCCTCGACGTACTCGCGAAGCTCCTCCACGTGGTGCGCCGGCGGCGGCGCGGACGTGTGACCGTCGAGGCGCAGCCGCTCGCGGCTCAGCCGCCCAGCGCCGAGCGGCAGCGACATCGCGATATCCGGGTCCTCGTCGATGCCGGCGGCCAGTTCGAGCGAACCGCCGCCGATGTCCATCACCAGCAGCCTCCCGGCCGACCACCCGAACCAGCGGCGCACCGCGAGGAACGTCATCCGCGCCTCGTCCGCGCCGGAGAGCACCTGAAGGCGTACCCCCGTCTCGTTGCGGACGCGCGCCAGGACCGCCGCGGAGTTGGTGGCGTCGCGGACCGCGGACGTCGCGAAAGCCAGCAGGTCGTCGGTCACGAGCCGGGCCGCGGACGCCATCGCGTCGGCCGCTGTCTTGACGAGAGCGTCGGCACCGGCCTTGGTGAGCGCGCCGTCCTTGCCGATCTGCTCGGCGAGGCGAAGTACCGCCTTTTCCGAATGGGCGGGCCACGGGTGGGCGCCATGGTGGGCGTCCACGACCAGGAGGTGCACAGTGTTTGAACCAACGTCGAGAACACCCAACCGCATACGCAAACCATAAGCGCAGCACACGCGTAAGCTGGCCGGGTGGCAAGCCTGCATGTCCTCGTCGATGACCCGGGTGACCCCCGCAGCCGGGAAGTCGGTCTCGATTTTCCACGGGAGTGGATCGAGTTCCCCGATCCCGACGACCCGAAGCACGTCATCCGCGCCGACCTGACCTGGCTGCTGTCCCGGTGGACGTGCGTGTTCGGCAAGGGCTGCCACGGCATCATCGCCGGCCGCGCCGCCGACGGCTGCTGCTCGCACGGCGCGTTCTTCACCGATGACGACGACGAGCAGCGGGTCAAGGCTGCCGCCAAACGGCTGACGCCGGCCACGTGGCAGCACTACCGGCGCGGGTTCAAGAACTACACCGAGATGGACTCCATCGACGGCAAGAACCCGGCCCGCCGCACGGCGACACAGTCCGAAGAAGGACCCTGCGTCTTCCTCAACGACGCGAACTTCCCGGGGGGCGGCGGATGCGCCCTGCATGGGCAGGCGCTGCGCGACGGCGTGCACCCACTGGAGTACAAGCCCGACGTGTGCTGGCAGTTGCCGGTGCGCCGCGACCAAGAGTGGACCAAGCGCCCCGACGGCACCAAGGTGCTGATGACCACGCTTGCCGAGTTCGATCGGCGAGGCTGGGGCTCCGGCGGTCACGACCTCGACTGGTGGTGCACCTCGTCACCGGAGGCACACGTGGGCACCGAGCCGATGTACCTGTCGTACGAGCCGGAGCTGACCGCGCTGGTCGGCAAGAAGGCGTACGCCAAGCTGGCCGAGGTGTGCGCGGCGCGCATCGAAAAGGGCCTGGTGGCCGAGCACCCGGCCACCACCGAGGCTCAGGCTCAGCTCTAGGGCTCGAACTTGTAGCCCAGGCCGCGCACGGTCACGATGTATCGTGGCGCGCTGGGCTCCGGCTCGACCTTCGACCGCAGCCGCTTGACGTGCACGTCGAGCGTCTTGGTGTCGCCCACGTAGTCGGCGCCCCACACCCGGTCGATGAGCTGCCCCCGGGTCAGCACCCGGCCGGCGTTGCGCAACAACAGCTCCAGCAGCTCGAACTCCTTGAGCGGCAGTTGCACGGCAGATCCGCTGACGGTGACCACGTGCCGTTCGACGTCCATGCGGACCGGGCCGGCGGCCAGCGTCGGCGCCGACAGCTCCACCGCCTCGGCACCCTGCCGGCGCAGCACCGCCCTTATGCGGGCGACGAGCTCGCGCGGCGAGTACGGCTTGGTCACGTAGTCGTCGGCACCGATCTCCAGGCCGACGACCTTGTCGATCTCGCTGTCGCGAGCGGTGACCATGATGATCGGCACGTGCGAGCGCTGCCGCAGTTGGCGGCACACCTCGGTGCCCGACATTTCCGGCAGCATGAGGTCGAGCAGGACGATGTCCGCACCGGTGCGGTCGAACTCGGTCAGAGCCGAGGTGCCGGTCGCGGCGACCGATACTTCGAACCCCTCCTTGCGGAGCATGTAGGACAGTGCGTCGGAGAACGATTCCTCGTCTTCGACCACAAGCACGCGGGCCAACTGAGTGTCCTTTCCTGTTCTTCCCCGTCAGGTCCGCCGAAGCTGGACCGGACCGGCCTCGATCTCAACCGACTCTGGTGGCGGCAGCACGGCATCTGGCGGACGGGCCGGCAGCCGAAGGGTGAACGTCGACCCGCCACCCAGCTTGCTCGCGACACCCACTCGGCCACCATGGTTGGTCGCGATGTGCTTGACGATGGCAAGGCCGAGCCCCGTGCCCCCGGTCGCCCGTGAGCGCGCCTGGTCGGCCCGGTAGAAGCGCTCGAAGATCCGGTCCAGGTCGCTCGGCCCGATGCCGATGCCCTGGTCGGTGACCGCGATCTCGACCCACTCGTCGTCCGCGCTGGTCGCGACGCTGACCTTGGTCTCCGCGGCGGAGTACGCGATGGCGTTCTCCACCAGGTTGGCCACGGCGGTCGCGATCTGGCTGTCGCTGCCGTACACGGTCAGCCCGCGCAGCCCGGTGACGGTCACCTCGATCTTCCCCGCGGAGGCCGCCGTGCGGGTGCGGTCGACGACCTCGGCCACCAGCCAGTCGACGGAGACCGGATCGGGCGCGGGCAGCGGCTCGGCCCCCTGTAGGCGGGTCAGTTCCAGCAGCTCGTTGACGAGCCGGCCGAGCCTGGTGGACTCGGTCTGGATGCGCTCGGCGAAGCGCCGGGCGGCGGCCACGTCTTCGGACGGGTCGGTGGCCACAGCGTGCGGGTCGGTGGCGTCGAGCAGCGCCTCGGCGAGCAGCTGAAGCGCGCCGATCGGCGTCTTCAGCTCGTGGCTGACGTTGGCCACGAAGTCGCGGCGCACCCGGTCGACCCGGTGCGACTCGGTCACGTCGGCGGCTTCGACGGAGACGTAGTTGCCGCCGATCGCCACCGCTCGCAGGTGCACACCCAACGGGGACTGCGGGCCGCCCTCGCGCCCGCGCGGCAGGTCCAACTCGACCTCGCGCCGGACCCCGGTGCGCCGGACCTGGCCGGCCAGCGTGCGGACCAGCGGGTGCGCGGCGATGGTGCCCGGCTCGGCGCCCGCGCGCAGCAGGCCCATCGCCCGCGCCGCCGGGTTCACCAGCACGGGTACGTCATCCGCGTCCAGCACCACGACCCCGACCCGCAGTGCGTCGAGACTCTTCCGGCCCAACCCCGAGAGTGAGCCGTGCTGCTCCTTGCCGATCGCCGGCCTCCCGTTGTCGCGGGCACTCGCTCGCGGGCGCCCCTTGCTCGTCGCTCGGGGCCAGCGGCCTCGTACGGCGATCACTCCGACGGTAGCGCCGGCCAGCAGGCCCGCCGCCAATCCGCCGACCACGCCGACACTGACCGCCAAATCCACGTCGCGATCGTAGGGTCATTGTTAACCTGTACGATTCGCACAATAGGACAAACCGCACCCAGTTCGAGGAAAGTTCACCATCCGGCTGAGCGTCGTTCACTCGGGCGCAGGGGCCCGCCCTAGCATCAAGGGTGATGCGTGAGGAACTGCGATCCGACCTACTCGAAGTGGGCCGCCTGCTGGTATCGATGGCGGAGGCTGCGCGCATCGCGATGAGCCGCGCCACCAGCGGGTTGCTGACCGCCGACCGGGAGTCCTGCGAATCGGTCATCGCGCGCGACGCGGAGATAAACGACCTGCGCCGCCAGGTCGAGGAGCGGGTCTACGACACCCTGGCTCGGCAGTCGCCGGTGGCGGTCGACCTGCGGTTGCTGGTCACCGGCCTACAGATGGCCATCGACCTGGAGCGCATGGGCGACCTCGCCGAACACGTCGCGAAGACCGCGCTGCGCCGGCACCCATCTCCGGCGGTGCCGGCCGAGCTGCGCCCGGTGTTCATCCGCATGGCGGAGGTCGCCGACCGGATCGCCGGAAAGATCAACCTCGTGCTCACCACGCAAAACGTCCAACTCGCCGCGCAGCTGGAAGGCGACGACGACGCGATGGACGACCTGGAGCGCGAGCTCTTCCGCATCCTGCTGGGCAAAGACTGGCCCTACGGGGCGGAGACGGCGATCGACGGCGCGTTGCTGGGCCGCTTCTACGAGCGGTACGCCGACCACGCGGTAAACGCCGGCCGCCAGGTGGTGTACCTGGTGACCGGCGAGTCGACGCCCTCCTAGTTACCGGCCCTGGTTCGCTACGGCGGCCGCTGCCTGGGCGGCGGCCTCCGGGTCCAGGTACGTGCCGCCGGCCTTGACCGGGCGGAGCTGGTCGTCGAGGTCGTACCGCAGGGGGATACCCGTGGGGATGTTGAGCGCCGCGATCGCCTCGTCGGAGATGCCGTCGAGGTGCTTGACCAGGGCCCGCAGCGAGTTGCCGTGCGCCGCCACCAGTACGGTGCGACCGGCGAGCAGGTCCGGCACGATCGCGTCGTACCAGTACGGCAGCATCCGGGACACGACGTCCTTGAGGCACTCGGTGCGCGGCATAAGCTCCGGCGGCAGCGTCGCGTAGCGCGGGTCGCCGACCTGCGACCATTCGTCGTCGTCGGCGATCAGGGGCGGCGGGGTGTCGTACGACCGGCGCCAGAGCATGAACTGCTCCTCGCCGTACGTCTCCAGGGTCTGCTTCTTGTTCTTGCCCTGGAGCGCGCCGTAGTGCCGCTCGTTGAGCCGCCACGACCGGCGCACCGCGATCCAGTGCCGGTCGGCCGCGTGCAGTGCCAGCTCACCGGTGCGGATCGCGCGCCGCATCACGCTCGTGTGCATGACATCGGGCAGCAGGTCCTGCTCGCGCAGCAACTCGCCGCCACGCCTGGCCTCGGCCTCGCCCTTGGCGGTCAGGTCCACGTCGACCCAGCCGGTGAAGAGGTTCTTCGCGTTCCACTCGCTCTCGCCGTGCCGTAGCAGCACCAACGTCCCCACACTCATGGCCGCAATCCTGCCACCGTGACGACCACCACGTGGAAAACGGGATGCCCCACATGACCCACCACACTAGGTTGGTAAGGGTTGATTTGTAGGCCGGTCATTACGCGGGGGACGGGATGCGGAGCTGGTTCCGGGATACCACCGGTGGTTTACCCACCACGTTCTGGTACTTGTGGACCGGCACTCTGATCAACCGACTCGGCTCGTTCGTGCTGATCTTCATGGCCATCTACCTGACCACCGAGCGCGGCTTCTCGGAGACCCAGGCCGGCCTGGTCATCGGCCTCTTCGGGGCGGGCAGCGCGGCGGGAGTGACAGTCGGCGGCGTGCTCGCCGACCGGTGGGGCCGCCGGCCGACCCTGATCACCGCACATATCGGCACGGCCGCGCTGCTGCTCACGCTCGGCCTCGTGCGCGACCGGTGGGCCATCATGGCCACGGCGGTCGCGCTGGGCTTCTTCATGGACGCGGTCCGCCCGCCGTTCCAGGCGATGATGGTCGACGTCGTGCCCGAGCGCGACCGGCTGCGCGCGTTCACGCTCAACTACTGGGCGATCAACCTGGGCTTCGCGTTCGCCGCCGTGCTCGCGGGTCTCGCCGCCCGGGCCGACTTCCTGCTGCTCTTCGTCGTCGACGCGGCCACCACGCTGATCACCGCGACGATCATCTTCCTGCGCGTGCGCGACGTGCGGCGCCCGCAGGGCTTCGCGAGGCGACGGGACGCCGCCGCACCCGCCGCCGGCCTGCGCACGGTCTTCTCCGACAAGGTCTTTCTGGTCTTCGTACTGCTCAACGTGCTCAGCGCGATGGTTTTCCTCCAGCACATCTCGATGCTGCCGATCGCGATGGGCAAGGACGGGCTGGGACCCTCCACATACGGCACCGTGATCGCGCTCAACGGCGTGCTGATCGTGTTCGGGCAGCTCTTCATCCCGCGGCTGGTAAAGGGGCGCAGCCGCTCGCACACGCTCGCACTGTCTTCGGTGATCATCGGGCTGGGCTTCGGGCTCACCGCGGTCGCCGGCACCGCCATCCTGTACGCGGTGACCGTGCTGATCTGGACCATCGGCGAGATGCTGAACTCGCCCTCCAACGCGACGCTCATCGGCGAGCTCTCCCCCGCCGACGTTCGCGGTCGGTACCAGGGTGTCTTCTCACTCTCCTGGTCGGTGGCCGCCTTCCTGGCGCCGGTCGTGGGAGGCTTCGTCATGCAGCACGCGGGAAACGCCGCGCTGTGGCTGGGCTGCGCCGCGATCGGCGTGGCAGTCGGGCTGGGACACCTGCTCTCCGGGCCGGCGCGGGAGCGCCGCGCGGCGGCACTTCGCGAGCCCGTCACGACCCCCGAACCAGCCCTCGCGGGTTAGGCCCTGTCCTGTCGATCATGTCGAGCCGAGGCGAGGTCCAGGCGGCGATCCGGTGGTGACGGGCCTGGTCAGCCCACGACCGCGTCGGCGACGAGGGTGTCCGCGTCCTCGATCTCGTACTCGGCGAGGATCTCCCGGGTGTGCTCGCCCGGAATCGGCGGCGGCAGCGTCGGCGTGGGTGCCGGGGTACCGGAGAAGCGGGGAGCCGGTGCGGGCTGGGTGACACCGTCCACGTCGACGAAGGCGCCCCGCGCCTGGTTGTGCGGATCGGTGGGGGCCTCGGCCAGCGTCAGCACGGGCGCCACGCAGGCGTCGGAGCCTTCGAAGACCGCGACCCACTCGTCCCGGGTGCGGGTGGCGACGCGCGCGCCGATCAAAGCCCGCAGCCGCGGCCAGGAGGCGATGTCGAGCTGGGCCGGCGTGGTGTGCGGGTCGAGGCCGAGCCGCTCGGCGAACTGCGCATAGAACCGGCGCTCCAGCGGTCCCACGGCGAGAAACTTGCCGTCGGCCGTCTCGTAGACGCCGTAGAACGGGGCTCCGCCGTCGAGCAGGTTGGCGCCCCGCCGATCCTGCCACGCTCCACTATGGAGCATCCCGAACACCTGGGTGGCCAGGAGCGCGGCGCCGTCGACGATGGCCGCGTCGACCACCTGGCCGGTGCCCGTGCGCTCGGCGTGCCACAGCGCCGCCAGCACCCCGGCAGCCAGCAGCATCCCGCCCCCGCCATAGTCGCCGAGCAGGTTGATCGGCGGTATCGGGGCGTCGGCGGGGCCGATCGCGTGCAGGATGCCGGTGCGGGCCAGATACGTCAGGTCGTGGCCGGCCGTGGGCGCGAGCGGGCCGTCCTGTCCCCAGCCGGTCATGCGGCCGTATACGAGCTTGGGGTTGACCGCGTGGCAGTCGGCGGGACCGATGCCGAGGCGTTCGGCTACGCCGGGCCGGAAGCCCTCGATGAGCACGTCGGCGCGGGCGGCGAGGGTGCGCACGAGCGCGGCGCCGCGCGGCTGTTTGAGGTCGACGCCGATGGAGCGCTTGCCCCGGCCCAGCAGGTCGTGCCGCGGCGGTATCGGCAGCGGGAGCGAAGAGGCGCCGATCCGGTCGACCCGCACGACGGTGGCACCCAGGTCGGCGAGCACCATCCCGGCGAAGGGGGCGGGCCCGATCCCAGCGATCTCGACAACCGTAAGCCCGGCCAGAGGTCCAGTCATGCGGCCAAAATAGGCGGCCGGCGGCTTTATGACGAGCACTGCGCGACACTCACCCCCGCCGGGGCTGCGGCCCGGCGGCTTCGTGACGGGCACTGCGCGACACTCACCCCCGCCGGGGCTGCGGCCCGGCGGCGGCGGGCGACACTCACCCCCGTAAGTGTCGCCCGCATTCGCCGCCGGTCTTCAGGTGGCCGCACCGTCCCCCAACGGCCCCACGTGCCACCCATCCCCCGGCACCCGCTCGGTACACGGTCCGAATCGGACCGGTGTTCCCCCGAACCCACCAAGCGCGGCGCGTGCTGATCACGTTACGGCTCAAGGCTTTCAGGGCACAAGCGGGTTAGGCTGTCTCGCCCATCACATCACCAGCGCGTTTACCCTGTGGCAACGTCGGGTTCAGATGGGCGAAGGCTTGGAGGTTCGCCACCGACTCGCCGCGCTTGACACGCCACTCCCACTCGCGGCGGATCGCCGTACCGAAGCCAATCTCCAGCATCGTGTCGAACGATTCGTCGGCGTACGTGAGCACCGAACCCAGCAACCGGTCGAGCTCGTCCTCGTCGACGCCGGCGAGCCCCACGCGTCCGGTCAGGTAGACGTCGCCGACCTTGTCGATGGAGAACGCGACCCCGTACATGCGCGCGTTGCGCTGCAACAGCCACGCCCACAGCTCTTCCCGCCGCTCGTCGGGCTGCCGCATCACGAACGCCTCGACCCGCAGGGCGTGCTCGCCCACGATGAGGTTGCAGACCGTCTTCAGCTTGTGGGTGCCGGGCAGAGTCACCGCGTACGACAGTTCGCCGGTGGGCTCGCAGGGCAGCTCTCGCTCCGCGCACACCTGCTCGATGAGCGCCCCGATGTCGGCCCGTTTCACAGGCAGTCCACGAGCGCGAGTTCGGCAGCGATCTGCTCCCGGTGCTCGGTCATCACGTCACGGTAGACGGCGAGCAGGCCGGACGCGGTGCGCTCCCAGGAGAACCGGTGGGCGTGTCCGACCGCGCCGCGTGCCAGCGCCTCCCGTTGTGCCGGCGCGTGGAGCAGCGCTCCCAGTACCCGCGCCCAGTCGTCTGGCGCGTGCCCGTCGACCAGTACGCCACTCACGCCGTCGCGAACCGCGGTGACGAGCCCACCGACGGCGGCGGCGACCACCGGCGTGCCGCAGGCCTGTGCCTCCAGCGCGACGAGGCCGAACGACTCGTTGTACGACGGCACCGCGACCAGGTCGGCGGCCCTGTACAGGTCGGGCAGCGCGTCACCGGTGAGCGGTGGCAGGAACCGCACCGCGTCGGTGACGCCGAGCGAGGCGGCCAACTCGATCAGGGAGGTCGGCCTTTCGAGTCCGCTGCCGCTGGGCCCGCCGCAGACGACGACGGTGACCTGACTGGCCAGGGCCGGGTCGCGCTCGCGAAGGGCGGCGACGGCACGCAGTAGTACGTCTGGGGCTTTGAGCGGCTGGATGCGCCCGACGAACGCGACGATGTTTCCCTGCTCCGGCAGGCCCAGGTGACGGCGGGCGGCGAGCCGCGCCGCGGCCTCGCGCCCGGCGGTCGCGGGCCGGAAGCGCTCCAGGTCGACGCCGGGCTCGACCACCGAGACCCGCTGCGAATCGGCGTCGTAACGGTCGATCAGGTCGCGCGCCTCCACCTGGGTGTTGGCGACCAGGCGGTCGGCGACGCCGATGACCTGTTCCTCGCCCACGACCCGACCCAGAGGCTCCGGGCGGTCGCCGGTGGCGAGCTGGCAGTTCTTGACCTTGGCAAGGGTGTGGGCGGTGTGCACGAGCGGCACGCCCCACCGGTCCTTGGCGAGCAACCCCACCTGGCCCGACAGCCAGTAGTGCGAGTGGATCATGTCGTAGTACCCGGGCGCGTGCGCCGCCTCCGCGCGCAGGACGCCGGTCGTGAAACCGCACATCTGGCCCGGCAGGTCTTCCTTGGCCAGCCCTTCGAACGGCCCCGATGTGATGTGTCGCACCACCACGCCAGGCGCCATCTCGACCCGGGAAGGCAGGCCGCTCGACGTGGCGCGGGTGAAGATCTCGACCTCGACGCCGGCATCGGCGAGACGGCGGGCGACCTCGACGATGTAGACGTTCATGCCGCCGGCGTCGCCGGTGCCCGGCTGGTCCAGCGGCGAGGTGTGCACTGAGAGGGTGGCGATGCGCCGCGGCGTGGGCCACGGCTGTGGCTGTCGCTGCCGGACCACGCCTGTCTGCGTGTGCGCCACGCCTTGCTCCTTCCACCACGGTGAGTGACCGCTCGGCTGCATCTAGGCAACCTCAGACATCAACCCCCGTGTCGTGCCCCATCTTCCCGTTCTGGTCCGATACCCGCATACTCCGAGGTCCAGGACGTGGGGGCGATCACATGTGGGGCTGCGCGAGAATCGGTGGCATGACAGAGCTAGCAAGCCGCCGGCACAGCTCCCTCGACTCCGGGCCGGCTGCGGGAGGCGGCGCATGACACCGATTGCGATCGTGACCGGGGCGTCCAGCGGCATCGGCGCGGCGACCGCGCGCAGGCTGGCGACCGAGGGGTTCCACGTCGTCGTCGCCGCCCGGCGGGTCGACCGGCTCGACGAGCTCGCCAAGGGGATCACGGAGGCCGGCGGCATCGCCACGGCTGTGCCCTGCGACGTGACGTCCGACGAGTCGGTGGCGGCGCTGGCGACCGCCGTGGCCGAGCTGGGCGAGCCCGTCACCCTGCTGGTCAACAACGCCGGCGGCGCCCGCGGCCTGGACCCGGTCGGGTCGGCGCGAGTCGAAGACTGGCAGTGGATGTACGACGTGAACGTGCTCGGCACGCTGCGGGTGACCCAGGCGCTGCTGCCCGCGCTGGAGGCGTCGGGCGCGGGCACCGTCGTCGTGCTGAGCTCCACCGCCGGTTTGATCGTGTACGAGGGTGGGGGCGGCTACGCGGCCGCAAAGCACGCGCAGACCGCGCTCGCCGAGACGCTGCGGCTGGAGCTGTGCGGGCACCCGATCCGCGTGGTCGAGATCGACCCGGGCATGGTGAAGACCGACGAGTTCGGGCTGACCCGCTTCGGGGGCGACGAGGCGCGGGCGGAGGCGGTCTACGAGGGTGTCGCCGAGCCGCTGGTGGCCGAGGACGTCGCGGACTGCATCGCGTGGACCGCCACCCGGCCGCACCACGTCAACGTCGACCGGCTGGTGGTCCGGCCGCTCGCCCAGGCGGCGCAGCACAAGGTGCACCGGGTGAAGTAGGTGCCGCGTCCGGTCGGGGCCATCACCCGCGGTACGACGAACCCCAACCGGCTGCGCCGGGTGGACAACTGGATCGCGGCCCACTGCGGCGACCTGCTCCGGGACGCGCCGGACCCGCTGGTGATCGACCTCGGTTTCGGCGCGACTCCGGTGACCACAGTGGAGCTGCGGGCCCGGCTGGCCACCGCGGTCCGGCCGGACGTACGGGTCGTCGGGCTGGAGATCGATCCGGCCCGGGTGGCCGCCGCCGCGCCTGCCGCCGATCCACCGGGGCTCGACTTCCTACGGGGCGGCTTCGAGCTGGCTGGCCTGCGCCCGGTCGTCGTGCGGGCTCTCAACGTGCTCCGGCAGTACGACGAGGCGGCGGTGGGCCCTGCCTGGCGCGCCATGACCGCAGCGCTCGCGCCCGACGGGGTTCTCGTCGAAGGCACCTGCGACGAATTGGGCCGCCTCGCGTCGTGGGTACTGCTCGACGGCGCCGGCCCGCGCTCGCTGACCCTGGCCGCGAAGCTGTCCACACTCGACACGCCAGCCACGCTCGCGGAGCGGTTGCCCAAGGCGCTCATCCACCACAACGTGCCCGGTGAGCCTGTGCACGAGTTCGTCGGCGCGCTGTCCGGCGGTTGGCGGGACGCCGCGCCCTACGCCACCTTCGGCCCGCGCCAGCGGTGGGTGCGCGCCGTGTCGGCGGTACGCGAAGCGGGCTGGCCGGTGCTCGACCGGCCAGCCCGCTGGCGACTGGGTGAGGTGACGGTGGCGTGGCCGGCGGTCGCGCCGGCCACCTGACACCTACGGCGTGATCTGGTTCCGCCTGCGCCGGGCGAGGAGCAGTACGCCCGCGCCACCGAGCAGCAGGGCCGCGCCGGCCCCCGCGGTCAGCGCGACGTCGTTACCGGTCTGCGGCATCTCCGGCGTCTTGCTCGGGCTCGCCGAGGCGGTCACCGACGTGGTGGCGGAAGGCGTGACGGATGGGCTCGACGTCGGACTCGACGTGGTGCTCACGCTCGGGCTTGGGCGGGGCGACTTCGTGTGGCTGGCGCTGGGGCTGGGGCTCGTCGTGGAACTCACGCTCGGGCTCGGGCTGGTGGTCGCGCTCACGCTCGCGGACGGGGTTCCGTAACCGCCGTAGCCGTTTGTCCGCTCCACACTTGGCGCGCCATTGCCGGCCAGCACGGCGGATGCCGACGCGACGACGGCCGTCGTGATTCCGGCGACGAGCAGACCTGCTATCGAAACGCGCCGAATGACGCTCGTTTTAGTCGAGATCAACACACTTCGGACAACGAGGATAAAGGGAAATGGCAACGCTGTTTACTCATAGGTAATTTCGGGATTCCCTCCGCACGCAGTTCATGGGGGTGACAGCGATGTTCGAATCAGCTGCCGTAGGGGTCATCGCGAGCCCTGTGCTCGGGTTCGCCGTGCCGGCATCCGCCGAGTCCGAGGTGGTGCGCCTCACGAACGACACCCGGGCGGACCACGGCTGCCCGGCGGTACGCGAGGACAGCCGGCTCAGGACCGCCGCGCGCCGCCACAGCGCCGACATGGCGGCAAACGACTTCTTCAGCCATACCGGCAGCGATGGGAGCGATTTCAGCACCCGCGCCAAGCGGGCCGGCTACGACCACGCGATGAGCGAGAACATCGCGAAGGGCCACCCGACCGCCGCCGACGTGGTCAAGGGTTGGCTCGGCAGCGCGCCGCGCCGCAGCGCGATCCTCGACTGCACGGCCAAAGCGGTCGGCATCGGAGTGGCCAAGGCCCACGACGGCGCCCTTCTCTGGACCCAGGACTTCGGTCGGGTCTAGATTTCGCAGTTCACGAGCACCGGTTCGGGGTGCAAGGTCACGCCGAACCGGTCGTGAACCCGATCGCGGATCTCGGCCGCGAGCGCGAGCAGCGCCGACGTCGTGCCGCCGCCCCGGTGGGTCAGCGCCAGGGTGTGCTTTGACGAGATCGCCACGCCGTCCGTGCGCGGGTGGCCCTTCTGGAAGCCCGCCTTGTCGATCAGCCAGGCGGCGCTGACCTTGACCACGCCGTCCGGGCTCGGCCAGGAAGGCGGCTCGCCGATCCCGGCGGCTCGCTCCCGCAGCGCCGCGTACGCCGCCGGGTCCAGTACGGGGTTGGTGAAGAACGACCCCACCGACCGGGTGTCCGGATCGGCCGGGTCGAGCACCATGCCCTTGCCGGCGCGAAGGGCAAGCACGGCTGCGCGCGCGTCTGCCAGCGGCACCCGATCGCCGATCTCCACGCCGAGCGCCCGAGCCAGCTCGGCGTACCGCACCGGGCCGGACAGCGGCGACCTGACCAGCCGGAAGTCGACCGAGATCACCAGCCAGCGGCTGCTGTGCTTGAAGACGCTCGCCCGGTACGCGAAGCCGCACTCATCGCTGGTCATCGTGCACAGCTCACCCCGCACCCGGTCGTACGCCCGCACCGCCGTGATCGTCTCCGCGACCTCTTGGCCGTACGCGCCGACGTTCTGGATCGGGGTCGCACCGGCGGACCCCGGGATGCCGGACAGGCACTCCAGGCCCGACCACCCGGCGTCGACAGCGGCCGCCACGACGTCGTCCCAGGGCTCACCCGCCTCGACGGTCACGTCTACCGTGCCGCCGTCCTCGGAGCGCACCGCCACGCCTCGTGACCTGATCAGCACAACCGTGCCGGGGAACCCCGCGTCTCCGACCACCACGTTGCTGCCGCCGGCCAAGAAGAACACCGGCTCCTCGGTACGCTGACCGATTTGCACTAGTTCCTCCGCGTTGCTAGCGGTGATCAAGTGACCAGCGGGACCGCCGAGGCCCAATGTGGTGTAAGCGGCCAGCGAACGGGTAACCGTCGGACCGGTAGCGGCTGGCACTTTCGCCCTAACGTCTCGCACGCCACTCACCCTAGGCTGGAGGCAGACTGGGCAACCTTACGGTGGTGCACCTTGAGGCGGTCTAGTCGCGTCGGGAGGATCGTGATGAGCAGACTGCACGGCTCGAGAGACTTCTGGATCGCCGGCCTGCGCGCCGAGGGTCCGGCGTTCCGCACCGCGGTCGCGGAGGCGCCGCCCGACGCCGAGATCCCGTCCTGCCCCGACTGGACCGTCACCGACCTCGTCCACCACCTGGGCTCCGTGTACCGGTGGGTCCGCGGCCACGCCGGTCGAGGGGTCACCACCCCACCCGAGTCGCGGCGGGCGCCCCTCCTGGAAGACCTGCCGACCGGTCCGGCGGCCGTCGAGTGGTGGCAGGAGGAGTACCAGCAGCTCGTCGAGGCGCTCGACGCGCTCGACCCCGAACTCCCCGCGTGGAACTGGGCGCCCCAGGCGAAGAAGGCCGGCTTCTGGCACCGGCGAATGGCGCAAGAGACGGCGGTGCACCGGTGGGACGCCCAGATGGCGATCGGCACGGGTGAGCCGGTCGAGACCAAGCTCGCGGTCGACGGCGTTGGCGAGGTGCTCGACACCTGGCTGCCCGCTGGCCGGCGCCAGCTGCCCGGCCCGCGCCACGGCGTGGTGCAGCTCGTGGCCACCGACGCCAGCCAGGAGTGGTTTCTGCGGCTGCGCGGCGAAGGCGTCGCCCTGCTCGACACCGGCACGCTGCTCGACAGCGACGAGCACCACGCCCGGGTGTACGCGGCCGGCACGGCGAGCGACCTGCTGCTCGCCCTGTTCGGGCGAGTCCCGTTCGACGTGCTCGAGGTGACCGGCGACGCGACGCTCCTGGACTGCCTGCGCACCGGTTGATCCCTAGTATTGGGGGATGACGGTAGGCCTGCGGTTTCCGGACGGATTCGTATGGGGTGCGGCGACCGCGGCGTACCAGATCGAGGGCGCGGCCCGCGACGACGGCCGCGGTCCGTCGATCTGGGACACGTTCTCGCGTACGCCGGGGAAGGTGTTCGCCGGTCACACCGGTGACGTGGCGTGCGACCACTACCACCGGTACCCCGACGACATCGGCCTGATGGCCGACGTGGGGCTGCGGTCGTACCGGTTCTCGATCTCGTGGCCGCGGATCAAGCCCGACGGCACCGGCCCGGTCAACCCGCGCGGGCTCGACTTCTACGACCGGCTCGTCGACGCCCTGCACGAGCGCGGCATCGACCCGGTGGTGACCCTGTACCACTGGGACCTGCCGCAGCCGCTGGAAGACCGCGGCGGCTGGACGGCGCGCGAGACCGCCTCCTGGTTCGCCGAGTACGCCGCGGCGGTGTACCAGCGGCTGGGCGACCGCGTGCGGGTGTGGACCACGCTCAACGAGCCGTGGTGCTCCGCCTTCCTGGGATATGCCTCGGGCATCCACGCCCCCGGGCACCAGGACCCGGCGGCGGCGCTCAAAGCTGTACACCATCTGCTCCTGGCCCATGGCCTCGCGGTGGGTGAGCTGCGCGCGGCGGGTGCGCAGACCCTCGGGATCACGCTGAATCCCTCAGCGGTGCGCCCGGCGGACCCGGACAATGCCGCGGACGTCGAGGCCGCGCGCGTCGTGCACGCCCTCAGCAACCGGATCTTCTACGACCCGATCCTGGCCGGCACCTATCCGCCGGAGGCCATGGAGCTGATCGAAGCGTTGGCCGGCCTCGGCCACATCCACGACCAGGATGCCAAGACCATCGCCGCACCGATCGACCTGCTCGGCGTCAACTACTACGCGCCCACCTACGTGGCGGGGCGCAAGGGCTCCCCCGGCGGCGGCCCGAACAACCCGGGCACCGAGGGCATCGAGTTCCTGCCGCCGACGGGCCCGCTGACCGACATGGGCTGGCAGATCGAGCCGGCCGGCCTCACCGGGCTGCTGGAGCAGATCCACGCCGACTACCCGGGCATTCCCATCATGATCACGGAGAACGGCGCGGCGTTCCCCCACACCGGCCCCGACCACGACCGGATCTCCTACGTAGACGGTCATCTGCGCGCGGTGCACGACGCCATCTCACGCGGTGTCGACGTACGCGGATACTTCCTGTGGTCGTTCCTCGACAACTTCGAGTGGGCCGAGGGATACGCCAAGCGCTTCGGCATCGTCCACGTCGACTACCAGACACAGCGCCGCACGCTGAAGGAGAGCGCCCACTGGTACCGCTCGGTCATCGCGCGCAACGGGCTCGAGGATCGATGACCAGGGCGGCGCGGGAGCGGCCGACGCTGGAGGCGGTGGCGCGGCGCGCCGGCGTCTCCCGCGCCACGGTCTCCCGCGTCGTCAACGGCTCCACCACCGTCGCCGAATCCATCCGCGACGCCGTGCGCCAGGCCGTCGAGGAGATGGGGTACGTCCCCAACCTCGCCGCCCGCAGCCTCGTCACCCAGCGCACCGACTCGATCGCCCTGATCCTGCCCGAGTCGGCCACCCGGGTGTTCTCCGACGACCAGTTCTTCCCTCGCATCGTGCGCGGCGTCAGCCAGGAGCTCGAGGCCGCCGACAAGCAGCTCGTGCTCATCATGGCCGGCTCGACGGCAAGCTATGACCGGGTCGAGCGATACACCACGGGCCGGCACGTCGACGGCGTCATGTTCGCCTCGATGCACGGCGTCGACCCGCTCCCGAGCACCCTCGCCCGCCTCGGCATCCCCGTCGTGTGCAGCGGCCGCCCCCTGGGACGCATCACCCCGACCGTGCCGTACGTCGACGTCGACTCCGTCCGGGGCGCCGCCGACGCGGTACGCCATCTGATCGACACCGGCCGGCAGCGCATCGCCACCATCGCCGGCCCGCAGGACATGGTCGCCGGCGTCGACCGCCTCACCGGATACCGCAACGAACTGCGCGACTCCGCCCGCCGCTCCATCGTCGCCGTCGGCGACTTCACCCGGGAGTCCGGTGCGCAGGCCATGCGCCAGCTGCTGCTGGACGACCCGCATCTCGACGCCGTGTTCGCCGCCTCCGACCTGATGGCACACGGTGCCCTGCGCACGCTGCGCGAAGCCGGCCGGCGGGTGCCCGACGACGTGGCCGTGGTCGGCTTCGACGACGTCGAGATCGCCCAGTACACCGATCCACCGCTCACGACCGTCCGTCAGCCGATAGTCCAGATCGGACGCGAGATGGCGCGCCAGTTGCTGCGACAGGCCTCCGGCGAAGACGTCGAAGACGCATTGATCCTGCCCACCGAGCTAATCATCCGCGAATCCGCCTGATCTCTCATTCGTCGCACTCGTCGGGATAGGAATCGACACCTTCCCCGTCGTTCTGGTCCCCTTAATGGTCTATTAAGGCAAATTTGCGCTGGTCGATTGGTCTCCATAGGATCGGGCGGCTGCTCGACCTTGTCCACGACAGGAGACCCGGACCATGCCCAAACGACGAATCCGCACGGTGCTGCTCGCAGCCGCTGGTACGGCCGCGGTGGCTGCCGCCGCGGCCACGGCTGTGGTCGCGCACGCCGCCTCGACCGGTTGCTCGGTCAGCTACACGGTGCGGTCGCAGTGGGGCACGGGCTTCTCCGCGAACGTGGCGGTCACCAACGTGGGCGATCCGGTCCGGGGCTGGACGGTGCGCTGGTCCTACCCGGCTGGGCAGACCGTGACGCAGGCATGGGGCGCGACGGTCAGCCAGAGCGGCACTGCCGTCACCGCGAACAGCGCGTCGTGGAACGGCACGCTCCGCACGAACCGCACTGCCTCGTTCGGTTTCAACGGCACATGGAACGGCTCGGGCAACCCGACCCCGACCGACTTCTCGCTCAACGGCGTGCTCTGCACCGGTCAGGTGGCGGCGACCACAGCTCCGCCTTCGCCTTCGTCGTCGCCTTCCGCGTCGCTTTCCCCTTCGCCTTCCTCATCACCTTCTCCTTCACCGTCCTCCCCGACGCCATCGGCGTCGTCGTCGGACGGCTGCGCGCGGCAGGCCGCCGCCGGTCCGGTCGTGAAGGTCACCGACGTAAACGTCGGAGTGCCGGTGACCGGGTACGGGCGGGAAGGCGACACCGAGCCGCTGCCCATGGCGATAGCAGCAACGCCGTCCGGTGGCTCGTGGCTGGCGTGGCGGGGCACCGACAACCGCGTCTACCTGGGCAAGCTCGACTGTGACGACAAGCTCGTAGGCACGCCAACCAGCTTCGAGGGAATCGACCTGCAGGACGTCCAGGCAGACGCCAACGGCGGAGTCCTGCTGCTCACCCGGCGCGGCGAGTGCGGCGAAGGCCCCCTGTGCGGCGGCTCGTCCAGCCCGTGCAACACCATGCACATGATCCGCTTCGACAACTCCGGCCAGCAGGTGTGGGAGCGGCAGGTCACCAACCTCAGCGACAGCCTTTCCGGGTACGACAACGGCGCCCGGTTCATCTGGTGGTACCAGCACCACGGCCGGCTCGCGTCCGACGGCAAGACCTTCGCCGCGTACTTCGGCGTCGCCATCACCGTGCAGAACGGCAACTGCGTCGACATCCACGAAGGCGACCGCATGCAGGTCGTCGACGCCAACGGCACACTGGTCTCCAACCACCGCGACAGCTTCCAAGTGGGGTGCAGCCACAGTTGGACGTCACGCATCGCGTGGGACCCACGCACCAGCCGGTACGCGATGGTCTGCGCCACTGACAACGCCTGCCGCATCGCTCAGCCGAACCCGTACCGGACGGTGGCCGCCGGTGCCTGCGACGGCACGCTGTTCGGCGGCGATCTCGTCCTGGCCAGCAAGCCCGGCTACTGGACCGCGTGGAGCCAGGGCGGCCAGGTCCGCCTCGAACACTTCACCACCGGCGCTTCCGACACCACCATCACGACAGCCGCACGATCGAGCCATCCCCACCTGGTCAGCTACGGCGCCAGCCGGATGCTGCTGACCTGGGAGTCCGGCTCCTCGATGGCCGCGCAGGTGTATGACGCGAGCAGCGGCACGACGGTAGGCAGCCAGTTCACGATCAACGTGCCCGACCACAGCTACCAGGCCTTCAAGCCCTACGCCGACGGCAGCACCGCCTACCCAGCGGCCGGCACCACCAACACGTCAATCCGCATAGCCCGCGTAATGCCCCTCACCTAGACCGCGCTCCCCCTCCCCCGCTCACCCGCCCCGCCCCCGCTCGCCCGCCCCGCCGGGTTCGCCCGCCCCGCTCGCCCGCCCCGCCCCGCTCGCCCGCCCCGCCCCGCTCGCCCGCCCCGCCCCGCTCGCCGGCTCTCCCCGTCGATCAAGGGCAAACGCACGTGGTTCGATCTCAAAACCACGTGCGTTTGCCCTTGATCGATGCAATGCCCCTTGATCGGTGCGCGCCTGCGACGCGTACCCCCACCACGTACATGACGCAGGCGTCCAGGCCCACGAGCCAGCGAAGTCGTTGTTGCAGGCTTGCGCCGCGGTGAACGGGTTCGTCGCGGCGCGGGCCGGCGAGGCGAACATCGTCACCGCAACAGCCACAGAGAGGGTCGAGACCGCCAGTCGGCGCGCTAGTACGCGCACACGATCCTCCAAAGCTACCCGAGCAGGCCAGGAAGGCTGCGGAGTCCACCGCCCGAGTTGTCCTCCACGCTCTGATCGCAATGCCGAGCACGATCGTGACGACGACGAGGAAAGAGTTGCGGTCAGCGCGATTGGCGAGAGGACGTCGATGCACTCTGAGCAACTAACTGGTCGGCTGGATGGCGTCCACATCTGCCGATGAGGGTGCGTCCGTTCTGACGCCGGAGATGCGGCCATGCGGCAACAAGGCGGGCGGCACCGTATTTCGGCCTGTCCAACTCGCTGGCGATCATCAGCAGTCCACCGAGGTTGGCGGCGGCCGTGGAGTTGCCGGCGGCTGCCGCCCGGTGCAGGAACCGCACTGGCCAAGGCATGGGCCTACCGCCGCGCCCACCACAGCAGCCACCAGCCCCAAGCAGCTGGTCGAGACCGGCACCGGCGCACCACACCCGCGCGAGGTCCTGATCAGCAACTGGCACTGAATCGGCCCGGCCCTAGCCTCCACCGAGCTATCTTGACGCAACCATTCGGTTGCCATAAAGTGGCAACTGAACGGTTGCTATATGACTCGACCAAGGAGTGATCACCATGCAGATGGCCGTCGGGCTCGTGATGTCCCAGAACGCCGTGCGGGACGAGCTGTACAGCGCCCGCCCGGGCGCCCCGATCGTGCCGCACGTGGAGCGCCGGCCGCGCGCCCGCGCCCTTCGCTCGGCGGTCGCCGCCGCGCTGGACCGGACCGCCCGCGCGAGTTCGCGAGTGGCCGGCCAGGTGTCCTCCTGAGTGGGGCGAGGCGAACCAAACGATTCGAACGGAAGGACGTTCAGTCATGGGTACCCACCAGGGATCACTGAGCCCGACCAGGGCGAATCTCGCCCTGGCCACGCTGTTTGTCGGCATGTTCGTCATGGGCGGCACCGAGCTTCTGGTCGTGGGCCTGCTCGACCTCATCGCCGCCGACCTGCGGGTCTCCATCCCAGCGACCGGAGCGCTGGTCACCGCGTACGCGCTGGGCCTGGCCATCGGCGGCCCGATCCTGACAGCGCTGACGATCCGCCTGAACCGGCGCACCGTCCTGGTCGGCGCGCTCGCGCTGTTCGTGCTGAGCAGCCTGATCACGGTGCTCACCACCAGCTACGGAGTCGTCGTGGCGTCGCGCGCCGTCACTGGCGCGCTCGAGGGCCTGTTCATCGCCGCCGCGTTCGCGGCCGGGATCGCCGCCGTCCCACCGGCGCGCGCGGGCCGGGCGATGGCGGTGGTGATCTCGGGTGCCGCAGTGTCGGGGGCGCTCGGCGCGCCAGTGGGCACGCTGCTCGGCCAGGCTCTGGGCTGGCGCGGCGCGTTCACCGCGGTCGGCGGGGTGGCCGTGGCGGCGCTGGTCGCCACCCTGGTGCTGGTCCCGTCCGCGCCGTCAGCCGGCGACGGCGCGGTCCGCCAGGCGCGGTCAGCGTTCGCGCCCCGGGTGCTGGCCGTCCTCGGCCTGACCGTCCTGGTGTTCGCCGCGGTGTACGCGCCGCTGACCTACATCGTGCCGTTCCTGCAGTCCGTCACCGGCATCTCCGGCGCGCTGGTAAGCGTGTTTCTGCTGGCGTACGGCGTCGCCACGGCAGTCGGCTCATTCGGCGGCGGTCGCTTCGCCGACGCCAACGCCGCACGCACCCTGACCGTCGGCACCGCCGGCGTCGCGGCCTGCCTGCTGATGCTGTACGTCGCCGGCACCAGCGCCGTCCCGGTGGCGGTTGCGCTGCTGGCCCTGGGACTGTTCGCCATGGGCATGGCACCGTCCATGCAGTACCGCGTCGTCAGCCTGGCTGGCCCCGGCGATACCTTGGCGCAGTCGCTGCCCGCCTCCGCGGCCGGCCTGGGCACCGCGCTCGGCTCCTTCGCCGGCGGCATGGCGATCGGCGCCTTCACCGCCTCGACAGCCGTGCTCACCGGACTCGTCATCGCCGTGCTCGGCATCCCCGCGGCCTGGGCGGCCAGCTTCCTGCGGCCACCGACCGTCGGCGCGGCCACGTCGCCGGCAGCGGTGCCGGAACCGGCCCGCATCCCGGCCTGATCGACCACCCAGACAAAATCGACGCCAAGCAAAATTGACACACAGAGAGGACACGACCATGACCGATGAATCAACGCACCGCACCCGGCCGACGCCGTCGACCACCGACCGCCAGCCGGTGGGGTCACCGTCGTCGTCGCCCCCGGCCTCGATGGACCTGCCGCAGATCGTTGACGCCGCGACGTGGCGGGCCGCGCGCCTGGAACTGCTGGCCAAGGAGAAGCAGCTGAACCGGTACCGGGACGCGGTGAACGCCGCGCGGCGGGAGCTGCCGATGGTCGAGGTCGACAAGCCCTACGTCTTCGACAGCCCGGACGGGCCGGTGGGGCTCGCCGACCTGTTCCGGCAGCGGCGCCAACTGCTGATCTACCATTTCATGTTCGAGCCGGACTGGACCGAGGGCTGCCCATCCTGCTCATACGTCATCGACAACGTCGGACACCAGGCGCACCTGAACGCCCGCGGCACCACCCTCGCGGTCGTCTCCCGGGCACCGCTGAACCGCCTTCAGGCGTACCGGAAGCGGATGGGCTGGAATATCGACTGGTACTCCTCGGGCCGCTGCGACTTCAACCTCGACTTCGGCGTCACCTTCGACGCCTCCTCCGGCCACGTCGAGTACAACTACCGCGACATGTCCGACGACCCGGCTTGGCAGGGCTGGACCGGCGAACAGCCCGGGGTGAGCGCGTTCCTCACCAACGGTGGCCGGATCTTCCACACCTACTCCACGTACGGACGGGGCTTCGACCTTCTTTACGGCACGTACAACTGGCTCGACCTGACCGCCCTGGGCCGGCAGGAGGACTGGGAGCGGCCGGTGGGCCGTTCGGACGGCGCCGCCATGTCGTGGCTGCACCGCCACGACCAGTACCCGACCGGGACGTAGCGCGAGGATGCCGGAGCTTCGGCCTCGCGGCAGCGGAACTCGAGCAACTTGATACTATGGCAACTTGCCGGTTGCTGCTCGTTGGAGGCTGTCATGGGTTTTCCCGATCGCATCGAGCGGACGGTCCAACTCGCTCACCCACCGGCCAACGTGTGGTCGGCGCTCACCACGGCCGAAGGGCTGGCCGCCTGGTTCGGCCAGGAGGTAACCATCGACCTGCGCCCCGGTGGGACGGCCCGGATGCGCTGGTCCGACGGGTCCACCAAAAACATGCGGGTGGAACGTGTCGAGGAGCCGACCGTGTTCGGGTTCACCTGGCAAATAGACGGGCTACCCGAAGACGATGCCCGCCGAACCTACGTGGAGTTCACTCTCGAACCGGTCAGTTCGGGCACGCGGCTGCGGGTTGTCGAGACCGGCTTCGCCCAACTGCCGCCGGACGCCTACCAAAAGGCGTACGACGCCCACACCGAGGGCTGGGCCAGCGAACTTGGCGAACTCGTCGAGCACCTCGATGCCGTCTGACATCGAAGCGGTCGCCGAACAGGTCTTCGTCGCCCTGGCCGACCCAACCCGGCGCACCATCCTGGCCGCGCTCGCCGCGGGAGGACCGGCCACCGCCACCGACCTGGCTGGCCGTCTACCGATCACCCGACAGGCGATCGCCAAACACCTCACCCTGCTGGCCGACGCCGGCCTGGTCACCGCCGAACCCGGAGAGCGTCGCCGGGTCCGCTACCGGCTGCGGTCCGCACCGATGCAGCAGGCCCAGCAGTTCCTGGCCGCGCTGGCCCGCGACTGGGACAAACCCCTCGACGCGTTGACCGACCACCTCAACAAGCAACGGACGCAAGCCGGCGGCCCGCGGCTACCCGACACCGCGAAATGACTACGCGTCGCCGGCAGTTCGTCGGGTCGGCCGCGCTGCGGGACAGGTTCCTGCGGTGGTTTGACGGCTGGCGCGGCGGAATCGACATCGAAGTCCGCGACCTGACCATCATGGTGAGCGGGGACCCAGCGATGGCCCACTGGTTCAGCCGAGCAAGCGGAACGCTGATAAACGGCGGTCAGGCCGGATCGTGGCGCGGGTGACCAGTTGCTGCGGGCGGTCAGGCAAGGGATGGCTGATCAGCCACGAGCACGTTTCCTTGCCGGTGGATTTCGCGACCGTTCGCGCGGTCATGGACCTTGTGCCGAAATAGTGCCGTCCGACTCGCGTCGTCGCGTTACGCGGGTAAGACCGGTCGTTTCCGGCGCGGCTGATACCGAAGATCCGGCGGTGACCACCCCGCCAGGGTGCCCGGCGGCGTGACGTCAGAGCAGCAGGATGGCGGATCACGGCGGCCGCTGCTAGTTTCTGGAGGCCGTGCGAGAGACCGAGGAGGTGGTACCCGTGAACGTTTCGACATGGGTGCTCCCCTCTGGGGTCATGGTCGGGCGATAGGTCGTCCGGGAGCGCCGTTAGCGAGCACTCCCGAAAGGCACGACCATGCGATTCACTACTGAGCAGCGCCTCGATGCCGGCGTCCTCGAACGCGAATTCACCCTCGGCGAGATCCCCGGCATCCTGTGGACGCCCGGATCCGCATCCGCACCGGTCCCGCTGATCCTGCTCGGCCATCCCCCGCTCGGACTGCGCAAGATGTACCCCCGTCTGGTGGCTCGGGCCCGGCACTCCGCAGCGGAGGGGTTCGCCGCGGCCACCATTGAGCTCCCCGGCAGCGGTGACCGGCCCCGTTGGGCCGCCATCGAGCAGGCCCGCACCGACCTGCGCCGGGCGCTGGAGGCCGGCGAGCCGGTCAGCGACAAGATCATCGACGCCCTCATCCTCCCGCTCGTCAACAAGGCGGTCCCGGAATCGCAGGCAGCCCTGGATGCCCTCCTGTCGCTGCCCGAGATCGGCGGCCCGGTCGGGTACTCGGGGGGGAGTGATCTCCGTCGGCATCCGGCTTGCGGTGGTCGAGCCCCGCATCGTGGCCGCCGGCTTCTTCGCCGGGAGTTTCGTGCCTCGCACCATGTTCGAGGAGGCCCGACAGGTCACCATTCCGCTGCATGTCCTGCTGCAGTGGGATGACGAAGGGAACGACCGGCAGGCCGCCCTGGACCTGTTCGACGCCTTCGGCTCCAAGGAGAAAACGCTGCACGCCAACATGGGCGGACACACCGGTGTCCCGCAGTTCGCAGGGGAGGACGCGGCCGGGTTCTTCGCCCGGCATCTGCGCTAGCCGCGGGCCGGGGCCCCGCCCGTCAGGACAGCAGCAAGCGGTAGGTGGCCCCGGCCGGCACGCCGCTCATCGAGGGTCGGCACCGACCTTCCTCGATGGCGGTGGCCAGCAGATGCACAACCGCCCCGATCGCGGCAGTACCGAACGGTCGGGGCGGAGTTCTCTCTTGGCGACCGGCTCGCGGCGACGCACTCGTGGGCCGGACGCGTCGCCGCGAACACCGCACATCACCGTCACCGGTGAGCCGCTGCCGGCACGTTTGGCCAGGTCACTGGCTACTAGTGCCGCGTCTTTGAACGTTGATCGGGTAATGCCGTCTGTCTGACCTGGTTTGGGGCAG
>NZ_JBAKHX010000008.1:0-157291 GCF_036906915.1 Micromonospora sp. CPCC 206061
GCCACCCTTGCCGCTCTTACCGCCGCGCCGTCCGGGACCGGTCGGCCCACCGGGCCCACCGGGACCGCCTGGCCCCTCCAGGAAGTCGGGACCACCGAACTCGGGGGCAGCCGGCGAGACCGGCCGCACTGACGCCCGCCCGACCGTGGCGCGCCCGGCAGCGCCCGCGGTACCCGCCGCCGCGCCGACGCTCGCCCGACCACCGACGCGCGCCCGGCCAGCCGAGCCGGCCGAGCCGGCACCCACGGAGGCGGAGCCGACCGACGCGCGGCCGGCTGGCGATACGGGCCGTGGAGACGGCGAGGCGCTGGCCCGGCCGTATCCGTTGCCGTTCGCCGGCCAGCCGTCATCCGCGGCGCCTGCCGACCCCCGTGGACCCGACCCGCGGTCGGAGCCGTGGTCGCCGGACGGGCCCGGGATCTGGGCCCGACCGCGCGCGGAACTAGGGTCGTCGTACGAGTTCATTCGTCACACCCTGCCGGTCGCGGTGGCACGCTGCTGCGACGCCACCGGTTTGCGGTGAGTTAGGACACGTTGTGCGGCGGGCATGGCGGCCCGCCAGTTACCCGAAATATTCGGACTTATCCGATTAACGAGTGAGCGCTCGCCCCGCCACTTGGGGAAGACCCAGTTGTCGCTTGGGCAAGCGCTGGTCACCGTCGGGCCCCTCGCCTTCGTTTGGACGCCGGCACGCCGGAGCCCGAGGGGGTACCGGTCGACGCGCCGGAGCCGGCCATGGAGCCGACCGGCGTGGCGGAGGCGGACACGCCCGCCGCGACGGACTCGGGGGTGGAGTCGTCGCTGGACAGGCCGTCACGGCCGAGAAGGAACTGCTCGACCAGGTGGTTCCAGTCGCAGCCGCGGCACACCTCGACCACGTAGACCTGGAACTCACGGAACGTCATCGCCAGCACGGGCAGCTCGGTGAGCGTGCGCGCCTGGCCGGCCGACTGCTTCAGCTCATCGCCGTAGATGTAATGAACCAGCGTGAGGTTCTCGCGTCGGCAGATCGGACACCGCCTGTCGATCGGCTCACCATGGAAGCGAGCTGCGTTCTTCAGGTATGGCGACGCATCACAAATCTCATACGTCCCAACCCGGCCCGACAGGACTTCACGCAGCAGCGCTCGCTTCTGAAGCGAGTAGTCGACGACCTGCCGCTGCGTGCGCATGCGCACGAGGGTACGCGGTTCCGTCCCGAGTGGCGACAGGCGTCACTGTCCGTAACGAACTCGATCCGTTTCGGGGTTTGAAAGTCATGCCGAGTCGAGCTAACGTGACGATGTATCGGGCCGATACATCGGGGGCTGGAGGTGGTGGTGACAGTGCTCGAGCTCGCCATCCTCGGCCTCCTCCAGGAGTCACCCATGCACGGGTACGAGCTCCGCAAGGAGCTCAACACCAAACTTGGGGCGATCCGGGCAGCGATCAGCTACGGCACGCTGTACCCGACGCTGCGCAGGCTGCAAAGCGATGGCTGGATCACCGAAGCGGGCGAGACGTCCGCCGACGCGGAGGAGATCCCGCCACTCACGACCCGGCGGGGACGGGTCGTCTACAAGATCACCGCAGAGGGCAAGGAGCGGTTCGCCGATCTGCTCGCCCAGGTGGGGCCAGAGACGTACGACGACACCGGGTTCGGCGTCCACTTCGCCTTCTTCGCCCGCACCGATCGTGCCACCCGGCTGCGCATCCTGGAAGGTCGCCGCCGGAAGGTGGAGGAGCGCCGGGAGGGCCTGCGCGACGTGCTCGCGCGCGCCGCCGAGCGCCTCGACGCCTACACGCTTGAACTGCAGCGCCATGGTCTCGACGCCTGCGAGCGCGAGGTCCGCTGGCTGGAGGAGCTCATCGCCAACGAGCGCTCCGGCCGGGCTCCCGACATCGGGGGTCCACAAGTCGATGACAACCCGCCTCCGCCTGGGTCTGCCAGGGAATTGCCGGAGCGGCCGTGATGAACAAGAAGGAGGCAACCGCGATGGGCTCCGTCCGCGTGGCCATCGTCGGCGTGGGTAACTGCGCCTCGTCCCTGATCCAGGGCGTGGAGTACTACCGCGACGCCGACCCCAACGACCGCGTTCCGGGTCTCATGCACGTCACCTTCGGCGACTACCACGTGTCCGACGTGGAGTTCGTCGCGGCGTTCGACGTGGACGCCAAGAAGGTGGGCCGAGACCTCTCAGAGGCGATCATCGCCAGCGAGAACAACACGATCAAGCTGTGCGACGTGCCGCCGACAGGGGTACAGGTGCAGCGCGGCCCGACGTTCGACGGTCTGGGCCAGTACTACCGCGAAATCGTCGACGAGTCCGACGAGGCGCCAGTCGACGTCGCGCAGGCGCTGCGGGACGCCCGGGTCGACGTCGTCGTGTCATACCTGCCGGTCGGTTCCGAAGAGGCCGACAAGTTCTACGCCCAGGCCGCCATCGACGCGGGCTGCGCCTTCGTCAACGCGCTGCCGGTCTTCATCGCCTCCGACCCGGTCTGGGCGAAGAAGTTCGAAGACGCCGGGCTGCCAATCGTCGGCGACGACATCAAGAGCCAGGTGGGCGCGACCATCGTGCACCGCGCGCTGGCGAAGCTCTTCGAAGACCGCGGTGTCGAGCTGCTGCGCACCTACCAGCTCAACTTCGGCGGCAACATGGACTTCATGAACATGCTGGAGCGCACCCGGCTGGTCTCCAAGAAGATCTCCAAGACCCAGTCGGTGACGTCCCAGGTGCCGCACGAGATGGCCAAGTCCGACGTCCACATCGGCCCGTCCGACCACGTGCCGTGGCTCGACGACCGCAAGTGGGCCTACATCCGGCTGGAGGGCAGGTCGTTCGGCGACACGCCGCTCAACGCCGAGCTGAAGCTCGAGGTGTGGGACTCGCCCAACTCGGCCGGCGTCATCATCGACGCGGTTCGCGCGGCGAAGATCGCGAAGGATCGGGGTATCGGCGGCCCGGTGCTCTCCGCGTCCTCTTACTTCATGAAGTCGCCCCCCGTGCAGTACGCCGACCACGAGGCGCACGCCGCGGTGGAGGCCTTCATCAAGGGCGAGATCGAGCGCTGACCAGCGGCGACGTATAAGTAAGGCCGGGCGCGCGCCCGGCCTTACTTATTGCCAGGCACGCTCCAGCGCCACCCGGGCCTCGAGCTCCAGCAGGTATCGCTTGCGGTGCAGCCCGCCGCCGAAACCGACGAGTTTGCCGCCCGCCCCGACGATGCGGTGGCAGGGCACGATCACCGGTATCGGGTTGCGGTTGCAGGCGACGCCGACCGCCCGCGCCCCACCCGGATCACCCACCGCGGCTGCGATCTCGCCATAGGTGCGCATCTCCCCGTACGGGATGCGCGACATCTCGCGCCAGACGGCGCGCTCGAACTCACTTCCTCGCCGCACCGACAGCGGCACGCTGAACTCCATCAGCTCGCCAGCGAAATAGGCCGCGAGCTCCTCGACAGCGGTCTTGAGCATCGGTTCGTCGGTCGTGGCAGGCGCGTCGACCCCACCGAACCGCACCCCACAGACCCCGACGTCATCGATCGCGACGCCCAGCTCGTCGATCGGCGAATCGACTACCAACCAGTGCACCCGACCATTGTCGCGCCGGGGTACGACATCGTCAGCTGACGCGGGTGTACTCGGTGGTGAAGAGGAAGGTTTGCTGGGTCAGGGTCTCGGCGGAGCAGGTGTAGGAGACCGGGTCCTCGCTGCCCTCGAAGGGGAGCGGATCGCCGTACTGCTCACCGTCCAGGAAGAGCTTGCCAGTGGCGTTCGACTCCACGTCGCTCAGGGCGACCTTGCCGTCCGCGGCGGTGTACCGGTACGTCACGGTGCCGGAGATCTCCAGCGTCACCTTCTGCCCGTCCATGTCGCCCTCGAACTTCGTGCCGCCCCGGTAGTCGGTCTCGCCGGTGCCGTCCGCGTTGAGCCGGAGCATCGCGTCTTCGCCGCCGGTGAAGCTGACCTTGCCCTGGTTGGGCACGTTGACGTCTTCGCGGTGTGAGGTGACCCGCCATGTGCCGATCACGCAATCGTCGATCCCGCCGCTGGGGGAGGCCGCCGGGGAGGCGCTGGCCTGGGCGGTCGCGGTCGCGGTGGCGGTGGTCGGGTTGGCGATCGGGTCGAGGTCGTCGTCACCGTCGCCGCGGGTCGCGGCGACCACGACGATCGCGACCACGAGGACGAACAGGGTCGCCGAGAGCGCGATCAGCGGTACGAGGAAGGAGCGGCCGCGCTGCGGGGGATAGCTGCCCCCGTAGCCGCCGCCACTGGTCTGGTGCGGGTAGCCGGGCGGCACGCTCGTCGGGTACGGCGTATACGACTGTTGCTGCGGCACGCCGCGGAACGTGCGGCACTGGGTGCAGTAGCCGGCCGCGTCGACGAGCACGCCGCCGCAGACCGCACACGGCTGCATCCCTGCCTCCCCTTCGTGGATTCGCCTTGCGACGTTAGCCGAGGAATCCCGATAGTGGCGGCCCCGCCTAGATCACACCTTCGTCTCGCGCCCATCGCCGCAGCTCAGCCTCTGCCTCGTCGCGGTCGAGCGGGCCGCGCTCCAGCCGAAGCTCCTTCAGGTGCCGCCATGCCCGGCCGACGATCGGTCCGGGCGGTACGCCGAGTAGCTCCATGATCGCGTTGCCGTCGAGGTCGGGCCGGACCCGTGCGAGGTCTTCCTCGGCGGCGATCCGGTCGATCCGCTCTTCCAGCGCGTCGTAGTCCGAGGCGAGCTGGGCGGCCTTGCGGCGGTTGCGGGTGGTGCAGTCGGACCGGGTGAGCTTGTGTAGCCGGGAAAGGAGGTCCCCGGCGTCGGCCACATAACGGCGCACCGCCGAGTCGGTCCACTCGCCCCGGCCGTACCCGTAGAAGCGCAGGTGCAGCGCGACCAGCTTGACCACTTCGGACGTCACGTCCTTGGGATACCGCAGCTCCTTCATGCGGTGCTTGGTCATGCGCGCGCCGACCACCTCGTGGTGGTGGAAGCTGACGCGGCCCGCCTGGTCGACCGCCTTGGTGGCCGGCTTGCCGATGTCATGCATCAGCGCCGCCAGCCGCAGGATGAAGTCGGGCCCCTCGGCGCCTTCGAGCCGCACCGCGTTGCTGACGACGGTGAGGGTGTGCTCGTACACGTCTTTGTGCTGGGCGTGCTCGTCGATGGCGAGCTTGAGCGCGGGCAGCTCGGGCAGGAAGCGCTGGGCAAGCCCGGTGTCGACGAGCAGCCGCAGGCCGGCGACGGGATCGGCACCGCACAGCAGCTTGGTGAACTCGTCGCGGATCCGTTCGGCGGTGATCCGGTCGAGGTCGGTCGCCATCGCGTCCATGGCGGCCCGCACGTCCGGGTCGACAGCGAACCTGAGCTGCGCGACGAACCTGGCCGCCCGCAGCATCCGGAGAGGGTCGTCGCCGAACGACTCCTGCGGCGTGCTGGGGGTGCGGATGCGTCGCGCGGCGAGGTCGTCCAGGCCGCCGTACGGATCGGTGAACACGTGGTCGGGCACGCTCACCGCCATCGCGTTGACCGTGAAGTCGCGCCGCCGCAGGTCGTCGAGGAGGCTGTCGCCGTACTGGACGACCGGGTTGCGCGTGACCCCGTCGTACGCCTCCGCCCGGAACGTGGTGATCTCCAGCCGGATCCCGTGGCGCTGCGCCCCGATCGTGCCGAAGTCACGCCCTGTCTCCCAGGTGGCCTCGGCCCAGCCCTTGAGCACGCGAAGCGTGTCATCGGGCCGCGCGTCGGTGGCGAAGTCGAGGTCGTCACCCAGCCGGCCGAGTAGCGCGTCGCGCACCGACCCACCGACCAGGTGCAGCTCGTGTCCCGCTTTGGCGAACCGGCGGCCCAGCTCGTCAGCGACGGGGGAGACCCGCAGGAGTTCGGCGACGGCGTTGCGCTGCGCGGCGGTGAGGTGGCGGCGCTCGGTGGCGGCTGCGTTCGGGCTCTCGGACATGGGACAGCCAGCCTATCGGTGGGGCAGGATGGTGCCTCGTGCCGGTACCCGAGGTCCTGCGGACCCTCAGCAACGACCCCGCCTTCTGGGCGGAATGGTTCAACGGCAGCCATCCGGACGAGCCGGACCCGGTCGAGTTGCGCGTCACGTTTCCGGTCTCGCACGGCTTCGGTCTGGTGCTCGACGTCGACCGTCACTACGGCACGTTCGGTCTCGGCCTGCGCACCCCGATCACGATCGAGCCGATCCAGCTCGGCTGGGACGACCCGTCGGATTGGCATCCGCACTGCCTGCGCTGGCCGGAGGTCGACCTGATCGGGCGGGTCACCGCCCTGGACGACCCGTCGCTGCCGCATCCGGGACTGCCGGTGGTGCTGCTGTCGCGGTTCGCGCCGATCACCCCCGAAGACGACGCCGGCGCGGTCCGCGCGCTGCTGGGCACCGCGCTTCGGTCTTTGCGGGTACCGGCACCGCCGCTGGAGCAGGAGCCGCTCTTCCCGGACGCGGGGGAGCCCTGGCCCGTGCTGAGCGAGGAGCAGGTGGGCAACTACCTGGCGGTGGCCCAGCGGGACCTGCGCACGCTCCGGGTGACCGACAACGAGCAATTCCCGTTCGACGATCTGGCCGAGCTGGTGCGGCTGGCCGAGCGGCGGATCTCCCGGCTGCGCGTCGAGCCCTGGTACACGGACCAGGTGGCCGCCGCGGCGCGGGCGTCGGACGTATCGGCGCTGGTGACCGCCCTCGACGCCGCCGGCTGCGACCATCCCACGGTCATCGACGCGCTCACGCCGCCGGTCGTGCCCGCCGAGGCGGCGTGGGTCGTCGAAGTGCTGGGCGGCGCCATGCCCGTACCCTTGGGGCGGCGGTAGCGAGGGCATTGGGGTGAGATGAGCGGCGGTCTGTACAGGAGTGCCAACGCCGGGCACCTCGACCCCTCCGAGGCGAACGGCGCCGTGCTGATCTCGACGGCCGGTGCGCCGCCACCGGTGGGCGCCGGCGGGGAGGCGCCGCCGGGCGAGGCCAGCGCCGCCAGCAACAGCGCGATCATGGCGATCGGCAGCCTGGTCAGCCGGGGCACCGGATTCCTGCGCACACTCGTGCTCGCGGCGGCCCTCGGCGGTGGCGCGATCGGCGACGCGTACACGACCGCGCAGGTCGTGCCGAGCGTGATCTACGAGCTGCTGCTGGGCGGCATTCTCGCCAGCGTCGTGATCCCGATGCTCGTGCGCCGGCGCAAGGCCGACGCCGACCGTGGCGAGGCGTACACCCAGCGCCTGCTGACGCTGGCAGTGGTGGCACTCGGCGCAGCGGCGCTTCTGGCCACGCTGAGCGCGTCGCTGCTGACCGCCGTGTACGCCAGCGACAAGCAGGGCCCGGAGTTTCAGGACCTGGTCACCCAGATGTCCTACCTGATGTTGCCGATGATCTTCTTCATCGGCATCTCCGGCGTCCTAAGCGCGGTGCTGAACACCCGGGGACACTTCGCCACCCCGATGTTCACGCCGATCCTCAACAACCTTGTGGTGATCGCCACCGGGGCGCTCTACATGATCATTTACGGCACGGAGGCCATCCGGCCGGGACAGATGACGCCGGGCCAGATCGCGGTCATCGGCGGCGGCACGCTGCTCGGCGTGGTGGTCCAGAGCGCGGGCCTGTTCCCGGCGCTGCGCAAGGTCGGCTTCAAGTGGCGCTGGCGGTTCGACTTCCGCGAGCTGGGCCTGCGCGAGCTAGGCCGGCTCGGCGGCTGGGCGCTCTGCTACGTGGTGGCCACTCAGATCGGCCAGGTCGTCGCGTTCAAACTGCTGAACGCGGCCAGTGGCGAAGACGCGGCCGGCCCGATGATCTACAACAACGTCTTCCTGCTGATGATGATGGCGCACGGCATCATCTCGGTCTCCATCATCACCGCACTCGCTCCGCGGATGAGCGCCGCGTCGGCCGACAACCGCAGCGCCGACCTGGCCGCCGACCTCGCCCGCGGCACCCGCATGATCACGGCGGTGCTCACGCCGGTGGCGATCTGCTACGCGGTGCTCGCGGCGCCCATCTCCATCACGCTGTTCCAACGCGGCGCGTACAGCGCGCAGAACGCCACCGACACCGCCCTGGTACTGGTCGTCGCAGCTGTGGCGCTGGTGCCGTTCTCGATCAGCCAGCTCTACACGGTTGGCTTCTACGCCCGGCAGGAGACGAAGACGTCGGCGCTGGTCAACCTCCCAGTGGTGGGCCTGCGCATCCTCGTGCAGATCGTCATCTTCGCGCTGTTCTCGGCGGCGTTCGCGGCCCCCGGGCTAATGTTCGCCAACGCGGTGTCTTACGTGGCCGCCGCGCTGATCTCCGCGATGCTTCTGCAGCGACGGATCGGCGCGATCCCGTTCGGCCCCATCCTGGCGAACTTCGTCAAGGTCGGCATCGCCGCCGTCGGCGCGACGGTCGTGGGCATCGTCGTCGTGTACCTGCTGCCCGGCGACTGGACGCCGAAGCGGCCTGAGGCGATTCTCCAGCTCGTGATCGGCGGCCTGGCGATCGGCGGCACCTACATCGGCATCGCCCTCGGGCTGAAGGTCTCCGAGATCACCGAGGTGCTCGGCATGGTCCGCCGCAAGATTGGCCGTTAGCAGGACTCAGCATTGCATGGCCGGCGCCGCGACGCGCTCCCGTCAAGGCGTCCCTTCCGGGACGCCTTGACCACAGGAGCTCGACGGCGCCTACTTCGTGCCCATGGCACAGGCGACGCCAGTGGGGTTGAAAGCCACCCGCGTGCCGGACGTCTCAGTGGCGATCAATTTGGGATTAATCTTGCCCATGTAGGTCTTACGGGTGATCTTGTACGTCTTCCTCGTCCCCTGCGCGTAAGCGCGGTAAATCTGGTTGTTGGAGGTGAACTTCGGTGAGGTGCAGGCTGCCGTAACGGACACCGACGAACCGGAACTCCAGCTGAGTTGACCGGCGACAAAAGAACGCGACGCGCCAAGGCTGAGCTCAATGGTGCGGCTGACCGTTTTCGTCCACGAGAAGCTGCAGGTTCCGCCCGTTCCCGCCGAGCAGGTTGCCAGTTGACTGCCTCTGTAACCCGTCGATGTAGACAGGACACTGACCGAGTACTTGTACGAAATTTCCGGCCCAACTGGGTCGGCCGAGGCCGGGGAAGCCGCAACGAGACTGCCCGACGTGAGGATCGCAGCACTTGTCAGCGCTACGACCCATCGCCGCATTCCTACCATGGAAGTCACCCTTCATTTCCACCATTAGGTCGATAACTCTTGCTGCTAAGGTCGCCGGATGCGCGTGACGGGGAGAGGCGTGACGAATCCTTACGGGACCCGACCTGCCATTACAACCTCATTCCAGTCAACACATGCACGCCAAATTTAGCCGGCCGCACTGGCCGAGAAAGGTATAGCTAAATAGCCCTCACGGCCACAACCAACCATCTTATGGCGCGGCAAATGTCCCGAATTTGTTGCGGGATAATGCAATGCGGCGACCACTTCGGTGGCCAGCGAGCTCGGGATTAGCGGCGCCGCTTCCTGGCGGTACCAAAGTCTGGCGTGCGATGGCCCCGCCCGTGGCGGTGGCCGCGGCCCGGAAGAACGACTTCGCGGCGCTCGACGTGAGCACCTTCTCCACCATTCCGGGCTCCTGCTGTGGGTAACCAGCCCCGGGTTTCGACTTTTCCACAGGAGCCTGTGGATTCAGCTTCTCGGTCAGCTTCTCGGTCAGCTTTTCGTACGCGGACTCCCGGTCGACCGGCTCGGCATACCTCGCGTGCAGCGACGACGCCCGCACGATCGACTCCATCGCGGCGGTGTCCGCCGCTGCCATGAGCGACTGCGGTGCGCGCAGCCGCGTCCAGGCGACCGGCGTGGGCGCGCCGTGCTCGGAGAGCACCGTGACCATCGCCTCCCCGGCGCCGAGCTGGATGAGCGCCTCCTCCAGGACGTACGCCGAGTTCGGAAACGTCGAGGCGGTCGCCTTGAGCGCCTTCGCGTCGTCCGGCGTGTACGGCCGCAGTGCGTGCTGCACCCGGTTGCCGAGCTGGGCGAGCACATCGGAGTGCACGTCCTTCGGCGTCTGGGTCACGAAGAAGACGCCCACGCCCTTCGACCGGATCAGCCGGACCGTCTGCGTAATCGACTCCAGGAACTCCTTGGACGCGTCCTTGAAGAGCAGATGCGCCTCGTCGAAGAAGAACACCAGCTTCGGCTTGTCGAGCTCGCCGACCTCGGGCAGGTCCTGGAACAGGTCGGCGAGCAACCACATAAGAAAGGAGGAGAACAACGCGGGCTGTGTCACCACACCCGCGCGGCCGGCTGCCAGTCCTGCCCGATCTCGGTAGCCCGCGCACTGATCTTCTCGTTGGCGGCACCGGGCGCCGACATGCCCGAGGTCTTGCCCGTGCCGGTGGCGCCGGCGACCAGGCCGTGCCGGTTGAGCGTGCCGAGCGGGATGCGCACCTGCGCGGTCGCGTCGCACTCGCCGTCAACCACGAGTGCGCCGAGATCGAGCGACGCGCCGTCGAACGCGTAACCGGCGCGCACCTCGGCCGCGAGATTAGCCATGCGCAAAAGGGTACCTAACAGGTTTATCCCTACTAATAGGGCGTACACCGCTGTCGGTGCGTGAGGATGGCGTGTCCGGAGTTAGCGCCACACGGGTAAGGTCGCTCCCGGCGGGTGTGGGTACCGCCTACGCTATGAAATGACACCCGCGGCCGACAGCGGCCACGGCACCACAGCCAAGACCGCGGTAACTACGGGTCCGCTGATCGCACGATCACCGAGGGAGGACGGGGTGACCCAGGTCGGCGAAGGTCAAGAGGCGAGCGAGAGCACGCCTCAGGTAATGACCTTCGGTGCGCCCTCCGTCGGTGAGATCCTGGCCGAGCGGTACGAGCTCGCTGAACACATCAATGACGACAGCGCCGGGCGACAGGTGTGGCGGGGCGTCGACGTCATCCTGCGGCGGCCGGTCGCGGTGGTGCTGCGGTACCCCGGCGGCGACTCGGCGGCTGAGATGCTCCAGGCGGCCGTCGCGGCCAGCCGCGTGATCCACCCGAGCCTGGTGGGTGTCTACGACGCCATCGACGAAAGCGACCGGGCGTACGTCGTCCGGGAGTGGGTCGACGGCGAGGCCCTGCGCGACGTGGCCGCCGACGGCCCGCTCGACGCGGCGCGCACCACCACCGTGGCCCACGCGATCGCCGACGCGGTCACCGCGATCCACGCCACCGGCATGGTGCACGGCAACATTCACCCGGGCTCGGTCCTCATCGGCGACGACGGCCGCGTGGTGCTCGCCGACGCTCGTGCCGACAGTGCGGACACCCCCGAGACCGACATCCGGGCGATCGGCGGCATCCTCTACTTCGCACTCACGGGTCACTGGCCGCACGACGAGGTGGGCACGTCCAACCTGCCCGACGCGGTGCGCGACGGCAGCGGCGCGATCGCCGCACCTCGCCAGGCCCGGGCCGGCGTGCCGGCGTACCTCGACGACCTCACCATGGACCTGCTCGACAAGCGGCTCGCGCTGCCCGCCGCAGACGTGCTGGCCGCCGAGCTCGGGCGCCTCGACACCGCCGCCGACGACTCCTATTACGAAGACGCCGGGCCGCTGCGCCTGCTCGGCTCGGGCAGCAGCGGTCAGGGCGCCGCCGTCGAGCGCAGCGCATCCGAGACGACCCGCCCGGCCGGGCGGAAGATCGCCGCTGGCGTCGCCGGGCTGCTCGCGATCGCGGTCGTGGGGCTCCTGTTCGGCATCAACGCGCTCAGTGGCGACGACCCCGGTGCTGGCGCCGCGCCCGCTGGCAATGGCACGAGCGTGTCGCCGGCGCCGGGAAGCAACGTGCCCGTCGCCAAGCCGCAACCCTTCCCCCTCACCGCTGACCAGGTGCGCATCGTCGACCCCCCGACGGGCAACCGGCAGGGTCTCGAAGGCGTCGACAAGGTGGTCGACGGCGACGACAACACCGGCTGGGAGCCGTTCAGCTACAAGAGCGCCGACTTCGGCAACCTCAAGCCGGGCATGGGCGTCCTCGTCAACCTCGGGCAGCCGCGCGCCGTCAGCTCGGTGACGGTGACGCTCTCGCACCCCGGTGCGTCCGCCGAGCTGCGCTCCGGCGACAGCGATCCGGGCGCCACCTCCGCCGGCGACGACGCGATCGTGAGGACGTACCAGCGGGTCGGTGAGGAGCAGTTCGAGAAGCACGACGGCACCAAGATGGTCTTCAACGGTTTCGACCCCGACCGGAAATACCAGTACCTGCTGTTCTTCATCACCGAGATGCCGGCAACACAGGACGGCCAGTACCCGTACAAGGTCGGTGTGCAGGAAATCGCGGTGGCCGGCCTCAGCTAGGGTGCAGCCGTGACCCACAGCACACGCAGCGACGCGGAGCTGCTGCGTGCCCACGTCGATGGCGACCGGCACGCCTTCGGCGAGCTGTTCCACCGCCACCGCGACCGGTTGTGGGCGGTGGCGATCCGCACGCTCACCGACCGCGAAGAGGCCGCCGACGCGCTCCAGGACGCCCTGCTCAACGCGCACCGGTCCGCGCACCGGTTCCGGGGCGACTCCGCTGTCACCACCTGGCTGCACCGCATCGTGGTCAACGCCTGTCTCGACCGCATCCGCCGCAGGCAGGCACACCCGACCGTGCCACTGCCAGACAGCGGCCGCCCCGACGACGAGCGATCCGTCCGCGGCGTCGAACCCGCGGCCCCGGCGACCGACCACGACACCGCCCTCGACGTGCGGCAGGCCCTCAGCCAGCTGCCCGAGGAGCAGCGCAGCGCCCTGATCCTGGTCGACGTGCAGGGATACCCGGTGGCTGAGGCAGCGGTCATGCTCGGCGTCGCCGAGGGCACGATCAAGAGCCGGTGCGCGCGTGGGAGGGTTCGGCTCGCCACGATGCTGGGTCATCTGCGGAACCCCGCGACCAGCAGCCGCGTCGGATCGAGTAAGGCAGACGCGCGCGCCGCGAAGGTGGAGGAGTCGAAGTGACCGGGCGGGAGTTCAGCAAGGTCGACATCGACCTGCTCGCCGACTACGTCGGTGGGGCGCTGGATGGTACCCCCGAGAAGGACGCCGTCGCGCGCCTCGTGGCCGACGATCCGGCCTGGGCCCAGGCGCATGCCGAGCTTTCCGCGGCGCTCGCAGCGGTGCACACCGACCTCACCGCGTGGGGCGGGGCGACGGAGCCCATGCCGGCCGACATCGCCGACCGCATCGGCGCCGCCCTGGCGGACGAACCACTCCGGCCCACCCTGACAGCCATGCACGGCGGCCGCCGTGCCGGCACCGCGAGCCAGGCGGCGCGCCGCAGGCGCTGGCCCGCGTGGGGCACGCCTGCGGCCATCGCCGCCGGCATCGCCGTCTTCGCCGGTTTCGGTCTCAGCCAGCTCGGCGGCCTCTCAGACAGCGACGACGCCGGCAGCAGCGGTGCCAACGCGCCGGTGGCCGCGCAGGACGAGGCGGCCGCGGGAGCCGCTGCGCCGCAGGCGCTCTTCGACGTCACCGGGCAGATGATCGCGACCGGCCAGGATTACCGGAGCGTGACGCTGTCCAGCGCGCGGGCGCCCGCTACCGACGCGCGCGCCAACGGTGACCAGCCTCTCGTGGGCCAGGAAGGTTCCAAGGCCCGGATCTCCGTCCCCGACCATCTGCGCGGACTGACCAATCCGGGCGTGCTGGGCAGCTGCCTGAACTCGATCGCCCAGGAGCACAACCGTGGACCGACGACCATCCAGGTGGTGGACTTCGCCCGGTACGACGGTAATCCCGCTCTCGTCGTCTTTTTCACCGACGGGAACGGGGAACGCTGGGTATGGGCATCCGGACCAGCCTGCGGACAGCCGGGGTCGGGCGCGGACACCCGTGGTAGTGCGGCGCTAGGGTGAACTGACCCACTCCAGTAGCGGGTTGGGGAATCATCGCTTCGTACGATGGGTTCTGCTTTGCGCACCCCTCAAACGGTGCACACCAACCATGGGAGTTCGGAAGTGGACGAGGTCCGCAACCTGATAATCGTCGGCTCGGGCCCGGCCGGCTACACCGCCGCTGTGTACGCCGCGCGCGCCAACCTGAAGCCGCTCATCATCGAAGGCGTCCAGTCCGGTGGTGCGTTGATGACGACCACTGAGGTGGAAAACTTCCCCGGTTTCCCGGACGGCATCATGGGTCCGGAGCTGATGGACGCGATGCGCAAGCAGGCCGAGCGGTTCGGTGCGGAGTTCATCACCGACGACGCCACGCGAGTCGAGCTGGTCGACACCGGCGTGCCGGGTTCATCGGCCACCCATGCGGTGTACGTGGGCGAGACGGCGTACCGCGCCAAGGCCGTCATCCTGTCCACCGGTTCGGCCTGGCGCCCGCTGGGCGTGCCGGGGGAGCAGGAGCTGCTGGGCCACGGCGTCTCGTCGTGCGCCACCTGTGACGGGTTCTTCTTCCGCGGCCAGCACATCGTGGTGGTCGGCGGCGGCGACTCGGCGATGGAAGAGGCGACGTTCCTCACCCGGTTCGCGGAGAGTGTGACGATCATCCACCGTCGCGACCAGTTCCGCGCCAGCAAGATCATGGCCGACCGGGCGCTGTCGAATCCGAAGATCAAGGTGGAGTGGAACACCGTCGTCGAAGAGGTTCTCGGCGACGATGGCAAGGTCAGTGGCGTCCGGGTGCGCAACACGCACACCGGCGAGGCCAAGGTGCTCGACGTCACGGGCGTCTTCGTCGCGATCGGCCATGTGCCGCGCAGCGAACTCTTCAAGGGTCAGATCGAGATGGACGAAAACGGGTACGTCATCGTCGACGCCCCAACGACCCACACCAACGTGCCCGGCGTGTTCGCGGCCGGCGACGTCGTCGACCACATCTACCGCCAGGCGATCACCGCAGCGGGCACCGGCTGTGCCGCGGCGCTCGACGCCGAGCGTTTCATCGCAACATTGGAAGTCTGAGTTCACCAGGAGGGTCCTAAGTGGGAGCGACCAAGTCAGTCACCGACGCGAGCTTCGTGAGCGACGTGCTGCAGTCCGACAAGCCGGTACTGGTGGACTTCTGGGCCGAGTGGTGCGCCCCGTGCCGCAAGGTCTCGCCGCTGCTGGAAGAGATCGCCGGTGAGATGGGGGACAAGGTCCACATCGTAAAGCTCAACATCGACGAAAACCCGGAGACGGCGAGGGCCTACCGGGTCATGTCGGTGCCTACGCTGACGATCTTCAAGGGTGGGCAGCCGGTGCAGTCGGTCGCTGGCGCGCGGCCCAAGGGTGATCTGGTGCGTCTCATCGAGTCTGCGCTCTAGGTCAAAGGCTCGTTTCGGGCCGAGTTCCACGTGGAACTCGGCCCGAAATGCTGTCTGGGTCGCACCATGTGGGTATGTTGCGGCTCAGGAGTTGCCGCCCAGCGTTGTGTCCCCAGGGGGTCCTAGTGCGTCCATACCGGCTCGGCGATATTGGTCCGGCGGTTCGTGAGATCAACCAGATCCTCGCAGGGCTCGACCTCGTCGCGTCCGGCCACGACGAGTACGACGACGCCACTGAGAACGCCGTGCGCAGCTTTCAGCAGGGTCGTGGTCTAACCGTCGACGGGCAGGTCGGCGCGGAGACGTGGCGGGCGCTAGAGGCGGCCCAGTGGCGACTCGGTGCCCGTGCGCTGTTCCACGCGATCCCAGAGCCGCTCGTCGGCGAAGACGTCCACGCCCTCCAGGAGCGCCTCCTGGAGATGGGATACGACGTAGGGCGCGCCGACGGCATCTACGGCCCCCGCACCGCACGCATGGTGGCCCAGTTCCAGCGCGAGGTCGGGCTCTACCCGGACGGCGCCTGCGGGCCGCAGACGATGCACGCGCTGCGCCGGCTCGGCCGCAAGGTGGTGGGCGGCCGGCCGCAGTGGCTGCGGGAAGCCGAGGAGTTCCGGCGCAACGGGCCAAACCTGATAGGGAAAACCATTATCATCGATCCCGGTCACGGCGGGGACGACCCGGGCATCGTCGTGCCCGACGGGCCGCTCCGCTGGACCGAGGCCGACCTCTCCTTCGACCTGGCCGCCCGGCTTGAGGGCAGGCTCGCCGCCGCCGGCATGCGGGTACATCTCACGCGTGGACCGGTCGGCACCGGTGAGCTGACCGACCTCGCCCGTGCCCAGCTCGCCAACGAGCTCGGTGGCGACCTGTTCATCTCGCTACACATCGACGGCCACGCCAACACGGACGCGGACGGCGTGGCGAGCTTCCACTACGGCACCGGCAACGGCGTCACGTCGACCGTGGGGGAGCGGCTCGCCGGCCTCGTCCAGCGCGAGATCGTCGCGCGCACCGGCCTGCGGAACTGCCAGACCCACGCCAAGACGTGGGAACTGCTGCGGCTCACCCGGATGCCGGCCGTACGGGTCGACGTCGGATACCTGACGTCACCGCTCGACCGGGAACGCCTGATCGACCCGCACTTCCGCGACCGCGTGGTCGAGGCCGTCATGGCGGCTGTACAGCGGATGTACTTCCCGGTCGAGCAGGACGTGCCCACCGGCTCGTTCGACGTCCGGGAGCTACGGGCGGCCGTCGCCTAGGGCTGCTACGACGTCGTCGTGCGGGTCGCCGGGCGCACGGGGCGTAGCAGGCTCTCCGGGCTCATTGAGCCGAGCAGCTTCTCCAGCGCGTACTCGACGTCGGACTTCCACGACAGCGCGGTACGCAGCTCCAGCCGCAGCCGCGGGAAGCGCGGGTGCTGCCGCACCGTCTTGAAGCCCACCGAGAGGAAGAAGTCGGCCGGCGCCAGGCAGCCCGGCTCGCCGTCGTCGCCCACGTCGCCGAACTTCGCGTCACCGAACGCCTCGATGGCCTTGATGCCGCGCTTCGTCAGGTCGCGCGCGACCCCCTGGACCAGCATCCGGCCAAGCCCACCACCGGCGAACGCGGTGACCACGTGCGCGGTCATCAGCAGGGCGGCGTCGGCGGACACCGGAGAGGTCGGAAACGCCATCGAGCGGGGAACGTAGGCGGGCGGCGCGTACATCACGAAGCCGGCGGGCATGCCGTCGACGTACGCGAGCTTCCCGCAGGAGCCCCACTCCAGGAGAGTCTGGGAGACCCACGCCTCCTTTTCGAGGCCGGGGTCGCCGGCGGCGCACGCTCTTTCGGCGGCCACGGGATCGAGCTCCCAGAAGACGCAGCGCCGGCAAGGGCGTGGAAGATCTTCCAGCGTGTCCAGCGTCAAGCTGACCAGGCGTCGCGACATCAGCGAATCCTCATGTGAGCCTCGTTATGTAAGCCCTTGAAAACGCAGCCACGCGCCCCTGGATCTCCGCCGTCCCCGGCTGGGCGATGCGGACCTGCCCCCAACGAGGCATCGTACGCGGGAAGTACGCGTCAGGGGAGAGGTCGGGCAAGATGGTCACTTCTGGGTCGGCCATTCGGACGCCGTCGAAGTAATAGAGGGCGTCGGTTGGGGCAAGAGACTAGGATCGACCGACTAGTGCTGTGCCGCCACCGCCGCCGGCACGTTCACCCCTCTGAGGCGAGGTGATGTCATGACCGGCACGACGCTCGACGACTATACCGACCGCTACGCCCGGCGGGTTCGCGGCATGACGGCATCGGAGATCCGAGCCCTCTTCGCCGTGGCCAGCCGGCCAGAGGTGGTATCGCTCGCCGGCGGCGCGCCGTACATCGCAGCTCTTCCGCTCGACGCCGTGGGTGAGATGCTCGGCCGGCTCGCTTCCGAGCAGGGCGCCACCACGCTGCAGTACGGGATCGGGCAGGGCACCCTCGACCTGCGGGAGCGCATCTGCGAGGTGATGGCGCTCTCCGGCATCGACGTCGGGTGCGGCGCCTCCCCGGACGACGTCGTGGTGACCGTCGGTGGCCAGCAGGCCCTCGACCTCGTGGCGCGCCTGTTCCTCGATCCCGGTGACGTCGTGCTCGCCGAAGGCCCCACCTACGTCGGTGCGCTCGGCGTCTTCCAGGCCGCACAGGCCCAGGTGGTGCACGTGCCAATGGACGCCGACGGCCTGGTGCCCGAGGCGCTGGAGCAGGCCATCGCCGAGGTCGCCCGGTCCGGCAGGCGGGCCAAGTTCCTCTACACGATCCCCACGTTCCAAAATCCGGCCGGCGTCACGCTGACCGAAGAGCGGCGCGAGCGGGTGCTCGACATCTGCGAGCGCGCCGGTCTCCTCGTCGTCGAAGACGACCCGTACGGGCAGCTGAGCTTCGACGGTGAGGCGCCTGCGCCGTTGCGCTCCCGCCGCCGCGACGGCGTGTTCTACCTCAGCACGTTTTCCAAGACGTTCGCGCCCGGCCTGCGGGTCGGTTGGATCCTGGCGCCGCACGCGGTGCGGGAAAAGCTGGTCATCGCGAGCGAGGCGCAGATTCTCTGCCCCAGCGCGTACGCCCAGGCCGCCGTCACCACATACCTGTCGACGATGCCGTGGCGCGAGCAGCTCAAGATCTACCGCGAGGTCTACCGGGAGCGCCGCGACGCGCTACTCGCCGCGCTCACCGACTACATGCCGGCCGGCACCACGTGGACCCAGCCGCAGGGCGGTCTCTTCGTGTGGGCAACGCTCCCGGAGGGGTTGGACTCCAAGGCGATGATGCCGCGGGCCATCGCCGCCCGGGTGGCGTACGTGCCGGGCACGGGCTTCTACGCCGACGGCACCGGCACCGGCAACATGCGCCTCAACTTCTCCTTCCCGCCGCCTGAGCGGATCCGGGAAGGCGTGCGCCGGCTCGCGAGGGTGATGGAGCAGGAGACCGCCATGCGGCAGGTCTTCGGCTCGCTGGGCGGCGCGCCCGGCCGCCGCCGGGGGCAGGCCGGGGCCGATGCCCCAGGCCCCGACTTGGCATGATGCGGGGCATGGATACCGGCACCACCACCGATCTCCGCGTACTCGTCCTCGCTGGCGGCCTCTCATACGAGCGGGACGTCTCCCTCAGGTCCGGCCGCCGCGTGCTCGACGCGCTGCGCAGTGCGGGCATCGAGGCGGAGCAGCGGGACGCCGACGTGTCGCTGCTTCCCGCCCTACAGGCCGACCCGCCCGACGCGGTGGTCATCGCGCTGCACGGCGCAACGGGGGAGGACGGCTCGCTGCGCGGCGTGCTCGACCTGTGCGACGTGCAGTACGTCGGCTGTGACGCCCGGACGGCGCGGCTGGCGTGGGACAAGCCGTCAGCGAAAGCGGTGCTGCGCGAGGCGGGCATCCCCACGCCCGACTGGGTTGCGCTGCCGCACGACCGCTTCTCCGAGCTCGGCGCCGTGGCGGTGCTCGACCGGATCGTCGACCGGCTGGGGCTTCCGCTGATGGTCAAGCCTGCGCAGGGCGGCTCCGGTCTGGGCGCCGCGGTCGTGCGTGACGCGGGTGCTCTGCCGGCGGCGATGGTCGGCTGCTTCGCGTACGACTCGACTGCGCTCGTCGAGCGGTACGTCGCCGGCATGGACGTCGCCGTGTCGGTGGTCGACCTCGGCGACGGGCCGCAGGCGCTTCCCGCCGTCGAGATCGTGCCGCGCAACGGCGTCTACGACTACGCCGCCCGGTACACCGCGGGCCTCACCACGTGGCACTCGCCGGCCCGCCTGGATCCGGAGGTGGCCGCGGAGGTGGCCCGGATCGCACTCGCCGCGCACACCGCGCTCGGGCTGCGCGACCTCTCCCGCGTCGACCTCATCGTCGACTCCGACGGACGGCCGCACGTCCTCGAGGTCAACGTCGCGCCCGGGATGACAGAGACCTCGCTCATGCCGCTGGCGGTACAGGCCGCCGGTCTCGACTTCGGCAAGCTGCTCGCCACAATGGTCGCCCGGGCATCGGCCCGGGGCCGGCGGGGCCTGGACTGAGCGACGCGCCGACGAAGTCGGTGCGCGGCGCGAAGGAAGGCGCCGCCCTTCAGGCCCAGGGCCCGCGCGAGCGCAGCGAGCGCCAACAAGCCCTGCCCGGGGCCGGCGGGGCCTGGACTGAGCGCCGCGCCGACGAAGTCGGTGCGCGGCGCGAAGGAAGGCGCCGCCCTTCAGGCCCAGGGCCAACAAACCCCCTGCCCGCTTCCCCTGTACGACGCAGCGCCCCGCTTCCACGATGGAAGCGGGGCGCTCGTGTTCGCGGTGCGGGCTAGCCGACGGCCGGCGCGGCCGCCTTCTCGGCGGTCGTCGTGCTGGGCTTGCCTGCACTGTCCGGTGGGCCTTCGGCCGCGGCGCGTGGAGGAGGCAGCGAGCCGCTTTCGGACCCGGCCGCCGCGCCGTCAGCGACACCGTCGCTGTCACCGGCGGCCTTGCCCGAGGAGTCGACGGCTGTGTCGGGCGCGCTGGCATCGGCGCCCGGCTCAGCCTCGTCCGGCGAATCCGCGTCGTGGACGGACTCGGAGACAGGCTCATCTGGCGCCGCCTCGACGAGCGCCACCGACACGTCGTCTCCGAGGTCTTCGGTGTCGCGGGCCCTGGCTTCGGCCGCCGCCGCCTCTTCGCGGCCGGCCGCCTCGGCGAGGGTCGACGGGGCGTGCCACTCGATCCGCGGTGGCTCGGCAAGTGGCTTGCCACCGAACTCGGCGAGCCAGGCGGCGACGAGAGCGAGGTTTTCCCGCCACTGCGCTTCGGGGATCGGCGGCAGGATGTCGTCCCACAGCGAGAGGAACGTGCCGCGCAACTGGAGCCGTCCGTACGGGCGAGCCAGGAACCACATGTGCAGGTGCGCGGAGCCGTCGCCCCAGCGATTCACGTGGACCCGGGCGACGCCGTCGAGCGAGCGGACCGCGCGCTCCAGTCGCACCGTCATCACGCCGAGCTCGGCGGCCAACAGGTTGGGGAGATCGCCCAGGTCGAGGTGCGACCGGGACTCCAGGATGAGCACCATCGGCAGGCCCGTCGGGCGATCCATCGCTCGGACCCGCCACCGTTCGCTGACCCAGATGTACGCCTCATCGGGCGCGCTGCACGCGGAGCAGTCGGCGGAATCCTCGCCCTTACGGGAGGGCTCCTTCTCGACCGGATCATCGAGTTGCTTCACCCGCAGATCGCCCTCGAACGGAAATGAGGGCCACCGCGTGAAGTCGGGAAGAGAGGTGTGGGTGTCGGGCACGAGGCTGACACTAACGGGTTTCTCGACCGCTGTCGTTCCCCGTTTCGGGCGGACGACGAGGCGGTTGTCCACAGGCAACCATGTACTCCTACCGGCGGTTTCTCTGAATTTCGGCTCGACTGTGGATAAGTCCTGTGGATTAACTTCAGGGCGCCTCCGACGGCCGCCGTTTCACGTGAAACGGCGGCCGTCGGGGTTTCACGTGAAACCGCGACGGCCGCCGTTCAAGAGGCGCCTGGTTGGCCTACTCCTCGGGCTCGACTCGCTCGACGCCGATGATGCCGACGATCCGCTCCAGGTCGTCGACCGTGGCGAACTCGATCGTGATCTTCCCCTTGTTGCGTCCGATGTCGACCTTCACCCGGGTGTCGAACCGGTCGGAAAGCCGGTCGGCCAGATCCGTCAGTGCCGGGGCGTGGGGCCGGGCTCGCCGCTTCGGAGCCGCTTTCTTGGCGGGCCCATCGGCGATGGCCATCGTCACCAATTCCTCGGTGGCCCGTACCGAGAGGCCCTCAGCGACGATCTTGGTCGCAAGGTCTTCCTGAGCGTCGGCGTCATCCAGACCGAGCAGGGCACGGGCGTGACCGGCTGACAGCACGCCGGCGGCGACCCGCCGCTGGACCGGGCCCGGCAGGTTCAGGAGCCGCATCGTGTTCGAGATCTGCGGCCGGCTCCGGCCGATCCGCCGGGCCAGCTCTTCGTGGGTCGCCCCAAACTCCTCAAGCAGCTGCTGGTACGCGGCCGCCTCTTCGAGCGGGTTGAGGTTGACTCGGTGGATGTTCTCCAGGAGCGCGTCCCGGAGCATCGCGTCGTCCTTGGTCTCGCGGACGATCGCGGGGAGGCTCTCCCGGCCGACGGCTTGAGCGGCCCGATACCGCCGCTCGCCCATGACAAGCTCATACTTGCCGTCTTCGAGCTCGCGCACGACGATCGGCTGAAGGAGGCCGACCTCCTCGATCGAGACCTTGAGCTCCTCCAGGGCCTCCTCGTCGAAGACCTGCCGGGGTTGCTTCGGGTTCGGGACGATCGCCTCGAGCGGAACCTCAGCGAAGCGCGCTCCCGGCACCGGGGCGAGCCGGCTGTCTTCCCCCGCCGCCGGCGCCTCGACCGATGTCGGCTCCAGCTGAGCAGGCTCGGGAACGTCGGGCGGGCTCAGCGGCGGCTCCGCCGTCGCGACTGCCGCCTGCGGCGCTCCGGTGGGGATCAGGGCACCCAGCCCACGCCCCAGCCCGCCACGCGGACGGTTCTTCATGCCACGCCTCCCATTTTGACGCCACGCTCCGCGATCTCCTGGGCCGCCTCGAAGTAGCTCGTAGCGCCCCGCGAACCGGGATCGTAGGTCATGACCGACTGGCCGTAGCTCGGTGCCTCGGAGACACGGACGTTCCGGGGAATGACCGCCTGGAGCACCTTCTCGCCGAAGTGGTTCCGGACGTCCTGCTCGACCGCGTCCGCGAGGCGGGTCCGGCGGTCGTACATGGTGAGCAGGATCGTGGAGACGTCGAGCGTCGGGTTCAGGTGCTGGCGTACCAGGTTGATGTTGTTGATGAGCTGGTTCAGGCCCTCGAGTGCGTAGTACTCGCACTGGATCGGGATCAGCACCTCCTGAGCCGCGACCAAGGCGTTGACGGTCAGCAGACCCAGTGAGGGCGGACAGTCGATGAAAACGTAGTCGAACTTTTCCGGGTGCCCGGTGATGGCCCGGGACAGCCGGGACTCGCGGGCTACCACGGAGACCAGCTCGATCTCGGCGCCGGCGAGGTCGATGGTCGCCGGCACGCACCACAGATTGGGGATGCCCTCGACCGCCTGGGCCACCTCGACGAGCGGCACGTTGTCGATCAGGCAGTCGTAGACGTCAGGGATACCGGCGTGGTGCGGCACGTTCAGCCCGGTCGAGGCGTTGCCTTGCGGGTCCAGGTCGACGACCAGGACCCGGTTGCCGTGCAGGGCGAGCGCCACCGCCAAGTTCACAGTGCTCGTGGTCTTACCCACGCCGCCCTTCTGGTTCGCTACGCACATGATCCTGGGCCGGGCCGGGCGCGGCATGGTCACCTCGCCACTCGGATTCAGGATCTGCACGGCGCGCATTGCCTCCATAGCCAACGGTGGATCATCCTCTTCACGCGATGGGGTTTCACGTGAAACGTACGCGTCGGTCGCGCCTTCGTCCGTGAAGGTTCCGGATGACGGCGTGGGCGTGTCGGATCTGGGAGCGGTCCCGAGCGCTGGAGCGGTGCCTACGGCCGGCTGCGGCCGTGGTGCCGGCCGGCGGGACTCGGACTCAGGCGGCTGCCCTGGCGGCCGGCCCGGCGCGTTACCCGGGGTCTGATCGGGCGCCCGGGTTGGCGTGGGGGCCGGCGCCTGGGGTGGCGTCGGCGGCTGAGGCGGCATCGGCGTGGGCGCCTGGGGTGGCGTCGGCGGAGGAGAGGACGACGGCCCTGGCGGGGGCTGCGACGGAGAGGAGGCGCCACGCGGCTGCGGGACGGCGACCGGGTCGCCGTCGCCGCTCCGAGCGGAGAAACCCGGTCCCGCCGCAGAGCCTCGGCGCCCCACAGACCAGCCCTCGTACTCGGTTTCACGTGAAACGGCGGCGCCATTGTGCCCGTAGCCACCAGGCTGGCTCAGCCGAGAGTCGTCGTACCTACCGTAGTCATGCACCGTGTCATCCCTGCCCGCTTCGGATGGATCGGCAAACTCGCGCGGCCAGCCTACGGCCGTTGAGCGAAAGAGGCCATTGGAGTCCGACACATGAGCGCCACTGGCACCCGCATGCGGTACTAAAAAAGGAGAAAGCGGACCGCATCAGCGTCGGCGCGCCCGACGACCGTCCGAAGTAGACCCGGTACGTCCGGCCCGCGGCGCCTTCGACCGCCCGGTCGTGACCACCCGCTCGCGGACGATCTCCACCACGGTCACCGGCGGGTCGATCAGGCCGACCCCACAGCGCCTCACGACCGGCTCCCCGCCTCCCAGGCGGGCGAGCGCGTCTCGGTGCTCCGCCACCTCGTCGGCGGCCGAGGCGCCCTTGAGCGCGAGCAACCGTCCACCGACGGCGGCGAGCGGCAGGCACCAGCCGCCGAGCCGGTCGAGCGGTGCCACCGCGCGAGCCGTCACGACGTCTGCCGGCGGAAGCTCCTGGCTCTCCTCCGCGCGCGCCCGGACCACCGTGACCGCCTCGTCGAGGCCGAGCGCGGTCACCGCCTCGGTCAGGAAGGAAACGCGTCGCGCCAGCGGCTCGATCAAGGTGACGGCCAGATCCGGCCGGGCCACGGCGAGCACGATGCCCGGCAGGCCGGCTCCGGAACCGACGTCGACCACCGACACTCCGTGGGGGAGCAGCTCCACCACGGCCGCGCAGTTGAGCAGGTGCCGGTCCCACAGGCGTGGCGCCTCGCGGGGACCGATCAGGCCGCGAACCACGCCGTCAGTGGCGAGCAGGCCCGCGTACTCCGCCGCGAGGTCGAGCCGGTCACCGAAGAGCGCCTCGGCCGCGGTGCGAAGCTCCGCCGGAACAGGCAACGGCCCGGGCGGCGGAGCACCCGGGCCGAGTACTGGCTCATCAACCACGTCAGTCGACGGGGCGTACGACGATCCGCCGGCTGGGCTCGACGCCCTCCGACTCGCTCTCCACGCCCGCGATCGCGTTGACCACGTCGTGCACGCACTTGCGCTCGAACGCCGACATCGTCTCCAGGCGCACCGGCTCGCCGAACTCCTTGACCTTCTCGACGGCGTTCTTGGCGACGGCGGCGAGCTCCTTGCGGCGGCTGGCGCGGTATCCGCCGACGTCGAGCAGCAACCGGCTCGGGGTGCCGGTCTGGCGGAACACGGCCAGCCGGGTCAGCTCCTGGAGCGCCTCCAGCGTGGCGCCGCGCTGCCCGACGAGCGGCTGGAGCCGCCCACCGACCACCTCGACGACCGGCCGCCCGCTGGAGACCAGCTCGTCGATGTCGCCGTCGTAGTCGAGGATGTCGAGCAGGCCCTCTACGTAGTCCGCGGCGATCTCGCTCTGCCGGAAGAGGTCCGAGTCGCTCGTACCGTTCGCCGGCGCCTCGGCCTTCTCGGCCTCCGGCTCGTCGTCCTGCTCGTCGTCCTGCGCCGCCTCAGTGGCCGCCAGCTCCTCGTCGAGGGCCTGTTCCGTCTGGGGAACGCTGGTGTCCGTCACGGTGTCATCTCCGTACTCACTCGTCCGGACCGTCTCCGGTCCGGTGGTTTCCCGTGGCCGGCGGTGGTGGCCGGCGTGCCACGGGCACGTCTTTCGGTGCCGTCGCGAAGGTCGCGTTCAGGGGAGCGCCGCGGTGCCCGCCGGCGGCATTGGCGGCGGGCACGGTCGCGTCAGCCCTGGCGCTTCGCGGGGCGCCCCTTCTTCGGATTGACCGGCTTGGCGCCGGGCCGCGGTGCGAGGGCCTTGCCGTCGACGGCCGGCTTGTTCTCCGGCTTGTCCTTGTCGCCCTTGCCGCGGCTGGCGATGGCGGGCTTGGTGCTGGCGGCCTTGCGCGCGGCAGGGCCGGGCATCGGCTTGCCGTTCTTGCCGGTCATCACCGGCGGCGGGTACTTGCGGAGCACCCACTGCTGCTGGCCGAGGGTGAAGAGGTTGTTCGTGACCCAGTAGATGATGACGCCGATCGGAAAGATCGCGCCGGAGACGAGCAGCGATGCCGGGATGCCGTACAGCATCAGCCGCTGGATCATCCGCTGCTGCGGGTCTTCGGCCCAGCCGGTCTTGAGGATCATCTGACGGCTGGTCAGGTAGGTCGTCGCGATCATGATCAGGACCAGGATGCCCGCGATCACCTTGACGGTGGTGCCGTTGGCACCCATGTCGGTCAGTTCCTGGGAGGAGGAACCGAACTTGCTGGCGATCGGCGCGGTGAAGAGCTTCGCGACCGACGCGCTGTCGAACTGGTCGGCCGTCCACCCGTACAGGGTCTTGGCGTTCTCGCCCTTGTTCGGGTTGAGGCGGCGGAGCACGTGGAAGAGACCGAGGAAGACCGGGATCTGGAGGAACATGGGCAGGCAGCCCATGAGTGGGTTGGCCTTCTCCTTCCGGTACAGCTCCATCATTTCTTTCTGGAGCGTTTCCCGGTCACCCTTGTGCTTCTCCTGCAGCGCCTTGACCTGCGGCTGAAGCGCCTGCATGGCCCGCTGCGACTTGATCTGCTTCACGAAGACCGGGAAAAGGATCACCCGGACGGTGACGACCAGGAAGAAGATCGCGAGAATCCAGGCCCAGTTAGTCCCCAGCACCGTGTCTTCTGGGACGCCGATGGCGTCCCAGATCGAGTGCCAGGACAGCAGGATCCACGAGATCCCCCAGTAGATCCAGTCGAGACTCAATTCGGAGCTCCAGTCACGTCGGCAGGTCGGCGTCGGTCTGGCGCGGGCACCGGGTCGTACCCGCCGGGATGGAATGGATGGCAGCGCAGCAGCCGCCAGACCGCGAGGCGGGTCCCCCGGAGGGCGCCGTGCGTCGTGATCGCCTCGAGGGCGTACGCGCTGCACGACGGGTAGAACCGACAGCGGGCCGGCAGTGCCGGGCTTATCCAACGACGGTACGCGATGACGGGCGCGGCCAGCATTCGGGCTGCACCCCCAGGCTTACTCACGGCGGCCTCCGGAAGTACGCGGCGACCTGCGGGGCGAGCGGGCTGCGGCGAGTGCGGCGTCGAGGTCCACGCCCAACCGCGTGTACGGCTGGTCGGCGGCGGCTGGCAGCGCTCGTACCACCAGGGTGCTGCCAGGCGGCAGGTCGGCCAGCCGGTCGCGGACCAGGTGGCGAAGCCGGCGCCGGACCGTGTTACGCGTCACGGCGCCGCCGACGGCCTTGGACACGACAAAGCCGGCGCGGACCGGATGGACTCCGGAACGCACCGGCTCGTCAAGCTCTGCGAACCCGGCCTCGGGGACGGTCAGGTGGACGACAACGGAACCTCGACCGGCACGCCGCCCTGTGCGGATGGTGCTGGCGAAGTCGTTGCTGTGCCGAAGTCGATGCGCCGTGGCCAGCACGGCTGCCTCACCCCCTGGGCCACCTGTGCGGCTCAGGCCGACAGGCGGGCCCGCCCCTTGGAACGGCGAGCGGAGACGATGGCGCGGCCCGCACGGGTGCGCATGCGCAGCCGGAAACCGTGGGTCTTGGCACGCCGGCGGTTGTTCGGCTGATAGGTGCGCTTGCTCACGTCAGTATCTCCGTCTTCGTTGCGATCGTGGGCCCGGCCGAGCAAGACTGGCCGAGCACAGCATGCTCCGCCGGGCGACGGAGCAGCCGCTCAAGCTTACGCATGCCAATTTTGATCGTCAAACACGGCAGGGGGGACACGCCGTACCCGCCGGGTCACTCCATGCGCTGGCCCCAATGCACCGTTTAGCGGCCTCCGAGAACCAACCGGTGTGGACAACGGTTGAAGGGTTGTGGACAACGCTGTTAGCGTGCCCGATTGCCGGTCGGTGTCAGGGGGTTTCTGTCGCTACATATCGGTGCAAAACCGGGCGAGGTGGTCAGTCGTTCGGCACGGTGTGGCCGCAGTAGCGTCACCGCAGGCCGAACAAGATCTGGCGCGCTTCACGCGGGGGAGCCACAAGCGGTCGGTACACAGGCTGTGGACAAGTTGTGGACAACGAACCGCGGCGACAACGACCGGATTGTGACTCGGAGGCGAAGGGGGTGGCGCGACGGTGGCTGACAACGACCTGGCCGTGGTCTGGATGGCGGCGACCGAAGAGCTGGCCGACGAGATCGTCTCGGCACAGCAGCGCGCCTACCTCCGGCTGACCCGGCTGGGCGCCATCGTCGAAGACATCGCCCTGCTGTCCGTACCGGACGCGTTCACCCGGGACGTGATCGAGTCCCGGCTCCGCCCCGCGATCACCGACGCCCTGTCCCGCCGGCTGGGCCGCCCCATCCAGGTCGCGGTGACGATCCGGCCACCGGAAGACGGGCAGGGCCGCCCGTCCGGCACGATCTATGGCAGCCCCGCGAGCGCACCGGTCGCCGAAGACAGCTTCGCGGAGCCGCCGAGCGGCTCGGCACAGAAGTCCGCGCCGGCATCCGTTTCGGCGGCAGCGGCCGTACCGGTCAACATGGATCCGCGGCAGGACCAGGAGCCGCTGTTCGCCGCACCGCCCGCCCACCCGCGCACCGAGGCTCCGCCGGCCGACCCGTACGCCTATCAGGGCGAGCGCCGCGAGCCCGACCGATACCACGAACTGAGCGGCCGCGACGAGCCGACCGGTGAGTTGCGTCACGTCAGCGCTCCCGACAGCGGACCCGGCCGTGCCGCGGCGCACCCCGACCGGGGCACCGCTGTGGTGGACCCGGCCGGCCAGCCACACGCCGAACGGCGTCCCGGCGCCGGCCCGGGTGCGGGCGCGGAGACGGCGGGCAACCGGCTCAACCCGAAGTACATGTTCGAGACGTTCGTCATCGGGTCGTCCAACCGGTTCGCCCACGCCGCCTCGGTAGCGGTCGCCGAGTCGCCGGCAAAGGCCTACAACCCGCTGTTCATCTACGGCAGCTCCGGGTTGGGCAAGACACACCTATTGCACGCGATCGGCCATTACGCGACCACGCTCGGCAACGCGCGCTCGGTGCGGTACGTCTCCACCGAAGAGTTCACCAACGACTTCATCAACTCGCTGCGCGACGACAAGACGAGCGCGTTCCAGCGGCGGTACCGGGATGTGGACATCCTCCTGATCGACGACATCCAGTTCCTGGAGAACCGGGAGCGGACTCAGGAGGAGTTCTTCCACACCTTCAATACGCTGCACAACGCGAACAAGCAGATCGTCATCACGTCCGACCGGTCACCGAAGCAGCTCGCCACGCTCGAAGACCGGCTGCGGACCCGGTTCGAGTGGGGCCTGCTCGCCGACATCCAGCCGCCCGACCTGGAGACGCGGATCGCGATCCTCCAGAAGAAGGCCGCGCAGGAGCGGCTGTTCGCGCCGCCCGAGGTGCTGGAGTTCATCGCGTCGCGGATCTCCAACTCGATCCGCGAGCTCGAAGGCGCGCTCATCCGGGTGACGGCGTTCGCGTCGCTGACTCGGTCGCCTGTGGAGTTGTCGCTAGCCGAGGAAGTGCTGCGCGACTTCATCCCGGACGGCTCGGGGCCGGAGATCACCGCCGATCAGATCATGGTGTCCACCGCCGACTACTTCGGCGTGAGCCTCGAAGACCTGCGCGGCCACTCCCGCTCCCGGGTGCTCGTCAACGCCCGCCAGGTCGCCATGTACCTCTGCCGCGAGCTGACCGACCTGTCCCTGCCCCGCATCGGGCAGGCCTTCGGCGGCCGCGACCACACCACCGTCATGCACGCAGACCGGAAGATCCGCCAGCAGATGGCGGAGCGTCGCTCGCTGTACAACCAGATCGCCGAGCTGACCAACCGGATCAAGCAGAACTCCTGACGTTTCCTCCTGAGCAGAGTTGTCCACAGGCTGTGGACAACTCCTGTGGGAACCGCTGTGGACGTGTACGCCAGGTAACGAGTCTGTCCACTGGCAAAGTCGCAAGTGTGTACAGCGTGTTGAAGGTTCTGGGGACAACTCGTTGGGGGGACCGCGCCACGCTTCCCACAGCTGGGGAGAAACCCAGGGGATAACCGGTGGATTACCGGTGGATGACGGTGGACAAACCTTGGCAGATCGCGAACCTGTGGACCGGGAGGCCACTTCTGGGCAGGGTTCTCCACACCTCGCCCACCCGTGGATAACCCCGTGACCAGCACAGACTCCGGCTCTCCACAGTTCGCACAGGACCGATGAAGACGATGAGTCTGTTCCTCTAAGAAGAGTCCAAACCCAATCATCACGCTGGGGACAACAAACCGGAATTCAGGGCCGGCGCCGCCGTGGTCGACCACGGCTCCTACCCGATCGGAGAGTTGCCGAATCCAACGTGCCAAACCCCAGGGGTCGGCGCACGCGATCAAGCAGGGAGCCCCTATCGTCGTTAGGGCGGTTCTGCCCACCAGTCGACGCGGAGGCACAGGCATGAAGTTCCGAGTCGAGCGCGACGCGCTCGCCGATGCTGTGGCGTGGACGGCGAAAAGCCTGCCCAACCGGCCTTCGGTGCCGGTCCTCGCCGGAGTGATGCTGCGGGTCACCGATGGCCAGCTAGGTGTCTCCGGCTTCGACTACGAGGTGTCCAGCCAGGTCAGCGTCGATGTCCAGGGAGACGCCGACGGCGCCGCTCTGGTTTCCGGTCGCCTGCTCGCTGAGATCACCAAGGCACTGCCTGCCAAGCCCGTCGACATCGCCGCCGTCGGCGCCCACCTCGAGCTGGTGTGCGGCAGCGCGCGGTTCACCCTGCCCACCATGCCGGTCGAGGACTACCCGACCCTCCCGGAGATGCCCGCCAGCGCCGGCACCGTCGACGCCGCTGCGTTCGCCGCCGCCGTCGCGCAGGTGGCGGTCGCCGCCGGGCGTGACGAGACGCTGCCGATGATGACCGGCGTGCGGATCGAGCTGAACGGCAGCAGTCTCGCGATGCTCGCCACCGACCGGTACCGCCTCGCGATGCGCGAGATGCAGTGGCGCCCGGACGACCCCGAGATCAGCCTCAACGCGCTCGTGCCGGCGCGCACGCTCGCCGACACCGCCAAAACCCTCGGCCCGCTGGGCGGCGACGTGACGCTCGCGCTCGCCCACGGTGGTGCCGGTGAGGGGATGATCGGCTTTGCGGGCGGCACCCGGCGCACCACGAGCCGGCTGCTCGACGGCGCCAACTACCCGCCAGTACGCTCGCTCTTCCCGGCCGCGCACAACGCCGACGCCCGCGTGACCGTGGCCTCGCTCAACGAGGTGGTCCGCCGCGTCGCGCTGGTCGCCGACCGCACCACCCCGGTGCTGTTGAGCTTCAGCGATGAGGGCCTGGTGGTCGAGGCGGGCGGCACCGAGGAGGCGCGCGCCAGCGAGGCCATGGAGGCCACGTTCACCGGCGAGCCGCTGACCATTGGCTTCAACCCGCAGTACCTGCTCGACGGCCTCGCCGCGGTAGGCTCGCAAAACGCCGTGCTGTCGTTTGTCGACGCGTTCAAGCCTGCCGTGATCTCACCGGCGGGTGATGATGGTGAGATCATTCCGGGCTACCGGTATCTGATCATGCCAATCCGGGTAACCCGCTGAAGGGCGGTTCGGTGGGCAGCCCGGAAGCAAAGGGGACGCGACAATGCAGCTAGGGCTGGTGGGGCTCGGCCGGATGGGCGGCAACATGCGTGGGCGACTGCGCGCCGCCGGGCACGAGGTCATCGGGTACGACCGCAATCCTGAGGTCAGCGACGTCGACAGCCTGACCGGGCTGGTCGAGCGGCTTCCGGCGCCACGGGTGGTCTGGGTCATGGTGCCGGCCGGCGTGACCGACGCGACGATCGACGAGCTGGCCGCGTTGCTCAGCGAAGGCGACCTGATCATCGACGGGGGCAACTCGCGCTTCAGCGACGACGCGCCGCGTGCGGAGCGCCTCAGCAAGCTGGGCGTCGGATACATGGACGTCGGCGTCTCAGGCGGCGTCTGGGGCCTGGAGAACGGGTACGCCCTGATGGTGGGTGGCGACGCCGAGCAGGTGGCCCGTCTCGCCCCGATCTTCGACGCGCTCAAGCCGGAGGGACAGTTCGGCTTCGTGCACGCCGGGCCGGTGGGCGCCGGGCACTACGCGAAGATGGTCCACAACGGCATCGAGTATGGGCTGATGCACGCGTACGCCGAGGGGTACGAGCTGCTGACGAAGTCAGAGCTGATCACCGATGTGCCCGGTGTCATCAAGTCGTGGCGGGAGGGCTCGGTCGTCGAGTCGTGGCTGCTCGACCTGCTCGACCGGGCACTCGACGACGATCCAGCCCTCGCCGGCCTGAGCGGTTACACGGAGGACACCGGCGAGGGTCGGTGGACCGTCGAAGAGGCGATCCGGCTGGCCGTGCCGATGAACGTGATCGCCGCGTCGCTGTTCGCCCGGTTCGCGTCTCGCCAGGACGACTCGCCGGCGATGAAGGCGGTGGCCGCGCTGCGCAACCAGTTCGGCGGCCACGCGGTCCGCAAGTCCTCGTAGCGCATGTACGTCCGCCGGCTGGAACTCGTCAACTTCCGCTCGTACGAGCGGGTGGAGGTCGACTTCGAGCCGGGCGGATCGGTGCTCGTCGGCGCGAACGGTGTCGGCAAGACCAACCTGGTCGAAGCGTTGGGATACGTGGCGACCCTGGGCAGTCACCGGGTCGCCACCGACGCCCCGCTGGTGCGGGCCGGTGCCGAGTCCGGCGTCATCCGGTGCGCGATCGTCCACGATGGACGTGAGCTGCTGGTCGAGCTGGAGATCGTGCCGGGACGCGCCAACCGGGCCCGGATCGGCCGGTCGCCGGCCCGTCGAGCGCGCGACGTGCTCGGCGCGTTGCGGCTGGTGCTCTTCGCGCCCGAAGACCTGGAACTGGTGCGCGGCGATCCCTCCGAGCGCCGGAAGTACCTCGACGACCTGCTGGTCGCCCGGCTGCCCCGGTACGCCGGGGTGCGGGCCGACTATGAGCGGGTCGTCAAGCAACGCAACGCTTTGCTGCGCACCGCGTACCTGGCGCGCAAGACCGGCGGCACCCGCGGCGGTGATTTGTCCACACTGGACGTGTGGGACACGCACCTGGCCCAGCACGGCGCGGAGCTGCTTGCCGGCCGGCTGGAGTTGGTCGCCGCACTGGCGCCGCACGTGACCAAGGCATACGACGCGGTGGCGGCCGGCAGGGGCGCGGCGGCCATGACGTACAAGGCTTCCGTGTCCGTCGAGACCCCAGACCGCACCGCGATCGAGGCCGCTTTGTCAGCGGCGCTCATCGAGGCACGTTCGTCCGAAGTGGAGCGTGGTGTGACGCTGGTCGGCCCGCACCGCGACGACCTCACGCTGATGCTGGGGGAGCTGCCCGCCAAGGGATACGCGAGTCACGGCGAGTCCTGGTCGTACGCGCTGGCGTTGCGGCTGGCCGCGTACGACCTGCTGCGCGCCGACGGCATCGAGCCGGTACTGGTGCTCGACGACGTCTTCGCCGAGCTCGACACCGGCCGGCGGGCCCGACTGGCCGACCTGGTGGGTCAGGCGAGCCAGTTGCTGGTCACCTGCGCGGTGGCCGAAGACGTGCCGGAAGCCTTGCGTGGCAGCCGGTTCGAGGTGTCGGAGGGCGGTGTCCGGCGTGTCCACTGAGGAGGGACAGGACAAGGCTGGCCAGCAGGGTCCCGAGCTTGCCCGCGCGGTACTGGATGCGGCACGAGCCAGACGTCAGGCGGCCGCGGCGCATCGGCGTACCAAATCCGCTGACGGGGAAGCGGGCCAGGCGGCTGCCGACGGCGCGCCCACCCGCCGGCGGCTGCGCGGCTATTCCGGCCCTGGGCCGGACCCGCGCGACCCGCAGAAGTTCGGCGACGTGCTCTCCCGGCTGGTCAAGGCGCGCGGCTGGCAGGGGCCGACTGCCGAGGCGACCGTCTTCGGCGCGTGGGAGCGGGTGGTCGGGCCCGACGTGGCCAAGCACAGCCGCCCTCTCAAGCTCGAAAACGGCGAGCTGACCGTCGAGGCGGAGTCGACGGCGTGGGCGACCCAGCTGCGATTGCTCGCCGCCTCGCTGCTGCAACGGATCGCCGCGGAAGTCGGCCACAACGTGGTGCTCAAGCTGCATGTTCACGGTCCATCCGCACCCTCGTGGTCCCGAGGACCCCGGCGGGTGCGGGGGCGTGGCCCGCGAGATACGTACGGCTGACCGCGGCGGCCCGGCGCAGCCGGCCGGCGTCGATGCCCACCGAAGGTGCACGCTGGGCGCGATGCTCGCGATCATCTGGAGCACACTCGCCATCGGGCCAACGCCAACCAGCGTCCGCTACCCGAGCCGCCCCTGCCGGTGAGGGAGTTCACGCAGCTCAGAGGGGGTGATGGATCGTACGGGGGAGGCGTGAGAAGACGATCGTTCCTAGAAATCGGCGTAGACGGCGAAGCCGCGATCTGCACACCGTCTGTAAAAACGCGACAGCACGCCGAGCTCGGAACGGGAGAAGCTCCACTGCGGGGCGCCGCCCGACTCGTCGCGGAGCGCGTCGAGCCGGCTCTCCAGCCAGCGAAGCTGCTGGTCGGCCAGGCGCCCGCCGGCCAGCGCCCCTCTCAGCACGCCGGCGACGGTGTCGAACGTGACGGCTTCGCCGTAGTCGCGATGGCTCTCGACGAACCGTTCGAGCCCGCCGGCGATCCAGGCACACCCGTCGGGGTCGATCACCGGGTCTTCGTCTTCGCCGGCGGCCTCTGTGGCGTACAGCACACCATCGAGTCCGAGCAGCAGGTCGACCAACTCCGTGTAAGCCGTCGCCCGCACCGTGCCCGTCTTCGCGATGTGCCCCGCCAGCGCCGCGGTGGGCGCCGAAACGTCCGGATTGTCCGCGAGTATGGCGAAGTCGACGAAGGCGGCCGGGGCAACCGGCTCGTAGAAGCGGCCGGTACGCGGCCATTGCACGGCGACGTTGTCCAGCCCCATGAGGGGTCACCCTTTCTTGTAGCGCAGCGCGACCGCGCCCTCATTTTGCTCGGGGCGCCCGGTCCTTCAAACGGCGCCGGGCAAAATTACGACACGGTGAGCCGTTTGCGCTATCCCCGTCCATGCGGGCGTGGCCACCGGGCATCCGCATCGCCTGCGCGTGTGGGGGGAGTTGCGCCCGGAGCGGTTCGGCCGGCTACGAACCTCTGAGGTGCCCGCGAGGGGTGCCGTGCACCTGTTCCGTCGGTTCCGCACAGTAAGATTGAAGGGATGCGGACGCCGCGCTTGCGCGGTGTCCCGGTGAACGTGATCCGCGGGCGACCGCGGTGACGGGTACGCCTGCCCTCGGCGGTGCGTGCCCGCCGCCGTGACCTGCCCGCCTACCCCGCGTCTCCCCGCGCCAACCGGTGCTGGGGCGGCTCGAGAAAGTGGCCGAGGGTGGCAGCGCAGAAGAAGCAGGAGTACGGCGCCGAGTCGATTACCGTTCTGGAGGGCCTGGAGGCGGTTCGCAAGCGTCCGGGTATGTACATCGGATCTACCGGCGAACGTGGCCTGCACCACCTCGTACAGGAGGTCGTCGATAACGCGGTCGACGAGGCGCTGGCCGGCTACTGCGACACCATCGATGTGGTCCTGCTGGCCGACGGCGGTGTGCGGGTCGTCGACAACGGCCGGGGCTTCCCGGTAGACCTGCACCCCAAGCTCAAAAAGCCGGGCGTCGAGGTGGCCCTCACCGTGCTGCACGCGGGTGGCAAGTTCGACGGCAAGGCGTACGCGGTGTCGGGCGGTCTGCACGGCGTCGGCGTCTCGGTCGTCAACGCGCTCTCCACCAAGATGGAGCTGGAGATCTGGAAGAACGGCTTCACCTACCGGCAGCGATACAGGGACTCCAAGCCGACCCCGCTGGAGAAGGGTGAGCCGACCAACCGCAGCGGCTCCTCGGTGGCCTTCTGGCCCGACGCGGACGTCTTCGAGACCACCGAGTTCTCCTTCGAGACCATCTACCGGCGGCTCCAGGAGATGGCGTTCCTCAACCGGGGACTCACGATCCATCTCCGTGACGAGCGAGCCGCGGACGACGAGGGCAAGCCGCGCGAGGTCACGTTCCTGTACAAGGGCGGCATCGCCGACTTCGTCCGGCACCTCAACCAAACCAAGTCCGCGATCCACAAGACGGTGGTCGAGTTCCAGGCCGAGGAGGAGGGCATGGCGGTCGAGATCGCCATGCAGTGGAACGAGTCATACGGCGAGTCGGTCTACACGTTCGCCAACACGATCAACACGCACGAGGGCGGCACCCACGAAGAGGGCTTCCGGTCGGCACTGACCACCGTCGTCAACAAGTACGGCGCCGACAAGAAGCTGCTCAAGGGCGACGAGAAGCTCTCCGGTGAAGACATCCGCGAAGGGCTCGCCGCGATCATCTCGGTCAAGCTGACCAACCCGCAGTTCGAGGGCCAGACCAAGACCAAGCTCGGCAACACCCCGGTGAAGAGCTTCGTGCAGCGGGTCTGCAACGAGTGGCTGAACGACTGGCTGGAGCGCAACCCGGCCGAGGCCAAGATGATCATTCTGAAGGCCACCGCCGCGGCTCGGGCCCGCATCGCCGCCGCCCAGGCCCGCAAGCTGGCCCGCCGCAAGTCGCTACTGGAGTCCGGCTCGATGCCGGGCAAGCTGGCCGACTGCCAGTCGACCGACCCGCGCGAGTCGGAGATGTTCATCGTGGAGGGCGACTCGGCGGGCGGCTCGGCCAAGCAGGGCCGTGACCCGCGCACCCAGGCGATCCTCCCGATTCGCGGCAAGATCCTCAACGTCGAGAAGGCCCGCATCGACCGGGTTCTCAAGAACAACGAGGTCCAGTCGCTGATCACCGCGCTGGGCACCGGTGTGCACGAGGACTTCGACATCGAGAAGCTGCGGTACCACAAGGTCATCCTGATGGCCGACGCCGACGTCGACGGTCAGCACATCCAGACGCTGCTGCTGACGCTGCTCTTCCGGTTCATGCGGCCGCTCGTCGAGCTGGGCCACGTCTACCTGGCCGCCCCGCCGCTGTACAAGATCAAGTGGGACAAGAAGGGCAGCGACGCGCAGTACGCGTACTCCGACCGGGAGCGCGACGGCCTGATCCGCCTTCGGCAGGAGAAGAAGCCCAACGCCAAGCCCGACGACATCCAGCGGTTCAAGGGTCTGGGTGAGATGAACTACCCGGAACTGTGGGATACCACGATGAATCCGGCCACCCGTACGCTGCGGCAGGTGACGCTCGACGACGCCGCAACCGCGGACGAGCTTTTCAGCGTCCTTATGGGCGAAGACGTAGAGGCGCGCCGGTCGTTCATCCAGCGCAACGCCAAGGACGTGCGCTTCCTGGACATCTGAGCCCTGCACAGGGTTTTCCACAGCTTTTGCGGTTTCCACAGCCGTTATCCACAGGCGGAATGCGGCTTTTGATCTGATACGAGGTTTACTGTGACGGACACTCCATTCGAAGACGAGACCGACCAGACCGACCAGATAGGCCAGCAGCGCCTCCGCGTCGAACCGGTCGGGCTCGAGGTGGAGATGCAGCGCTCGTACCTCGACTACGCGATGAGCGTGATCGTCGGGCGGGCGCTGCCGGACGTGCGGGACGGCCTCAAGCCGGTGCACCGCAAGATCCTCTACGCGATGTATGACTCGGGGTACCGGCCGGATCGCGGGTACGTGAAGTGTTCCCGGGTCGTCGGTGACGTCATGGGTCAGTTCCACCCGCACGGCGACTCCGCCATCTACGATGCCCTGGTCCGGATGGCGCAGCCGTGGTCGCTGCGATACCCGCTCGTCGACGGCAACGGCAACTTCGGCTCGCCCGGCAACGACCCAGCGGCCGCCATGCGTTACACAGAGTGCAAGCTCGACCCGCTGGCCATGGAGATGCTGCGGGACATCGACGAAGACACCGTCGACATGCAGGACAACTACGACGGCCGGGCCAAGGAGCCCACGATCCTGCCGTCGCGCATCCCCAACCTGCTGATCAACGGCTCCGAGGGCATCGCGGTCGGCATGGCCACGAAGATCCCGCCGCACAACCTGCGTGAGATCGCGGCCGCGGTGCAGTGGTGCCTGGAGCACCCGGAGGCGGACGAGGCCACCACGCTCGACGAGCTCATCCAGATCGTCAAGGGCCCCGACTTCCCGACCTACGGCCTCATCGTCGGGATGGCGGCCATCCAGGACGCGTACCGCACCGGGCGCGGCTCGATCCGGATGCGCGCGGTGGTCGAGGTCGACGAAGACAAGAAGGGCCGCACCTGCCTGGTCGTCACCGAGCTGCCGTACCAGGTGAACCCGGACAACCTGGCCGAGCGCATCGCCGAGCTGGTCAAGGAGGGCAAGCTCGCGGGTATCGCGGACATCCGCGACGAGTCCTCCGGCCGCACCGGCATGCGGATCGTGATCGTGCTCAAGCGCGACGCGGTGGCCAAGGTCGTGCTCAACAACCTGTACAAGCACACGCAGCTGCAGGAGACGTTCGGCGCCAACATGCTGGCGCTCGTTGACGGTGTGCCGCGCACACTCAACCTGGCGCAGTTCATCCGGTACTACGTCGAGCACCAGATCGACGTCATCCGCAGGCGCACCGCCTACCGCCTGCGCAAGGCCGAGGAGCGGGCGCACATCCTGCGCGGTCTGGTGAAGGCGCTCGACGCGCTCGACGACGTCATCGCGCTTATCCGCCGCTCGCCCACGGTCGATGAGGCCCGCACCGGCCTCATCCAGCTCCTCGACATCGACGAGGTGCAGGCCACCGCGATCCTCGACATGCAGCTTCGCCGGCTGGCCGCCCTGGAGCGCCAGAAGATCATCGACGAGCTCGCGAAGATCGAGGTGGAGATCGCCGACCTCAAGGACATCCTGGCGAAGCCGGAGCGGCAGCGGAAGATCGTCTCCGAGGAGCTGGCCGAGATCGTCGCCAAGTGGGGCGACGACCGGCGCACCCAGATCGTGCCGTTCGACGGCGAGGTCTCCATGGAAGACCTCATCGCACGCGAAGACGTCGTGGTGACGATCACGCGGACCGGGTACGCCAAGCGCACCAAGGTCGACCTCTACCGGTCACAGCGGCGTGGCGGCAAGGGCGTCAGCGGGGCCAGCCTGCGGCAGGACGACATCGTCAGCCACTTCTTCGTCACGTCGACGCACTCGTGGATCCTGTTCTTCACCAACAAGGGTCGGGTGTACCGCGCGAAGGCGTACGAGCTGCCCGAGGCGAACAGGGTGGCCAAGGGTCAGCACGTGGCCAACCTGCTCGCGTTCCAGCCCGAGGAGCACATCGCCCAGGTAATCGTCATCCCCCATTACCAGGTCACTCCTTACCTTGTGCTCGCCACCAAGAATGGTCTCGTGAAGAAGACCCGGCTGGAGGAGTTCGACTCCAACCGCAGCGGCGGAATCATCGCCATCAACCTGCGTGACGAGGACGAGTTGGTGGGCGCCGCGCTCGCCGGCTCGCAGGACGACCTGCTGCTGGTGTCGAAGAGGGCGCAGGCCATTCGCTTCAACGCCACCGACGACGCGCTGCGGCCCATGGGTCGGGCCACGTCCGGCGTTATCGGTATGCGCTTCGGGGAGCAGGACGAGCTGCTCGCGATGGAAGTGGTTCGCGAGGGCTTGGATGTTTTGGTCGCCACGAACGGTGGGTACGCCAAGCGAACGCCCATCGAGGAGTACCCGGTGCAGGGCCGCGGCGGCAAGGGCGTGCTGACCGCCAAGATCACTGAGCGCCGAGGTGGACTCGTGGGTGCCGTCGTGATCGATCCGGAAGACGAGTTGTTCGCTATCACAAGTACTGGTGGAGTTATCCGGACTCCGGTGAAGCCTGTACGCCGCACGCGCGATCGGAACACAATGGGGGTCAAGTTGATGGACCTTCCAGACGGTGTCACGATCGTGGCCATTGCTCGCAATGCCGACGAGCCCGACGAACAGGACTAGTTGATGACGGAGACACAGGCGAAGTCGGGGGTTGCGGGGACCTCGACAAACCCGGTCGATGAGGAGGCCGCCGACAGCGGCACGCCAGCGACCGGCCGCGCGGTCGTGGGCCGGGCGGCAGTCCCCGCCGAATCAGCGTCCACTTCGAAACCGGCGTCCGGCGCGCCGGCGGGGGACACCTCGAACGCAGCGGGCAAGGGGGCCAAGCCGGGCGCTAGTGGCACCGCGACGCCGCCGCCTTCCTCCGCGCCTCCGGCATCCGGCTCGGCGGCCGCGCCCAAGTTCACACGGGCTCCCGGCATGCCACCGCCGCCGGCAGACCCGGCACAGGCTGACGGGCACGGCCAGGCGACATCGGTCAGCGCGACCGGCAAGGCTCCCGTGAGCGCCCCTCCCGCCGGCTCCGCGGCGGTTCCCGGCCTCGCGCGGCCCGGCGTCACGCCCGCGGCCGCGGGCACCACCACCCAGCCCATCGCCGGCCGCACGGCCGCGGGTGGCGGCTCCGTGCGTACGCCCGGAGCGGTCGGAGCGGCCCGTGTGGGCGACGCGGTCCGCGCGGCACGCAGCACCGTCGCGTCCGCGGCTTCGCGCGGTCCCAGGCGGGCCCGCCTGAACGTCAAGCGCATCGACCCGTGGTCCGTGATGAAGTTCTCCTTCGCGGTGTCGCTGGTGCTGTTCATCGTCGTCATCGTGGCGACCTCGGTGCTCTACCTCGCGCTCGACGCGATGGGAGTCTTCGAGAGCGTCAACAGCAGCCTGACCGACCTGGTCAGCGCCGGCGGCGGCGAGGGCGGCAGCACGTTCCGCATCACGGCCAAGGGCGTCATCGGCACGTCCGCCCTGATCGGTGCCGTCAACGTGGTGCTCTTCACCGCTCTGGCGACGCTCGGCGCGTTCATCTACAACGTCTGCGCCGACCTCGTGGGCGGCATCGAGCTGACGCTCGCCGAGCGCGACTGAGCCTCAGCGGGGGTGCTCGCCACGCCGGGCGCCCCCGACTTGGGACTTGAATCCTCGGTACGGTAACCTTGCTCCTCGCACGCGGGGCTATAGCTCAGTCGGTTAGAGCGCAGAGCTGATAACTCTGAGGTCGATGGTTCGATTCCATCTAGCCCCACATGTGGAAGAAGGTTCTTATCCTCGCCGGTGTCATCGGTGTTGCCGCGCTGGTCGCCAAGAAGGTCAAGGAATCCAACGACGAGCGCGCGTTGTGGCACGAGGCCACCACCGCGCCCGACCTTAGGTAGCCCTCCACCGGCGGGTTTCCCCCGCCGGCGGGGCCATAGCTCAACTGGCAGAGCACTGCCTTTGCAAGGCAGGGGTTAGGGGTTCAAGTCCCCTTGGCTCCACCACCACAGTTCCGCGCGATCAGGCGCGGAAGGCCTTGTCGGCGAACGACACCAGTGCCTTGTTGACCAGGTCGGGTGAATCGGTCATCGGGTAGTGACCCGACTCAGGCACCATCAGCACCTCGGCCTCGCCGCCCAACCGGTCTGCCGCGAAGCGCGCCTCGGCGGTCGTGTCGGGAAAATCGGGGTCGCGCTCGCCCATCACCACCAGCGCCGGTGCCCGCACGTCGCCGAGGCGCTTCTCCGCCGGGGTGTGGTCGGTGCGGGTGGTGCGGACGAACGAGCGCCAGTGGCTGCCGCGGCTCAAACTTTCCCGGATGCGCTGCTGGTGCTCGCTCAGGTCGGCCGGCTTACGCCCGGGGTAGAAGTTGCGGTAGTACGCCGTCCAGACGCTCGGGCCCCACGGCTTGACCAGGAGCAGCCGCTGCACCAGCGCCATCACCGGGCTGGTCTGGGGGTTGCGCACGAAGGGCCCCACCAGCGCCAGCCCGGCGATCTTCGCCGGCTGCTCGGCGGCGGCGAGGACGCCAGATGCCGCGCCCATCGAGCTGCCGATCACGAGCGCCCGCTCGCCGCCGAGGTGGTCGATCAGGGCGAGGATGTCGCTGCTCAGGGCCTCGTCGTCGTACGCGCTGAAGCCGTCGTCGCTGTCGCCGTGGCCGCGCAGGTCCAGGGTAGCCACACGGTATCCGGCTGCGAGCAGCGCGGGAACGGTGAAGCGGAAGCTCGATGACAGGTCGCCCATGCCGTGCACGCAGATGATCAGTGGGCCATCGCTGCCGTGTACCTCGTAGGCGATACGACCTTCGGGGCGGCGCAGGTAACTAGTGGACATAGCTACTAGGCTAATGCCATTAGCCTGCCAAGGTCAAGTCACGATCTCTGCGGCTACCTCGTCCAACCGGCATGAAGGTTCTGGTGACGGGAGCGACGGGCACGCTGGGCCGCGCGGTCGTACCACGGCTGCGGGCGGACAGGTACGAGGTGCGGGGCACGAGCCGGCGGGCCACCTCCGGGAGCGGGGTCGAGTGGGTGGTCGCCGACCTCGGCACCGGCGCCGGCGTTGACCAGGCGGTCGCCGGGGTCGACGCCGTCGTACACCTCGCGTCCGCGACCACGCAGTACCGGCGTGCGGGAGACGTCGACGTCGCGGGCACGCGCCGGCTGGTCGAGGCGTCAGCACGCGCCGGGGTACGCCACGTCGTGTACGTCTCGATCGTCGGCATCGACAAGGTTCCTCTTGGGTACTACCGGCACAAGCTCGCGGCAGAGCGTGTGGTGCGAAAAGCCGCGGTCCCGTGGTCGATCCTGCGGGCCACCCAGTTTCCGCAACTGCTCGACGAGCGGCTGCTGCCCGCCGCCAGCGTCCTCGGCGTGGTGCTCGGCGACGACGGGGTCACGATCCAGCCCGTCGACCCGCGAGACGTCGCGGACCGGCTGGCCGACCTGCTCAAGGCGGGCCCCACGCAATCGGTCGAAGACTTCGGCGGTCCCGAGATACTGAGGTACGACGACGTGGTGCGGCCGTGGCTGCGCGCCCGGGGCAAGCGGCGGCGCGTGCTGCGGCTGCGCTTCCCGGGTGGCATCGCACGGGCGATGCGCGCTGGCGCGCTCACGACGACCGCCCGGCCGACCGGCACACGCACCTGGCAGGACTACCTCGCGGAGCGTTACGGGACGGGGATGGTCGATCAACTGTCGTAGACTCGGCGGCCGAATGCCTGGGGAGGCCCGATCGTCGACGGGGGTACGGTGAGTCCCAACTTGAGTGTTGATCTTGGGACCTTCCGGATGGGCGTCGACTTCGGCACCTCCAACACGGTGGCGATGCTGGGTTGGCCCGACGGCCGAGCCCGGCCGGTGCTGTTCGACGGCGCACCGATCCTTCCCTCGGCGGTCTTCGCCGACCAGTCCGGCGAGCTGCTCGTCGGGCGCGACGCCGTCGTCGCCGCACTGTCCTATCCGGAGCGCTTCGAGCCCTACCCGAAACGCCGCATCGACGACGGCATGCTGCTACTCGGCGACCGGGCGATGCCGATCGGTGAGGCGATAGCGGCCGTGCTGCGCCGGGTCGTCGTGGAGACCCAGCGAGTCGCCGGCCAGTGGCCGTCTCAGGTGGCTCTGACGTATCCAGCGGCGTGGGGCGCGCGCCGGCGAGCCAGCCTCCTCGAAGGCGCCGCTCGCGCCGGTATCACACACCCGCAGCTCATCCCCGAGCCGCTCGCCGCCGCGCACCACTTCGCAAACCTGCTCGGCGACCGCCTGCCGGCCGGTGGGCACCTGCTCGTGTACGACTTCGGCGCCGGCACCTTCGACGCGTCCGTGGTCCGCCGCACCGGTGAGGGCTTCGCCGTGCTCGCCTCGGAGGGCCTCGCCGACACGGGCGGGCTCGACATCGACGCGGCGGTCGTGGCGCACCTCGGCGCGGTGTACGGCGGGCGGTACCCGCAGGCCTGGCAGCGACTCCTACAGCCGACCTCCCCGGCTGACCGGCGACACAGCCGGCAGCTCTGGGACGGGGTACGGGCAGCCAAGGAGTTGCTGTCGCGAACCTCGTCGGCGGTCGTGCACCTGCCGCTGCTCGAACAGGACGCGCCGCTCACCCGGGAACAGCTCGACGAGCTCGCCCGGCCGATCGTCGACCGCACCGTCACCGCCGCCCGCAGCGCGCTGCTCGACGCGGGGGCAGACCTCCGGCAGCTGGCCGGCGTGGTCCTGGTTGGTGGCGCCAGCCGCATGCCGATCGTCGCCACCCAGCTGCACCGGGTGCTCGGCATCGCGGCCACCGCACTGGAGCAGCCCGAACTCGTCGTCGCCGAGGGCAGCCTGCTCGCCGCCGCGCCAACGCGCGCCAGCGAGGCTGTCCCAGTACTGGAAAAAGTGGCACCCCCGGCGGCGGCCAGCCCTCCGACCAGGCCGCTGAGCCCCGCACCGGGGAATAGCGAGTCCCCTACGGCTGTGATGCAGGCCGTGCGTGCGGTCGGGCCGCTGGCTGAGGCCGCGCCGCCGCCCGCTGGGCGGCGGCGAGCGGTGCTGGCGGTGGTGGCGGGCGTGGCCACCCTGATCGTGCTGGTGGGAGCCGGCCTGTTCGCGACCAAGCTGGTGCCGCTGCCCTTCCGCGACCGCGACAACGGCTCCCTGGAAGCCGGCGACGGCGACGGGAGCTTCCAGACGCCGTCACCCGGGGCCAGCGGCGCTCTCGTGGGAGCCCTACCGAGCGGGGCGGCACCGAGCGGCGGCGTGCCGTCCGGCGGAACCAGCGCGAGCGCCGGCACCTCACCCCGGCCCGCCGGCTCGGGCTCGACCCGCCCCAGGACGACGCCGGCAAAGCCGAGCGGGGGCGGGATCAAGGGCACCCCGCTTGCCCGGTACCGCAACAGCGACCCGCCGCTGGAGTGCGAAGGCATTGGCATACCGCTGACCAACAGCGCCAAGTCGGGGACCCTGCCGGAGGTCCCGCTGAGTGCCTGCACGGGCGGCCCGACGGTCAAGTCCAGTGGTGGCTGGAGCGTGACCTGGTTCGTCGACTACGAGAACTACTACTACAAGAGCCGGTTCGTGGTGGAGCTGTACGAGTGCGGCGGCGGGCTGGTCAAGAAGGTCGACACGGGCGTGGTGGAGAAGACCGGCGAGATCGACCACGACGTCAACATGAACACGAGCGGTATCTCGGGGCAGCACTACACGAAGACCAGGCTCGTCTCGCTGCACCTGCGCCTCGACGGGGTGGTGTGGACCAACACGAGCAACCCCGTCGTGACGACGGCCTGCACCAGCATCTGAGCCGCCGGGTCGGCGGTGGGAGACTCACAGGCGTGATAGGGACGCTGAAGACCGAGCCCGCCCGCACCCGGCCCGACCTGCTGGCCGCGCCCACCACAGCGGCGCTCGCCTCATGGGGCGACGACGACGTGCTGGTCGCGCCGATCGACCCGGAGCTCGCCGATACCGTCGCGTTCTGCGAGGCGTACGAGGTCGCGCTGGACGCGTCGGCCAACTGTGTCGTGGTGTCGGGCAAGCGCGAAGGCGCCGTGCGCTACGCGGCCTGCGTGATCCTCGCGACCACCCGCACAGACGTGAACGGTGTGGTGCGGCGGATGCTCGACGTGCGCAAGGCGAGCTTCGCCCCGATGGCGGAGGCGGTGGAGCTGACCGGCATGGAGTACGGCGGCATCACGCCCGTCGGGCTGCCGGAGGGCTGGCCGATCCTCGTGGACTCGCGGGTGGTCGCCACGCCGTACGTGATCATCGGGTCCGGGGTACGGCATAGCAAGATCGCCCTGCCTGGTGCCGCTCTCGCGACACTGCCCGGCGCCCAGGTGGTCGATGGCCTGGCGAAGGCCGTCGATACCGTTTCACGTGAATCAAACGGCTAGGTCCTCCACGCGGACCTCCTCGCGAGTTCCGGTCCGGCGGTTGCGGAGCTCGACGTAGCCGTCGGTGAAGCGGCGGCCTAGGACGATCGTCTGGGGGATGCCAATCAGCTCGGCGTCGGTGAACTTGACGCCGGGCGACGCCGCCGGGCGGTCGTCGACCAGCACCCGGCGGCCCTGTGCGGCCAGGCTGGTGGCCAGCTCGACCGCCGGGCCCAGCAGGTCGCGGCTCGTGGGGATCACCTGGACGTCGCAGGGCGCGACCTGCGGGGGCCAGGCGAGACCCTGGACGTCGTGGTGCTGCTCGGCGATCGCCGCCACCGCCCGCGAGACGCCGATCCCGTAGCAGCCCATGGTCGGGCGGACGGGCCTGCCGTCGGGGCCGAGCGCGTCGACACCGAACGCGTCGGTGAACCGGCGGCCCAACTGGAAGATGTGTCCTATCTCGACACCCCTGCGCATCGTCAGCGTGCCGACCCCGCAGCTGGGGCAGGGGTCACCGGCCCGCACCTGCGCCGCCTCGATGGTGCCGTCCGGGGTGAAGTCGCGACCGCACACCACGTTGACCGCGTGCCGGCCGGGCTCGTTGGCGCCGGTCAGCCAGGCCGTGCCGGGCACCACGCGCGGGTCGACCAGGTAGCGCAGGCTCACCTTCTGCGGCCCGATGTATCCGCGAACCAGGTCGGGCCGGCTCTCCCAGGCGTCGAACAGCGCCACCGCCGCGGGATGCAGCGCCGCCTCGACCCGCTTGAGGTCGACCTCGCGATCGCCGGGTACCCCGATCGCCAGCACCTCGGGCTCGGCGCCGGGCCGCGTGACGGTGAGTACGACGTTCTTGAGCGTGTCGGCAGCCGTCCAATCGCCCCGGCCGCCGAGCCGGCGCGCGTTCGCCAGCTCCACGAGCGACTCGATCGCCGGCGTGTCAGGAGTGTCGTGGACGGTGATCGGCGGGTGCGCGTGAGGGTCGCCGGCGGGTGGCGCAACGGTGGTGACCGCCTCGGTGTTCGCGGCGTACCCGCAGGCCGTGCAGCCGACGAAGGTGTCTTCGCCCACCGGCGTCTCAGCCAGGAACTCCCCGGACGCCGAGCCGCCCATCGCGCCCGACACGGCCGCGACGATCGTGTACCGCAGCCCCAGCCGGTCGAAGATCCGCTGGTATGCGCCGCGGTGCTTCTCGTACGCCTCCCGCAGCCCATCGTCGTCCAGGTCGAACGAGTACGCGTCCTTCATCAGGAACTCTCGTCCGCGCAGCAGCCCCGCGCGCGGTCTCGCCTCGTCACGGAACTTGGTCTGCACCTGGTACACGATCACCGGATAGTCCCGGTACGAGGAGAAGAGGTCGCGCACCAGGAGCGTGGCCATCTCCTCGTGGGTGGGCGCCAGCAGGTGATCGGCGCCCCGACGGTCCTGGAGCGTGAAGATGTCCGACCCGTACTCCGCCCACCGTCCACTGGTCTCGTACGGCTCGCGCGGCAGCAGCGCGGGGAAGGAGACCTCCTGACCGCCGATGGCGGTCATCTCTTCGCGGATCACCGTGGCGACCCGGTCTAGCACCAGCTTGCCCAGCGGCAGCCAGGTGAAGCCGCCCGGTGCCGCGCGCCGGATGTAGCCGGCCCGCAGCAGGAGGCGATGGCTCGGCACCTCTGCCTCGGCGGGCTCCTCGCGCAGGGTACGCAACAGGAGGGTGGACATCCGCAGCAGCATTGCCGCAGCGTAAGCAGCATCGCACTCTGAGGGGCACCGATTTTCCTCGCACCGGTGCGAGGATTGCCTGCGTGCGGTGGCGGAATTTCGTAGCAGTTGGGGACAGCTTCACCGAGGGCATGGACGACCCTTACGCGGACGGCACCTATCGGGGCTGGGCCGATCTGGTGGCGGGCACCCTGGCGGGGATGGCGGGCGGTGACTTCCGGTACGCGAACCTCGCGGTTCGAGGGCGGCTGTTTCCGCAGGTCGTATCCGAGCAGATCCCGGCCGCGCTCACCATGCGGCCCGACTTGGTGAGCTTCGCGGCCGGTGGCAACGACGTGCTGAGGCGCAACTTCGACCCGGCTGTCCTGATCGAGCGGTTCGACAAGACGGTGAGCGAGGTACGCGGCACGGGCGCCGACATGGTGCTCTTCCGGTTCGCTGGGTTGCGGCTGCCGGCGCAGCGGCTCGTCTCGGCGCGGGTGGCGGCGCTCAATCAGGCGGTCGCGGAGACCGCTGAGCGGCAAGGCGCCAAGCTGGTCGACCTGCCCAGCGACGAGGCGTTCCGCAACCCACACATGTGGAGCATCGACCGGTTGCACCTTTCGGCCGCGGGGCATCAGCGGGTGGCGGCGCACGTGCTGACCGCGCTCGGCCTGGCGCCCGACCCGGACTGGCTGGCGGCACCGCCGGAGCACGTACGCCAGCCGTGGCTCGCGGCTCGTGGCGCCGATCTTGCTTGGGCCGGCCGCTACCTCGCCCCGTGGATCAAGCGGCGGCTGACCGGCCGCTCCTCAGGCGATACCGTGACGGCTAAGCGGCCCACTCTGGAGCCGATCACGTTCGAATAAAGTGCCCGGAGCGTGACTCATGAGGCGGCGGAACGTCTTGGGCGCGGCGGCGGCCTTGGGCCTGGTCGGGTGTACTGACCCTGAGCCGGCGGCATCGAGCACGCCGCCGCTGATTCCCACGGACTGGACCAGTGTACGGGCGCAGTTCGCAATCGATCGAAACGTCGCCCATCTGACCACTTTCGCGCTCGCTCCGCACCCGGCGGCGGTGCGGGTGGCGATCGAAAAGCACCGCGCCGGGCTCGACGCGGATCCGATCGGCTATCTGCACGATCACGAGCAGGAGCGAGACGCGGCCGTCGCCGCCGGTGCCAGCGGATACCTGGGGATCCCGGCCGAGCAGATCGCGTTCACCCACTCCACGACTGCGGGGCTCGGCCTGCTGTACTCCGGGCTGCGGCTGGCGCGGGGCGACGAGGTGCTCACCACCGAGCACGACTTCTTCTCCACGCACGAGGCCCTGCGCCTGCGGTCCGAGCGTGACGGCGTGACCGTGCGCCGGGTGCGGCTCTACGCCGATCCGGCGGCGGCCAGCGTCGACGAGATCGTGGGCAACCTCGTGCGGGCGGTCACCCCGCGCACCAAGGTGGTGGCGGTGACGTGGGTGCATTCGAGCACCGGCGTCAAGCTGCCGGTCCGCGCGATCGCCGACGCTCTGCGGGGCCGCGGCTCGCTGCTGTGCGTCGACGGCGTGCACGGGTTCGGCGCGGAGGACGCCGACCTGGCCTCGCTCGGCTGCGACTTTCTGGTCTCGGGCTGCCACAAGTGGCTGCTCGGCCCGCGCGGCACCGGCCTGATCGCCGGCACGCCCGCCGGCTGGGAGCGTTACCTGCCGATCGTCCCGCCGTTCCAGGCGGAAAGCTTTGCCGCCTGGTTCGGGCAGGCGGGCACGGCACCACCGCCTGGTCCAGCCGCCAGCCCTGGCGGATACCACGCCTTCGAGCACCGGTGGGCGCTCGCCGACGCGTTCGGTTTCCACAAGGCGATCGGCAAGAGCCGGGTCGCGGCGCGTACCAGGGAACTGGCGACCGCCCTCAAGGACGGTCTGGCCGGTGTCAGCAAGGTCCGCCTGGTCACGCCGAAGACCCCGGAGCTGTCCGCTGGCATCGTGTGCTGCGAGGTGGCCGGTCTGGCCCCGGGGGCGGCGGTCGAGCGGCTGCGCGAAAGCAAGGTGATCGCCAGCACGACGCCGTACCAGCGGACGTTCCTGCGGTTCGGAGCGACGATCGCCAACGACGAGTCCGATGTGGAGGCCGCTCTGAAGGCCGTGCGTGCCCTTTAGCTCATGGCGTGGCGGAGGGTCACCAGGCCCGGCACCTGGGTGCGAGAGATGACCTGGCCCGTCAGCGGGTCGTGTGCGGTCACCTCGCCGTCCTGGCCGACGTAGACGCGGCTGTCGCCGACGAGGGCGAGGCCGCGCACCTCCGAGCCGGTCGACCAGCGGACCGGCTTGTCGCTCGACGGCACCACCACGACCTTTTGACCGGCGCCTACCACGAGGCGCCGCCCGTCGGGGGTCAGTGCCGCCGCGGCGGTGCCGCCGTCGAGAGGCGCGGGCAGGTTGCCGGTACGGGTCACCGCCAGCGCGGCGGGATCGATCTCCGCGTACGCCCCGGTGGTGGTGTCGACCACGGTCAGGCGGCTGCCGTCGGCGCTGAGCGCGATCGCGTGCCCCGCGGCGGCCCGGGAACCGAACGGCTCAGGCAGGTCGACGCAGTACGCCCAGCGCTCGGTGAGATGCAGCGCGTGCACGAACGCGTGGACGTGCGGCGCGTCATCCCGTGCGCCGGCGACCAGCTCGCGGGTGTGCAGGTGGTCCGGCTGGTGCGTGTACAGCGTGAAGAGTTGCCGCCGCTGCGGGTCGTACACCGCCTGCCGTCCCTCGCCGCGCATCTCCTCCTCGGCACCGGCCGGTACGGCCGTCTTGAGGCGGGTCGACAGCGGCTGCACCGCCTTCGCCCGCAGGTCGATCTGGCGCACCCGATACCGGTCGGGCCGGGCCGGCGGCAGGTAGTCGAGCACGAAGAGGAAGGTGCCGGACGCGTCGAACGCCTCCGGCTCGAGGTACCCGGGCAGGTCGAGGCGGACCCGCTCGCCGCTGCTGTCGGCGACCACCAGCGTGGTACGGCTGCGCGGGCGGGACGGGTTGGTGAGCGCGAGCAGGCGCCCGTCCGGTGACAGCACCCGCGCCTCGAGCCGGTCCTTGAGCGTGCCGCCGGTGACCTGCGTCCCGTCCGGCAGGCGGTGTGTCGACAGCGTCGTGCCGGTACCGGTCCAGCCGGCGCGAGCAAGCTGGGACCAGTCGGCCGTCACCACGGAGGGCGCCGCCGGCACGGTGGTGCGACCTGTGCCGGCGTCCACGACGGACAGCCCGGCTTCGGTCTCCACGAAGAGCTGATCGCCCCGGCGGGCGGGGGTTGGTTCGCCTCGTTTCTCGGTGCAGCCAGCGAGCCCTACCAGGGCGAGGGCGAGCACAGCGCGTCGCGTGGTCATGCGCCGCATCCCGCAGCCGCCACAAAGCGGAGGGAGCGCAGCGACCGGAGCGACTGGCGGCTACAGGGAGGCTTCGGGGCGCATGACCCGCGCGAGCGGAGGCGAGCGCCAGCTAACTCAGTCATGTCGGGGAAGAGCCGCACCAACCCCCGGTGGTTCCACAGCGGTACCGTGCCGCCTCGTGGGACAGGCGATGCGGGACTGGGGCGGTGTGATCGGCGTCTCAGTCTGTGCGTTGCCGGTCGTGGTGGCGCTGGTCGCGGCGCTGGCGAAGTGGCGACAGAAGCGCGGGGTGCCGGCTCGCGCCGCCTGGTGGCGCAGCGTCGCTGAGGTCGGTGCGGTCGCCGGCACGCTGCCCTGGATCTGGATGATCCTGACGCCGGGCGACGGGCCGCGCCGGGTGCACCTCGTTCCCCTGCGGGATCTCGCCGCTCAACTCGCCGGCGACCCCGGAACGGCGGTGGTTCAGGTGGGCGGCAACCTGCTGGTCTTCGCCGCGCTGGGCTTCTTCGCCCCGATACGCGTCGCCGCGCTCGCTGGCCCGCTCCGGCTGGCCGCCTTGGGCGCCGCCGGTTCGGTAGTGGTGGAGGTCACTCAGTACGCCATCGATCTTGGCCGGGTGTCCTCAGTGGACGACGTGCTGCTCAATGCGGTCGGTGCGATGCTGGCGGGGCTCGCGTCGCGCCGGTGGTGGCAGGATGATGTGACACGCCCGTTATGTACGAGTTGACAGTTGGTTACGCTGACCAGGTGACGGTGGAGCAACAGCAGACGACGCCGGTAGTGCCCCGCAGGCGCACCAGGCGCGACGAAATAATCGAGATCGCCGTGGGCCTTTTCGCTGCTCGCGGCTATCACGGTGTGTCCATGGACGACATCGGCTCGGCGGCCGGCGTGACCGGTCCCGCGCTCTACCATCACTTCGCCGGCAAAGAGGCGATGCTCGTCGCGGCCCTGATCCCGGTGAGCGAGGGCCTGCTCGAAGGCGGCCGCACGCGGGTCTCCCAGCACGACGGCAACGCCCGGAGTGCGCTGGAGTCGCTCATCGACTTTCACGTCGAGTTCGCGCTCGCCAACCCGGCCGTGATCGCACTGCACCTGCACGAGCTCGACCGGCTGCCGGAAGAGCCGCGCCGGCAGATCCGCCGCCTCCAGCGCCTTTACGTGGAGGAGTGGGTCAACGTGCTCACCTCGCTGCGGCCCGAGCTGTCCGCGGGCGAGGCGCGCGTGCTGGCGCACGCCGCCTTCGGCCTCATGAATTCGACGCCGTTCCTGGGCGGCGAGGTCGACCGGGAGCGGCGGGCGGGCCTGCTGCGCGTGGCGACGCTCGCGGCGCTGCTCGGCTGACGGAGTCACGCGTGATCGAGTCGCTGCTCGTCGCCAACCGGGGCGAGATCGCTCGCCGGATCATCCGCACCGCGAAGCGTCTCGGCGTGCGCACGGTCGCCGTGTACTCGGAGGCAGACGCCGCGCTGCCGTTCGTGGCTGAGGCCGACCAGTCGGTCTGCGTCGGCCCTGCCAACCCGGCACTGAGCTACCGCAACGCCGAGGCGATCCTGGCCGCCGCAAAGTCGACCGGTGCCCAGGCGGTGCACCCCGGCTATGGCTTCCTGTCGGAAAACGCGGACTTCGCCCGCACCGTCGAAGCCAACGGCCTGATCTGGGTCGGCCCCGGCGCCGACGCGATCACGGCGATGGGCGACAAGATCAATGCCCGTAATCTCATGGCCGCGGCCGGCGTGCCGGTCGCCGCCGGCACCACCGACCCCGCGGCCCACGTCGACGCCGCGCTCGACGCGGCGGCCACCATCGGATACCCGGTGATGGTCAAGGCCGCGGCTGGCGGCGGTGGCATGGGCATGGGCGTGGCGGCCGACGAAGCCGCGCTGCGCACCGAGTTCGACAAGGTACGGAGCTTCGCCGAGCGCATGTTCGGGGACGGCTCGGTGCTGATCGAGCGGTACTTCCCGCGGGTGCGCCACATCGAGGTGCAGATCCTCGGGCTCGCCGATGGCCGCGTGGTCGCGCTCGGCGAGCGGGAGTGCTCGGTGCAGCGGCGCAACCAGAAGCTGCTGGAGGAGTCGCCGTCGCCGGCGGTCTCCGCCGAACTGCGTGCCCGCCTGCTCGCCGCGGCGGTGCGCGCCGGCGAGGCGGTCGCCTACCGCAACGCGGGCACTGTCGAGTGCCTCTTCGACCCGGACAGCGGCGAGTTCTACTTTCTGGAGATGAACACCCGGCTCCAGGTCGAGCATCCGGTAACCGAGCTGGTGTATGGCCTCGACCTGGTCGAGGAGCAGCTTCGGGTGGCGGCGGGCCTGCCGCCGGCGTTCGACCCGGAGGCGCTCTCGCCGCGCGGCCACGCGATCGAGCTGCGGATCAACGCGGAAGACCCCAAGCGCTTCCTGCCGGGACCCGGTGCGGTCACCGCGTGGACCGAGCCGGCGGGCGAGGGGGTACGCGTCGACTCGGGCTACGCCGCCGGCACGACCGTGACGCCGTTCTACGACTCGCTGATGGCGAAACTGATCGTGCACGGCCGCGACCGGGTGGAGGCGATCGCCCGGGCCCGCGCCGCGGTGGCCGGATTCGAGGTCGCCGGGCCGAAATGCAACCTGCCTTTCTTTGCCGAGGTACTGGAAAACGACGAGTTCATTTCCGGTGACTACGACACGGGCATCGTCGCCCGGATGCGATGACATTTCCCGGCTAATTCGCGTGACCGCCCGGGGGTCGCCTCGTTACGCATTACAAGAGGCGGTCATAGCGGTCAAATGACCAGACTGCCTCGACGATCAGCCGGCGGACGAGGGGCGAAGCATGACGCGGTCGGGGAGAGCGAGGGATCGAGCCACGTGGCTAGGTCTGCGGGCTCTTGCCGTCGCTGGCTTCGCGGGAGCGGCGTGGCTGCTATCGGCCGCGTCGGCCCACGCCGCGGAGTCGGACGGGCCGGTCGAGGTTGTTACTTCCGGCCTGTCGGCCGTGTCGCTCGTCACCGACCCCGTCACCGGGGTGGACGAGCGGGACGCTGTGGCGTCCGGCCCACTTGGCAGTGTCGTGCGTTCGGCACGCCTGGCGACGGCCGCCTTGCGGCCAAGCGCGGCGGGCGGCCACGCGACGACGGTTGACGCCGTCGCGCTGACCCGAGTGGCCGAGCCGATCACGGCTCCCTTGGACGGTGTCCTGGAGCCGGTGACCGGCGTGCTGCGTACTGCGGCGGCACCGGCGGTGTCGACGCTGGGTTCAGTGGGCCGGACCACGTCCGATGTGGTCGCGCCCCAGGTGGACCGGTGGTTGCCAGGCGGGACCACGGGCGGTGGGCCGGGCTCCGGCTCCGTCGTGGCACCGGTCGACCCCAACCTCGCCGCCGGCCAGCCAGAGCCGGTTCCGGCTGCGGCTGCGGCTGGCGCCGGCTCAGAGTCCGCGAACCGGCCGTACGCCGGCGCGGACGATCGCGTCGCCGGTACGCCGGAGGCGCGGCAGGGCGGCGAAAGCCGGCCCGATCGGCCTCGTCCCGCACCGTTGCGGGGACTCTTCGGGGCCGGTGCCGGGATGCCGGTCAGTGGACCGGCTCCCCATATGGAGGGTGGCGCATCCGCCGTTGTGCCCTCCCCGGTCGTGGAGAGCACGGTGGCGATCCACCGGCTGCCAGTCACGACCGACGTCGTGGTCCTCCGGCGGGATGCCGAGGCCCCGACGGTTTCACCCGACTAGTGACCTGACCTGCCGCCCACTCGCGGGCGGGCAGATCGGCCCCCGCCACGCCCAGGTCGGACGACCTGTGGACGAGGGAACCGAGGGCAGGTCACTGTGGCCGCCACGTTGAGCGGCAATCTCACACCAGCACCACCACGCACCCAAGTGGCGCATGTCGACAGGCGAAAGAGGGGCGAATTTCGCCCCGGTGACGCCGCGCCCAAAAGAGCGCAGGTCCGGACTTCTGAAAGTGCACTAAGAAACCGGACAACAACAGAATAGAAACCACGTCAAGAATCGTATAAAAGATAGCGAAAGGTTGCTGTCGACAATGAAGAAATGGGTTGGGAGGTGCGTAAGTATCGGTGTGCTTGCTATGGGCGGGCTCCTGATGTCGCAGGCATCGGCCCACGCCGACGGGATCACGATCATGGATTGCAGTGGCGGTGCCACCGCGAACCCTTCGATTGTGGCCCAGACCGGACCGAACATCGGCACCGCCAACGGCATCCAGACCATCGAGCCGCTCACCTCTGTAACCAACGTCCAGTGCGCCCTGGAAGGGCTCCCGGGCGTTCCCGCCTGACATTTCCAATCTCTGAAAGGTTAGTTCCTCATAATGAAGTCTTGGGTTCGTAAGTCGCTGAGCGTCGGCGTTCTCGCCGCGGGTGCTCTCCTGATTGGCCAGTCCGCCGCCCAGGCGGCTCCCGACATCATCGCCTCCAGCGGTCCGAACATCGGCACCGGTAACGGGCTTCAGACCATCACGCCGGTGACTACGGTGACCAACGTGCAGTGCGCGGCGCCGGTCGTCACCGGTCTGGGTCTGTTCGACTGCTCGGGCGGTGCTTCAGCCGGGTCGGACGGCTCGCACAAGCCGACATGGGATGAGAACTCCTACAAGGCGTGGGACGACAAGAAGGACGACAAGAAGTCGCCCAAGAAGGCCAAGTACTACGACGACGGCCACGGCGGGTCGGACGACGGCCACGGCGGGTCGGACGACGGCCACGGCGGGTCGGACGACGGCCACGGCAGCTGGGACTGGGACGACGCGCCGGACATCATCGCCTCGTCCGGCCCCAACATCGGGACCCTCAACGGCACCCAGGTGATCGCGCCGGTGACTACGGTGACCAACGCGCAGTGCGCGGCGCCGGTCGTCACCGGTCTGGGTCTGTTCGACTGCTCCGGCGGTGCCTCTGCGGAGAGCGCACGGGTCGAGGGCAAGCGTGGTTGGGGTGGCGGCGACGCGCCGGACATCATCGCCTCCACCGGTCCGAACATCGGCACCGGTAACGGGATTCAGACCATCGCGCCGGTGACCACGGTGACCAACGCGCAGTGCGCGGCGCCGATCGTCACCGGTCTGGGTCTGTTCGACTGCTCCGGCGGTGCCTCTGCGGAGAGCGCACGGGTCGAGGGCAAGCGTGGTTGGGGTGGCGGCGACGCGCCGGACATCATCGCCTCCACCGGTCCGAACATCGGCACCGGTAACGGGATTCAGACCATCGCGCCGGTGACCACGGTGACCAACGCGCAGTGCGCGGCGCCGATCGTCACCGGTCTGGGTCTGTTCGACTGCTCCGGCGGCGCCACCGCCGAATCGGCGTCCGTCGCGCGGCGGGAAGCCCTGCCGCTGGTCGGCAGCCTGTTCCGCGCTGCCGACACCGACACCAACGCCCACGCCAACGCCGACGCCGACGGTTCGGCCGGCTACTACGGCGACCACGGCGACCACGCTGGAACCCGCAGCGGCGCTGGCATGAAGGCCGGGGTCTGATCGTCCCGACCGCTTTACCCAAAGGGGGCCTCCGGTGCGCCGGAGGCCCCCTCCTTCAGGCCGGAAGCAGCTTCCTCGCAGCTTGGCGCCTACGGCAGCTGGGCGTAGACCAGCGTCCGCGACAAGCAGGAATGTAACGCGATACATCGCAGATAACGGGACTACCGGGCGAGTGCCGGCGCAACTACCTAGGGGCCGCCTCGTTGCGCCTTGCGAGATGCGGTCATAGCGTTCAAATCACCCAGGCCGCGCTCTCCTCCAAACAGGAAACGGGTCATGACGATCGACAAGGTTGTGGTGGTCGGCCAGGGGTACGTCGGCCTGCCGGTCGCCATGCGTGCGGTGCAAGTGGGTTACGACGTTGTCGGACTCGACAATGACGACATGCGCGTCAGCCGCCTGCTGGCCGGGTCCTCCTACGTGGAGGACGTCGCCGACGACACGCTGGCGGCCGCATTACGTGCTGGGCGCTATCTCCCATCCGGCGACTACGAGTCCGCACGCGGTTTCGACTACGCGGTGGTCACGGTGCCAACCCCGCTGCGCGAGGGAGCCCCGGACCTGAGCTATATCGAAGACGCCGTGCGGCACCTGGCGGCCTGCCTGAAGCCGGGTGCGACGGTGATCCTGGAGTCCACGACGTATCCCGGTACGACGGAGAACCTGGTCCGTCCAATCCTGGAGGAGATCAGCGGACTACGCGCGGGTCGGGACTTCCACCTGGGCTACAGCCCCGAGCGGATCGACCCCGGCAACAGGCAATGGTCGCTCGTAAACACGCCCAAGGTCGTCTCCGGTGTGGACGAAGCGTCGCTGCGGGCGGTGCAGGGCTTCTATGACTCTCTCGTCGAGAAGACCATTGCCGTCAGCGGCACCAAGGAGGCCGAAGCCACGAAGCTGATCGAGAACACCTTCCGCCACGTGAACATCGCGCTGGTGAACGAGCTGGCGACGTTCGCCCACCAGTTGGGCATCGACGTGTGGGAGGCCATCGACGCCGCCTGCACCAAGCCGTTCGGCTACATGCGCTTCACTCCCGGGCCAGGGGTGGGTGGCCACTGCCTGCCGATCGACCCGTCCTACCTTTCGTGGGAGGTAAAGCGGAGCCTCGGCCGGTCGTTCCGCTTCGTGGAGCTGGCCAATGAGATCAACAACCACATGCCCACGTACGTCGTGCAACGCCTGATCAGGGCGATGAACCGCCATCACCAGGCCGTCAACGGATCACGGGTGCTGCTGCTCGGGCTGGCGTACAAGAGGAACACCGGAGACTGCCGGGAATCGCCGGCCATTCGCATAGCCGAGTTGCTGCACGGACTTGGGGCTGAGATACGCGCCGTCGACCGCTACGTGGAGCGCAACCGCGTGCCGGAGTACGTCTCGCTGGTCCACCTCAGTCCGGCTGAGGTAAGCGCCGCCGACGTGGTGGTGCTGATCACCGACCACGACGACGTCGACTACGACCTGCTCGACGCGGCCCCACTCGTGCTTGATACCCGAAACAGAGTGCGCGGCGGGGCGGTCGAGGTCCTGTGACCTCGACCGCAGTGCCGCAGGTGTCATGTCAGGTGTCGGCGTTGGCCCGGGAGCGGCGCCTGAGCAGCATCGCGCCGAACACCAGCACTACACCCGCCGCGACCGCACCCGCGCCGATCTGCAGTCGGGTCACTATGCCGCCGTCGTCTCCGGTCGTCGGGAGCGCTTCGCCCTTCGCGTAAACCCGCACGGTGGCCGATGCCGAGACGCCCGACGGTGAGCCGGTCGCGGTGATGACCGCCCTGCCCACCCTCGTCAGGACCACCGAGGTCTGGAAGTTGCCGTCGGCGTCTGCCCGGACGGTCTTGACGACCCCGATTGGCAGCGGCAAGGCGACCGGCACGATGGCCCCGCTCGAGCCCGAGCCGAACCGGGCGCCGGTCGTGTCTTGGTAGCTGACGTCGATGGAGATCTGGTCGTTGGAGCCGAAGTTGCTGCCCTGGATCGTGACGGCGTCACCCACGGTGACGGCGCCCGCCGAGACGGTCAGTGTCGGTGCCGTTGGTGGGTAGGTGGGTTGGGCGGTCGCGGCCGTTGCCGGTAGCAACGAAACACTGGACGCCGCGACGAGCGAGATTAGAGTCCAGCGGACTCGCATGTGTGCCTCCGCGATGGGTGTGTCTACTGCGGTATGGACTATCGTGATGTTAGCCGCAATATGGACATTCGCTGCTAAGATCGCGATATCATCACTAGATAGACACCGGTCCGCCGGCGCCCTTGCCGCCGGCGGACCGTGGCAGCGGGGGACCTACCCGATCAGTGTCGAGACCTCGGCCGTGCGCGGCGGAGAACGAGTGCCAGCGCGAGCAGCGGCAAGCCAACCGCCACTGCGACCGCGCCAAGTGTCGTCACCGACATCCCATCGCCGTTGCTCTCGGTGACCGACGCCGGCTCGAGCTGTGCCGCGGCCAGCACGGTGACGGTGGCCGAGGCCTGGCGACCGGACGGGAACCCACTCGCCGTGATCGTCGCCACGCCTACCTGCGTCAGGCGCACGGTCGTGACAAAGTGCCCGTTGGCGTCGGCGGTGACCGAGTGGTCAAGGGCCTGAGTCGACTGGCTGCCGGTGCATTGCCCGGCGGCTGCCGCCGCGCCGCCCGCGGGCGCGTAGGAGACATCGATCCGGACCACGTCGCACCCGCCGAAGTTGTTGCCTTCGACCACCACGGTGGCGCCGACGACGACGGTGGCTGGCGAAACGGTCAGCGAGGGTTGCCCCGGCGGATAGGTGGGCTGGGCACCTGCCGCCGTGGCCGGAAGCAGGGACACACTGAACAACGTTGCAGACACCATGAGCAGTCGGTGGATTCGCATGAAGACCCCCGTAGATAGAAGAACGGCGCCTGGCGTCACGCGGACACCACCTCGCAGCTGATACGCGTCTCGATCGTCGCGGCGCACGTGTCCGTGCCCAAGCCGCCGTTGCCGACGTCCGAGCCGCCGACGTCGATCAGCGTGTCGGCGTCCGCACCGCCGTTGAGCACGTCGCTGCCCAGGCCGCCCTCGATGGTGTCGCCGCCGCCGTCGCCGTTCAGGACGTCGAGGGCGTCACCGCCGGCCACCTTGTCTGCGCCGTCGCCGGCCGTGATGGTGTCGCCGCCACCGGCGCCGATGAGGATGTCGTCGCCGCCGGCGCCGAAGAGCGTGTCGGCCCCGGCCTCGCCGCACACCCACTCACTGTCCGCGCTGCCGAAGTAGAGGTCGACGCCGTCGCCGAGGCAGACCGTGTCATTACCGCCGAGTCCGAACACCACGTCGCTGCCGCCCAGCGCCACGATCACGTCCGCGCCGGGGGTGCCGTTGATGATGTCCGTGCCTTCGGTGCCCACGATGGTGGCTTCCAGGTGGTTGCAGGTCGGCTGTGCCTGCGCTGCCGTCGCCGGCAGCGTCGCCGCCACCGCGCCGAGAAGCACCGCGACGAGTGCGCCGCCGAGCAGCCGCATTCGCTCTATTGACACGATTCCCTCCCCTGTTGTGGGGTCACTGACCGTGACGCTAGCGAAGCGACATTCAGCGGGACGGGAATATGAGAATGATTCAATTCTTATAGCGAGACTTGAGCTTCCCTGCCGTAAAATGCCCGCTTACCGCGGGGCCCGGCAGGCGTGGGCAGACCCGGTACGCGTATGCCAAGGATTGACTCCCGGCGTCACCCAGAGCTGAGGCGCAACCGGCGCCGCGGCGCCGGCGGTCAGCGGCTCGGTCAGGAGGTTGGCCTCCACGGTATGGCTGGCACCGGGTTTGAGGTCGACGGTCAGCACGCCGACGGCACGCCGCCGCTCCGTGCCGGTGCCGAGCGGCGCCGGCGTGCCGTCGAGCCACGCGCCGAGCACGGCCCCACCGGCGGGACTGAAGATCATGACGTTGGTCCGGGCCGCGTAGGGCTCGCCTGCCAGTTTCAGGCCCAGCACGTCCTTCGGCAACCCGGTCGTTGGCGCCGCCGACCGAAGCGTCACCCGCAGGCGCAGCTCGCGGCGGCCATCCGGAAGGCACCCGGTGACGTCGAGCTGTGCTTCGCCGGAGAGGTAGTAGCCGAGCTTCGCTCCGGTGCCGTCGTTGAGAAACACGCCAACCGTCGGGCGGGCGCCGTCCTGGACGGGCATCGCACCCTCCAGCACGGTGCCGGCGACGGCGCGCTGCTCCGCCGGGTGCGCGCTCCAGACCAGCAGGCGGCGCTCGCCGGCGGCGCGGGCGAGGGCCGCGAGGGCGGCTGCGGGATCGGGTACGCCGTTGGTGAGCGCGGCAAAGGCGGCTCTGGCCGCCGCGGCGTGGTACTCGTCCTCGGAATGGGTCGCGGCGTACGCATCCACCAGGAGTAGACGGACGGCGTTGGCCGCCGAAAGTGGCGGGCCGGACGGCATCCGCAGCGGGCCGGTGGCCGCGAGCAGATACGAGAGGGCGACCGGATCAGTGGCGACGACACCGTCCACTGTGACTCCCGTCCGCCGCCGGTACATCTCTCTGGCCAGTCCGGCTGCGGTGGGAAAATGTGGGGTGAGATTGACGTTCGCGGGAAAGATGCCCGGGCGTTCGGTGTAGAGGCCGAGCATCGCCGGCGACAGCGGCAGCACGGGCCGGGCGAATATGCCCAGGTCCGCGGCGGCGGTGCCCTCGTCGACGAGCCGCAGCCGGCCGCCCTCGGCACGGACCACGGCGAACGCGCCCGGAATGCCGCCGGTCGCCCGAAGTTCGGCGGGATTCTGAAACAGCACGAGGTACGTCCGCGGGCCGGTCGCGCCGAGCATCGGCGGCAGCAGCTCAGCCGCCCGGGCAGCAGTACCGGTGAGCGCCACGATGCGGCGAAGCCCCCGGTCAAGGTCGCCGAGTGCGGAGCGTAGTTGTGGCAGGAGGCCGTCGACCGGGATGGCCGAGGCCCTCTCTTTGGCGCGCATCGCTGCGGCGTGCGCTTCTGTGAGGTTAGGTGCTGCCTTGCCCAATTGCGCGACGTCGAGCGCCCCGTCCTTCGGGGCCAGCGCCTTCAGGTCCACGATGCCGGCGGCGTCGACCAGGGGTTGGAGCACCTGGTCGACCAGGTCGGCCACGATGGCCGCGACCGCGCCCACCGCGGCCAGGTTGCCTCCGGCCAGGGGCGCGCGCGCACCGAGCAGCCACCCGGGGTCCCGGGTCGCCGCGCGGGCCGCGCGGGCTTCCTCCTGGAGTACGGCGAGGGTCGCCCGTGCCGCGGCGATGTCCCGCCGTTCCAGCTGGGTCTCGAGGTCGCGCAGCAGTGTGGCGGCCGCGGCCAGGTGGGTGCGCGCCTGGACGCCACGCACGCCCACCCAGCCGGCGCCGAGCACGAGGAGGCACACGGCGGCGACGGCCGCGAGGACCGCTCGGCGCCTACGCCGGGACGCCGACCTGCGTTCTCTGGGCATAACGGTCATCCTATGGAGGACGCGGCTTTTTCGTGATTAGACGTTATATGGCGCGAATCAGCTTGTAGGCTGCATTCAGCACTATAGGCGCATAATCGGGCTACCCGCGCGGTTTGCCGTGCGGCGGTGGGCAGGAGGCAATCCCTTTGCCGTCTTCACTCTCGGATCGACGCTTCCTGATAACCGGCGGCACGGGCTCGTTCGGCCGGACCATGGTGAAGAGGCTGCTCGACGCCGGGGCGGCGGAGGTGCGCATCCTGAGTCGCGATGAGGCGAAGCAGGAGGCGATGCGGACAGCCGTGCTGGACGACCGCGTGCGCTACTACGTAGGCGACGTGCGTGACTTCGACACCATACTCAAAGCCGTCCGCGACATTGAGTACGTGTTTCATGCCGCCGCGCTCAAGCAGGTGCCGTCGTGCGAGTTCTTCCCCTTGGAGGCGGTCCGCACCAACGTGCTGGGCAGCGCCAACGTGGTGGAGGCATGTGAGCGCAGCGGTGTGGCGGGTCTGGTCTTCCTGAGCACCGACAAGGCGGTATATCCGGTCAACGCCATGGGAATGAGCAAGGCCTTGATGGAGAAGGTCGCGCAGGCGCACGTCCGCAACAACCCAAACGCCCACACCACGGTCTCGTGCGTGCGGTACGGCAACGTTATGTACTCCCGCGGTTCGGTCATTCCGCTGTTCATCGAGCAGATAAAGAGCAGCCGCCCGCTGACCGTGACCGATCCGTCGATGACCCGCTTCCTCATGTCGCTCGACGAGTCGGTGCAACTGGTCGAGCACGCCTTCACCCATGCCAACCCAGGCGATGTGTTCATCCGCAAGGCAGACGCCTGCACCATCGGCGACTTGGCGACCGCGGTCAGCAACCTCTTCTCCGTGCCCACCAAGCTGGACGTGTTAGGGATCCGGCACGGCGAGAAGATGTCCGAAACGCTGGCGAGCCACGAGGAACTCGCACACGCCGAGGACTTCGGCGAGTTCTTCCGGGTGCCGATCGACAGCCGCGATCTCAACTACTCGCTCTATGTCGAGGAGGGCCAGTCGACACAGGACCACCGGGCGGACTACACGTCGTCGAACACGACCCGGCTCGACGTACCCGAAATCATGGCCCGCCTGCTGACCCTGCCGGAGGTCCGCGCGGAGCTCGACGCGGCACCAGATCTGGCGGTCGCGGTATGAGTGGGACGCTCGTCGTCACCGGCGCCGGCGGTTTTCTGGGCTGGCATGTGCGGGTGCTCGCCCACGCGCTACAGATGCCCGAACCCGTCATCGTCGGCCGTGACGATTTCCGCGACCCGAACCGGCTCGTCGGCAAGCTGAACGGTGTCGACCGCGTCCTGCACCTCGCCGGGGTCAACCGGGGCGCGCCGCAGGAGGTCACCGCCGGCAACATCGAGCCGGCCCAGGCGCTCGCCTTGGCGGTACGGCAGTGTCCCACGCCGCCCAAGACCGTCGTCTTCGCCAACTCCATCCAGGCCGGGAACGGCAGCCCGTACGGCGACTCGAAGGCCGCCGCGGCAGACATCCTGGTGCAGGCGACACAATGGACCGGGTCCACCTTCGCCGATCTGCGGCTGCCAAACCTGTTCGGCGAGCACGGCAGGCCGCACTACAACTCGGTGGTCGCGACGTTCTGCCGGCTGCTCGCCGACGGCGCCGTACCGCAGGTGCACGAGGACCGCGACCTCGAGCTGCTGCACGCCACGGACGCGGCGGCCCTGCTGCTGGGGCCCGGCGGTCCGTGGGACGCCCAGCCGGTGCGGCGCACCGTGAAGCAACTGGCGGAGCGGTTGCATCGCTTCGCCACCTGCTATCGCACCGGGGAGATACCGGATCTGGCCAGCCGCTTCGACGTGCGGCTGTTCAATACCTACCGGTCGTACTGCTTTCCCGGACACTATCCCTTGCCGCTGGAGGGGCACGCCGATGATCGCGGTGAGCTGATCGAGGCGGTCAAGGTGCGCGGTGGCGGCGGCCAGACGTTCTGCTCCACCACCCGACCGGGTGCCATCCGCGGCGAGCACTACCACCTCGCCAAGGTGGAGCGATTCATGGTGCTGCGCGGCGAGGCCGACATCTGCCTCCGCCGGGTGCTGCACAACGACGTCGTGCGGTTCCGCGTCTCCGGTACGGAACCCGTCGTTGTCGATATGCCCACGATGTGGGCGCACAACATCACCAACATCGGCGATGGGGAGCTGCTGACCCTCTTCTGGGCCAACCAGACGTTCAACTCGGCGCGGCCGGACACATACCCGGAGAAGGTATCGCCGTGAAGATCGGCATCGTCTCCCAGTGGTATCCGCCCGAGCCCGCCTTCATTCCGGCGAGCCTGGCCGAAGAGCTGGCGGCCCGCGGCCATGAGGTGCGGGTGCTGACCGGCTTTCCGAACTATCCCGTAGGCGTCATCTATCCCGGCTACCGGCAACAGTGGAACGCCTGGTCGACGACCGGACGGATCACGACTCGCCGCGTCCCGCTCTACCCCAGCCACGACTCGTCGGCGGCGCGGCGGATCGCCACCTACGCCTCGTTTGCGGCGACCAGCAGCGTCGCGGCGGTGCGGTACCTGGCCGGCGTGGACGCGTTGTACGTCTACCATCCGCCGGCGACCGCGTTCGCGCCGGCCGCGCTGCTCCGCCTGCTGTACCGCGTGCCCGCGGTGCTGCACGTCCAGGACATCTGGCCGGAGTCGGTGACGGCCTCGCCGATGGGGCCGCGACCACGCGGGTTGGTCGACCGTGCGCTCGGCCTGGCCATGCGCCAGATCTATCGGATGGCGCACTCCATCGCGGTCATCGCCCCGTCCATGCGGGACCTGGTCGTGGAGCGCGGTGCCGATCCGGCGCGGGTGCGTGTCGTGCTGAACTGGGCCGACGAGTCGTTGTTCCGCCCGGTGGAGGCGACCGAGGAGGCTCGTCGCGAGATCGGGTACCGCGGACGATGCACCGTCATGCACGCCGGAAACATCGGCCCGTTCCAGAACATCTGCGGGGCGATCCGGGCGGCTGCGTCGGTCGAACGGGCCAGCGGGGTCGACCTCGTACTCGTCGGTTCGGGGATCGCGGAAGGCACCGCACGAACCCTGGTGGCGGACCTCGGCGCCACGAACGTCCGGTTTCTGGGCCGCCAGGAACCAGCACGGATGGCCGCCCTTTACGCCGCCGCCGACTACCAGCTCGTCTCCCTTTTGGACCTGCCGATCTTCCGGGGCACGATCCCGTCGAAGCTGCAGGCGGCTCTGTCGTGCGGCTCGCCGGTCGTGGTGTCCGCGCCAGGCGACTGCGCCGGTCTCGTGGAGCGCAACGGAGTAGGTCTTTCCTGCCCGCCTGAGGACTGGCGGGCGCTCGCGGACCGGTTCGTGCGGGCCGCCTCGTTCTCGCCGGCGGAGCACGCGGAGATGAGGCGCCGGGCGCGGGCGAGCTACGAGGCCCACATGTCCAAACGGGCCGGCGTGGACGAATTGGAGAAGATGCTGAAAGCCGCGGCGCGGGGTGAGCACCGATGACCAGGGTGATGACGGTGGTCGGCACCCGCCCGGAGATCATCAGGCTGTCGCGCGTGATCGACCGGCTGGATCGAACTGTCGACCACATTCTGGTCCACACCGGACAGAACTGGGACCCGTCCCTCAGCGACGTGTTCTTCAAGGAGCTGGAACTGCGGTCGCCCGACCGTTACCTGCAGGTCGACACGTCCTCCCTTGGCCGGGTCATGGGTGGCGTCCTGGCGGGCGTCGAGGAGGCTATCTCAGAGCTACGGCCGGACGCGCTGCTCGTCTTGGGCGACACCAACAGTTGCATCGCCGCGTTGATGGCGCGCCGGATGAAGGTACCCGTGTACCACATGGAGGCCGGCAACCGCTGCTTCGACCTCAACGTGCCGGAGGAGACCAACCGGCGCATGGTCGACCACGTGTCGGACTTCAACCTGGTGTACACCGAGCACGCCCGCCGCAACCTGCTCGCCGAAGGGTTGCACCCGCGCCGGATCCTGCACACCGGCTCGCCCATGCGGGAGGTACTCGCGCACTACCGTCCACAGATCGAGGCGTCCACAGTGCTCAGCCGGCTCGGCCTCGACCCAGGCGGCTACTTCCTGGTGAGCGCGCACCGGGAGGAGAACGTCGACGACCCGGTCCGCCTCGAACGCCTACTGGACTGCCTGCGCGCGGTACGCGCCGCGTGGAGCCTGCCGGTGCTGGTGTCCACTCATCCGCGTACCCGCAAGCGGCTCGAGGATCTGGCGCCCCACTCCTCGTCATTGGAGGGAATCGCCTTTCACGAGCCGTTCGGCCTGCTCGACTACGTGCACCTGCAGACCCGGGCGCGCTGCACGCTGTCCGACAGCGGGACGATCAGCGAGGAGTCTGCGATCCTCGGATTTCCCGCGGTGACGCTCCGAGACTCCATCGAGCGACCCGAGTCACTGGACACCGGCTCGATCCTGATGACCGGATTGGATCCGGCTGGCCTTGTGGAGGCGGTCGCCGTGGCGATCGACCAGGCCGGCGCCGAAGGCGTACCGTGCGCGGCCGACTACCGCATCATCGACACGTCACGAAGAGTCGTGAACCTCATCCTGTCCACAGTGCGCCGCCACCACGACTGGGCCGGCGTGCGCGTACCCGCTCGGGGCGGGTTTCTATGACGGACGAAAAGAGACCGTTTCGGGTCCTGGTTACCTGTGGCGTCTTCGAGCCAGGCTTCCGAGGCGGCGGGCCCGTACGATCGGTGGCGCACATTGTCGACACCGCCCCGGAACCTATAGACGTCGCTCTGCTTACCCGCGACCGGGATCTGGGTGCCGCTCGCCCGTATCCAGGGTTGTCGGGACGCTGGGTCGGCCGTGGCCGCTCGCAGGTGTTCTACCTGAATACCCGATCCGTGCGGCAATGGCTACGGCTATGGCGGGACCTGCGCACAACCCAGTTCGATGTCTTGTACGTCAACAGCCTCTGGAACCCTTCCTTCTCGTTGCTGCCCATCATCGCTGCACGGCTGGGCGTGGTTCGGGCTAGGCGCGTCCTGGTTGCTCCACGGGGCGAACTCTCCCCAGGCGCCCTGTCACTGAAGGCGTGGAAGAAACAGGCATTCCTCAAGTGGTGGGATCGCTTCCTGCGAAGCATGGACGTTGTGTGGCATGCCTCAACGCCGAGGGAAGAGGCGGACATCAAGGCCGCCTGCGCATGGGCGCGAGTTCTCGTTAACCAGAACCAGTTCGCGCTCCCTGCGGAGCCTCTACCTGTCGCCGCGCATGACGGGCCGGTGCGACTCGTCTTTGTTGGCAGGATCTCGCCGGTGAAGAATTTGGAGCTCGTCATGCGCGCGCTTCCGCGCGTCTCGAAGCCACTTGAATTCGACATCTTCGGTCCTGTGGAAGACGTCGGCTACTGGAGGAGGTGTCAGTCGCTTATGGGCGAAATTTCCCCCGCAGTTCAGGTCAAGTACCGCGGCGAGCTGGCGCCGACGGAGGTTCGCCGTACCTTCGGCATGTATGACGCGTTCGTCTTCCCAACCTTGGGAGAAAACTTCGGACACGTGATCGCGGAGAGCTTGTCGGCCGCGTGTCCCGTTGTCTGCTCCGCCGAGACGCCGTGGACGGAAACGCTCCAAGCAGGAGGCGGAATCGTCCTACCGGAGCTGACAGTCGAGTGCCTGGCTGACGCGCTGGAAGGCCTGTCTTTGATGACGCTGAGCGAGCGGCTACAAGGCAGGGCCGCGGCCGGTAACGCCTATTGCCGATGGCGGCGTACGGTTCAAGGATTCAATATTCTCCAACAGGTGCGTGAATCCCGGCAGCCGGCTGGCACCGGCGATCGGCAGGCGGAGCGCGCATGACAGGTCCGCGCATCCGCATCGCGGTCGCCACTGGAGCCTTCCTTTGTGCCGCGCTGGCCGGTGTGGTGGCGAGCACGAGCATCCACATGGCTACTGCCGCGTGCCTCGCGCTCGTCCTGTTTCTCGTCTTCGCGGTGGACCGCAGCGGCGGCGGGGCTTTTATCACGTCGCTACTACTCTTCCTCGCCTGCGCGGTCTCGATCGCACAGATTGCGGAGTACACAGAGCTGGTCAGGGCCCTCGCGATCATGGTGCTCGCTCTGGGCGCCGTGTGCGGCGTGCTCGATGCGACAAGGCCCGGCAATGATCGCCTCCGTTCCGCCCGCCCACTGCTCGCGGTGTATCTCGTCGGCATGGTGGGATATTTCGTCGCCGCCACGTTGCCCTTTGACAACACCAAGTCGTTGGTGACGGGAATCCTTGGTCTGGCAAGCCTCACCGTCTACGTGCTGCTGACGACGAAGTTGCTGGCGCCACACACGCTGGACGTCGCGCTCGTGGCGGTGTTGGCATCGGTCATCATCGTTTCGCTGGTGCTCGGCTTCGTATTGCCTGACATAGCGGTGTTGGGGGGCCGGCTCCGAGGCATCTCGGCCAACCCGAACCTGCTCGGCGTCTACGCCTTTCTTCTGGTCGCGGCCGTGGTGCTGCGAAGGCGGCCGTGGCCCTTGACGCTCTGGGCGGCCCTGCTCGGCGTCGCGACACTGGTATGGACGGCCAGCCGGGGGAGCGCGCTGTCGCTGGCGATCGCCCTCGTCGTCGGTGCCGTGATGAATGCCGGCCGCGCACGCCAGCTGGCCCTTCCCCTGCTGACACTCGGAGCCGTCTCGGTCGCGTTGACCAACTACAGCGCCGAGTTCGCGGGAATCAAGCTGTTCCGGGCGAACAATTCCCGCGAGGCGGGCGTCCAAGAGGTCTTGGATCTGGTCCGAGCCGGGGTGTTGGGCGGCGTGGGCATTGGCAACGAGCGGGGACAGATCGCCAGCTCGCCGCTGCGCGCCTTCACCTACGGCGGGGTTGTCGCGCTCTGCTGCATCCTGCTGATTTGGCTGGCGATCCTCTGGTTCAGCTGGCAGTCGGGCCCGGCAACGTTCGCCTTCGGGCTCGGCGTCGTGGTGCACAGCAACTTCGAGGGGTGGATGGTATCTGCGACGGGCCCGATAGTTGTGCTGTTCGCGCTGATGTGGGTGTCGATGCTGCTATCCGGCCCGCAGATCGGCGCCGACCGACGACCATCGCACGCAGCCGGCGCGGTCGCCGTCACATCGGGTTCCGGGAGGACCGGATGACGCGCGCAGTGTTCTGGCAGAACCGTCCGTCGATTCACCAAGCCGCGCTCATCCGCGCGGTAGGTGACACGCTCGGCACGCCGAGCGTGGTCGTGATCGAACAGCCGCTGGACCGCCGGCGCATCGAACACGGGTGGACCTTCCCCGACTACGGCGACAGCAGCGTGACAGTCGCTCCCTCCGACGCCGATCGCAGACACCTGGAGCGTTCACTGGCGGGGGCGGCGATACACGTGTTCTCCGGGTTGGGCGTGTATCCCGCGACGGCGCGCTCGATGACACGACTGGCTGCGTTCGGGCGCGCAGGTGACGCCGTCAGGCTGGTCTTCGCCGAGCCGTGGTCCGAGTCGGCGCGACGCCGTGCCAAGTACCGGCTGGCTAGGCTCCGATATCGCCGCTGTGTCGACGGCGTACTGGCATGCGGTCCAGTTGGCGTGCGGCAGTACAGAGGGATCGGTTTTCGTAAATCAAAGGTGCTCGAATTCGGGTACTTCCTCGATGTCAGCAACACACCAACCGCCCACGTTACGGGCGGCGGCGCCGGGCGCGCTGAGCCGTTCCGGGTCGCCTTCATAGGCAGCCTGGATGCCCGTAAGCGTCCAGATTGGGTATTGCGGGCGTTGTCGGGGATCCGAGGTCGCGACTGGTCCCTCGACATCGTGGGCACCGGCCCCCACCGTGACGAACTGCGGCGGCTGGCGGGGGAGTTGGGCCTCGGCGACCGGGTGCGCTGGCGCGGCGTACTGCCCAACGGTGACGTGGCCGCGCTGCTGGTCGCATCCGATGTCCTCGTCCTGCCAAGCCGGCACGATGGTTGGGGGGCGGTAGTGAACGAGGCGCTGGGCGCCGGTACGCCCGTGATCGTCAGCGATGCCGCGGGTGCCTCGGTCTTGGTGGCCGGCAGAATGCGAGGAAGTGTCTTCCGCTCTGGGTCGCTGGACGCCCTACGCGACGCGTTAGTGCACCACCTCGATCGGGGCTGCGTGAGCGTCGAACGGCGTGTTCAGATCCGCTCATGGACGGCGCGTTATGCGTCGGCGCCCGTCGCGGCGGCGTACCTGCTTGACGTCGTTGAGTCGGTACGCGGGCGGCGACCGGCACCAGTGCCGCCGTGGCGCGCGACGCAACCGGATGCTTCCGAGCACCCGGCGTGATCAAGTGGACCATCCCGCATCCCCGAGATCACTCCCGAACGCGCCAATCGCAGCTACACTCCCCAATGTGGACAAACTATCCCTGATGGCAGCGATTCGGAGGCGGATGCCGGGTATCCCTCGCTCCCATAGAGAGATGTCGGCGTCCCTCCTGCTTTTGTCGTCCCTGCGGTCGCAGGGATGGCATCGGTCCGTGACCGGGAGGGCGCCCGTCACCGCGAGTGGTGAGCCTCAACCATGGTTGACCTATCCAGCCATAGACTGGCTCGACCGGGTGCTTACGCCAAGTGTTCGGGTCTTCGAGTACGGCGCCGGTTCATCGACGTCCTGGTTCGGGCAGGCTGGCCGGATCGGGGAGATCATTTCTGTCGAGCATGACCCGGAATGGTTCGCCCAACTCCCACAGCCACCGAACGGCAAGATCATCTACATCCCTAATGAGGGGACCTGGTGGGACGCAGGCGAGGAGGCGCCGTATGTGCGAGCCGTCGCGGACGGGGCCCCTTGGGATGTCATTGTTATCGATGGGATGGCTCGCAATGCGTGTGCACGAGTGGCTAGCAACTATCTCTCCTCGGCCGGCTTGGTGATTCTCGATGATACGAATACCGCCGAGTCCGTAGCGGCTCAGGCCGAGCTGGCCAACCGAGGTCTCGGCCGACTGGACTTCTGGGGGCTCAAACCCGGGATTACCTCGCGATGCTGCACATCGATGTTCAGTCGGGACTTCAATTCGTGGCTAAGGGACTGCCGATAAGACTCGTTACGCGTTCGGCCAGGTCCCGGCGACCGCGAATAGGTCGGGGCCATATTCTCGCGCCTCCGTGGGATGCAGCCGTCCCTGCTGGTCGGGGCGCCGCACCTGGTAGCCGTACCCGCGCAGCATCTCCAGCAGAGGCGCGCGCGTCTCTCCGAGCGTCCGCTCAGAGAGTTGGTTCCACTCCAACTGGAGTACGCCGATGCGCTGCTCGGCGAGGGCGCGACAGGCGCCGGCAAGCACCAGCCGTTCCGCACCCTCCACGTCGACCTTGACCCCGACCGCTCGGTCCGGGCCGAGCACGTCGTCCAACGTGCGTACGTCGACGACAGTCCCGGTCCCTTCTTCCCGCACAAGCAGATGGTTGGTTGTATCGTTGCCGCTGGTGAGCGTCATCCGGCCGGGCTCGGCCGCGAGGGCGCACTGGAGGTGCTCTATTGGAAACCGGTTGAGCGTGATGTTGCGACGCAACCGCGTGGCTGCATCCGGATCGGGTTCTACCGCGATTACCCGGGCACCGACCTCGGCGGCCCATAACGCGTACGCGCCGTCGTTGCTCCCGACATCCACGAACAGGTCGCCGGGCCGAAGGATCCGCCGCCACGCCCACATCTCAGACCAGTCCGGCGGATTGGCGTATAGGACCTTGGACCCGGCGGTGCAGTGCAACTCAACCAGCATCTTCGCGGACGTTCCGATGGTGGCTACCGTCGGCCGGCCGGTCAACCGCCCGCGTAGCTGAAAGGTGGCCGCCCTGAGCACCGCGCCCAGCGGATTCTTCCGGTTCGCGGGATGGGTCCACACGTAGCCGAGAACCTTCCGCGTTTGTTCGATTCCCCGTATCCACATAGTCGTGTCTCCGCATCATCCTTCAGTTTCCGCCCTTCTTTGCGGATAGGCGGTGGTAAGAACGGGTGACTTGGGTTGGCCGCCCGGTTGCGGGTCGGCGCCACCAGTGCTGGCGACGCGGCCCCGGTTGAGGACAACATGGGTGTCGCACCGCTGGACCGTGCTCAACCGGTGCGCGATGACAAAGACCGTGATCTTGCCGTACATCTTCTCGATGGTCTCGACGATCTGCCTCTCCGTCTCGGTGTCGAGCGCGGCCGTAGCCTCATCCAGGACCAGCACGTCCGGTTGCCGGTACAGGGCCCGCGCGATCCCGATCCGTTGCCGCTGCCCGCCCGACAGGCGGACGCCGTGCTCGCCGAGGACGCTGTCGAAGCCGTCGGGCATCGCGAGTACGGTGTCGAGCAGTTGTGCCTGCGCTATAGCCCGCTCGATCGCCACGTCGTCGATCTCGTCGTCGTCGAGCCCGAGCGCGACGTTGCGGCGCACCGTGTCATCGATGACCACCGTTTCCTGTGGGACGTACCCGATGCGGGCGCGCCAGCGGTGCACCAACTCGGGAGTGATCTTCGCGCCGTCGACGTAGATGCCCCCAGCGATCGGTGGCAGCAGTCCCAGGAGGACATCCACCAGCGTGGTCTTCCCAGATCCGGACGGGCCAACGATGCCGACGGATTCGCCGATGTTGACGGTGAGATTGATCGAGTCGAGCGCGGGGGTGGCCGCTGCCGGGTACCGGTATGTCAGTTCGCGAAACTCGATGCGCCGTTCGAAGGTGACCGGCCGCGGATCGACGTGCGCCGCCGATCTCTTGATGTCGTTGTCTGCTGCGGCGAGGTCCATTTCGACCTGTTCGAGGCTTCCCGCGCCCACGCGAACTATGTTGATCGTCGAGATGAGGCGCTGTACCGACGGCAGGAGCCGCATGGACCCGGCGAGCATGACCCCGACGGAGGCGAGTGCCCGGTCCGCGCTGCCCAGGATCGCCATGCCGGCGGCCGCCGTCACGACGATCAGCACCACGGCTTCTAGGTAATACCGGGACATGTTGGAGACGAAGAACAGCCCACGAAGCGCGTAGGCGTGCTCGCTGCGTGCCGTTTCGAACCGCCGTACCACGGTGTCGCGCCGGTCCAAGGTGGTCAGCATCTTCACCGTACGCAGGCCCTCCTGGATGAGGCGCTGGTCACGCGACATCAGCCGCTCGTCTTCGACCCCCATACGCCGCGCCGAGCGGCGGACCAGGAACAGGTACATCCCCATCGCACCGCCAAGCGCGCCGATCGACACGAGCGCCGTCATTGGTTCCATGACCAGCAGCGCCATGGCCAGGCCGAGGATCAGGGAGGCGTCGACGATGATCGTCGTAGCGGGGAGCAGGACGCGCGATGTCAGCGACCGGACCGACTGGATGGCGGTCCGCATCAGGTCGGCCGAGTGGTGTTGCAGGTGGAACTCGTAGCTGGTGCCCATGAACGCGCGGAAGAGCTTGGCCGACAGGGCCGCTTCGGCGGAGGCCAGCAGGCCGGCCTGCCACCACGCGAGTGCTGTAGCTGCGACACCGCGCGCAACGAGCAGCGTGACGGCGACGCCTCCCACGATCGCTACAAAGTCGGTGAGGCCGTGCGGGCGCGCAGCGCGGCGCGCCAACCCCACCAGGGTGTCCGGTCCGGCCTCGTGTAGCAGTTGCGGTACCGCCAGCACCTGCACGACCGCGGCCAACGCAACGAATCCGGCCAGTTCGAGCAGCGTTACCGCGAGCGCGACCGGGATGCCCAGGAGCAGCCCGCGTCGGCTACTGGGGTCGAGCAACCTCGCGGCGCGCCAGACGACGGTCAGCACGGCCGCGTGCCCGCGCCGTCCCCCAACAGGGCGAGTAGTTGCCCGAGGGCGCGGGACATTGCCGTCGACAGGCCCAGGGTGCATGTGTCTGCGGCGATTGTGCGAAGACCGGTGTTTCCCATCAGCTTCCCCCTGGGCATGAACCGTGACGATCGCATTGCCCGACTTTATAACATATATCCGTGTTCAAATGACTTGTCCGGTCCGATGTTGCCACGCCGCAGCCCTGCGTCATGCTCGGCATCGGCGACCTCTGGGTGGGCCGGGTCCTGCCACCTGGAGGAGACGGTCCTGATTGGCGCCATGTCGACAGGTGCTGCAACGGCCTGCGGGTCGGTGCCGACGCCATGGTCGGGGCTGGCGCGTGCTGGTATTTCTACTGATTTCTGCTCTTATGGAGCTTTGCGGCAGTTATGGTCTCTTTCTAGGAACCTGGCTGGCGGCCATTCCCGTCGAGTGCAGATTCGATCAAGACGCCCAGTTTGACCTCAGTCGATGAGCTATGGAGCGACGGTGGCGGTTACGCGAAAAGGCCCAGCCCGTGCAGCCGATGCGGGTCCTCGAGGCAACAGCGCCCAGTTGCCCGATCGTGGTCCGACCGAACGAGGACGGTTGGCTGGATGGACCGCCTATGTAACGGCCAGCAGCTTTCCATGGGGACAGGCGGGTTCCCGGCGGGTGAATGGCATGGTTCGGTCTCTGGCCGCACTCGGGCACGATGTCGTCGTGGCCAACGGGGGAAACCCGCCCAGCGGCGAATCCAAGCTTGCGGATGTGGAGGGTCCAGGATCGGTTTCTTGGCTGGGTCTGGGCGAGTTCTCTGACGACTGCCCGGCCTACTCGGTTCGAGCGTGGCTGAGCCGCGGACGGAAGGTGATCGAATGGCTGGATGCGCAGTCCACCAAGCCATCGCACGTCGTCGTTTCCGGCGGCGGCGCCCAGTATGCGGCACGCCTGCACGAGTGGTGCGGGCGCAACCGGGTTACGCTGATCGCCGATGTGGCCGACTGGCCGGATCGGCGGCATGTGCGTGGCGGCCTGATCGGGCCGAGCAACATGACAGTGAAGGCCGCGCTGCGTCACTACTACCCCCGGTTCGACGGCGTCATCGCCATCAGTTCGTTTCTCCAGCGGTTCTACGGCAAGCGGAACTGCCACGTATTACGCGTTCCGCCGACGCTCGATGCGGTAAATGCGTCCATCGATGGCCCGCCCGACCGAGTTGACGGTGCCCTGTCGCTTGTGTACTTCGGTACTCCAGGGAAGAAGGACCTAGTCGCCACCATGATCCGGGCAGTCGACCAGGTTGCGCGTGAGGGTGGGGATCTGAAGTTGCATATATTCGGACCATCTCTCGAGGAGGTGGGTGATCTCATTGGAGGGCGGCAGCTTCCGCACGCTGTTCGGGTAATGGGGCGGCTCGCTCAGTGGGAGGTGGCGACAATGGTGGGAAAGGCAGACTTCAGCATCGTCGTGCGCCGGTCAGATCGGTTTGCGAACGCCGGTTTTCCGACCAAGTTCTGCGAGAGTCTGGCCGCCGGTACTCCAGTTATCGCCAACCTGACCAGCGACCTGGGCGCATACCTGTCCGACGGCGTCGAAGGCATCGTTTGCGTTGATCATTCGGTGGACGCCCTGGCGCATGCCCTGCGGCGTGCGCTGCGACTTCACCCCGACGAGCTACGGGCGATGCGCCGGGCGGCACGCGAACGCGCCCTTGCATCATTCGACTATCGCAACTACGTGGCTGAGCTGGGCAGGTTCCTGCGCCAGGTGCAGTCGACGCGGTCGTTTCAAGATCGACGACCTTGAAAGTGCAGTGATGTTCGTCGCTGCCGGTGGCGGTCTGCGTGTCGCATGTACGCAGCCGCCTGACACCGTTGCCAGCGGGTAGGCGGGCCTAAGTAGAAGCGCTTTCTTGGGGTGCGCGCGAGGCACCGGGCGAAGAATCACTTGGGCCTTCCGTTCATCGCGGAGCAGGCAGACGATGCTTCGAAAACCGGGCGACCCTCAGCGACTGCCCTGACGCGTATGGGAAGAGGGCCGCAGACACGGTCGATATACTCCGTAGCGTTGGGTAGTGCGTCAAAGTCGGACCGCAAGGCCGCCACGCGGAGCAGGTCTCGCCACTGACCGCCGCGGAATACGGCTTCGCGTTCTTGGCCCTCGATCCGCCACCCACACCGGCGGACATATGCTCCCAAGCTGGCTGCGTTGAAGTCGAGGATTGTGCTGTGCAGTCGCCGCAGTCCAACCTCGTAGAAGCTCCAGGCCATCATTAACATGATCGAGTCGGAGCCGGCGCCCTTGGCTGCTGCTCCCGGCATCAGTTTGACTGCCGTCATTGCTGACTGGTTGTGCCAGTCGACGTCCCACAGGCCGGTGAGGCCGATGGGTGTGTCTGATGACAGTTCAGCGACCGTTAGCCGATAGGTATGCCGATCGCGCCGCGCGCCGGCCAGCCATTCCGCCTGCCCATCCAAGGAAACTGGCCAGTCCCAACCAACGACATAGTTACGGACCTGCGGAACGTTGGCCAGCTCCGCGAGGAAGCTCAAGTCGTCGCACTGTATCGGGCGGAGTCGAACGAGTCGTCCGTTCAACATGGCGATGCCGCCGTTCGAGGTGTGGGTGCGGGGTTGATGGCAGATGAAGATCCACACCTGCCCACGATCGTCAGCATGGAGCGTTCGGTTGCCGCGCGGGCGATGGCCGCGACCCGTTCCACGTCGTGTCGGTTCCATCGAAAGTCTGTGTGCAGGAAGAGCATTCGGCGGGAGAAACATGCCCGGCGGTTCGGGAGGTCGAGTTCCGGCGAGTGGCTCCACAGGACCGCCGGATAGACGTGGCGCTCGATCAGACCTCTGCGGACGAGGTCCCGCACGTCGGGTGAGTCGTACTCAAGGACTACCCCGAAAGTGTGGGAGTGGACGGTTACCCCTTCCAGTGAGGCCAGGAGGGAGCCGAGTACGCACGCGTTGTCGATGCGGCGACGGCGCAACTCCGAGGCAGGAAGTATCCCGAGCGCCTGGCGCGAGTAATCCGAGATACCGCTGACCTGTCTGGAACGGAGCCCGTCCTCGCCGGTTGCATAGAGGCTGAGGTACACGTCCTTGTCGACGCATGCTCCGCTCAGGTAGGCGGCCTTGAGGGACATTGCGGACAGAATCGTGCCAACCGTAGCCATGTGCTCCGCGGTCGGCGGCGTGTCGGGAGGTAACTCTCGCTGATTACTGGACCACACTGCGCCACCGTCGGGCAGAGGCAGCGTCTTCCGGAGTGATGCGAAGACGTAGTCGGCCTTCAGTTGGTGGAGCCAAGGGGCAAGGGGGTCGTGGGTCGCGTCGATGATCGATGCCGATCCGGTAGTTGACCAGACCGGCGGGGCGGCGCCGAAGTACGAGACCGTGATAACGACGTCTCCAGGATCTGGCACGGGCGACTCTCCCTCGACCGTCGGGCCGGCAGCGTAGCGCCGCACAGGGAGAACGCCCGTGATCGACGTGACGACCTCTGGGCAGTAGTACGTGGGTACGTTGACTCGTTTCCAACCGAATTTGCGGCGGCCGAAGTCGAGCAGCGCAGTCAGCGCCTGTCGACCCGAGCCGAAGAGCCGCCATCCGTCCGGCGCGTCGATCCGTCTGCCCTCTGCGGGAAGCACGAGCGGAAACGCCGATCCCACCTCCCAGCGACTTGGTGGGCTCATCCGACTCGTTCCTGCGTAGGCGTAAAGAGGTTCACGTCGTCGACCTCCGCGATGGTCTGGCCTCTGATGTCGCCGCACTTGAAGGGTTCGGCGACGGTCCGGATGAGGATCTTGAGATCAAGTGCCAGCGACCAGGTGTCGACATAACGGACGTCCAGGTCAAGTCGCTGGCCCAAGGTCAATGAGCGCCGGCCACTGACCTGCGCGAGCCCTGTGATGCCGGGCTTAACCTCATGGCGGCGTGCGTGCTCCCGGCGGTATCGCGGTAGGTACTCCATAAGGAGCGGCCTCGGTCCGACCAAGCTCATCCGACCAGAAACCACGTGCACCAACTCCGGTAGTTCATCGAGGCTTGTCCGGCGCAGGAATTGACCAAGTCTGGTCAGCCGCTTCTCATCGGTCGTCCAGGTCTCCTCGCCGGGCGCGGGTGGCCGCATGGTGCGGAACTTGCAGAGCGTGAATGGGGCGCCCGCGAGCCCTGGACGACGGTGACGAAAGAGGATCGGCCGGCCGGATGTAGCCAGGAGAGCCAGCGCGATGGCCACAATCAGCGGGCTCAGGACTACCAACGCGGCGGACGCCACGACGATGTCCATCAGTCTCTTGACGTGAGAGGCTTTCACGCTTCTAGCTCCTTCCTAATCGGTACCCAGGAAAGAATCCAGATGTCCGGAGGTCCTCGATCGACCGACCGATTGTCTTGGCATGCTCAGCGAGCAGTGCGTCGTATCTGGCCACGTCCAACACGACCGCACCCGTCCAGAACGGTGTCCGTGCACCACCGAACGACCGCTTGAAGAGAAACAAGGAGTCGTCCGGCCGCAGCCCGCCGCCGAGGTGGACGACAACACAACCGCTCTCGGCCGCCCACTGGAGGATCGTCCACAGCAATAGGTTGTTCGCGCCGAATCGGGAGGGACCTTGGTCGGATCCGGCGAGGTGGTAGTGGGCCCGATCGCGGTGCCGGAGTACCAGCGCGGACGAGACAACGTCCCCGCTTGGATCGCGGACCTCCGCCATGAACAGACCCTTGCCCAGCCCATCTACAAGCCGGTGGTAGTAGGCGTCGCGAAAGACGTAGCCCGGCGAGCCCCCGACGCGGACCATCGTCTCTTCATACAGCCGGCGAAACGTCGAGCCAGAAGAAACGTCAGCCGCACCAATGAGCCGGATCTCACCCTTCATCCCGGCGTTGTGCGCCTTGCGGATCGCCGTACGGCACCTGCCCTCCATCGCTTTCCATACGCGGCTGGCCCCTTCCTCGACCGGGACGGTGATGGTGTCGCCGCGGCGCACCATCTCGATCGCCGCTAGGCCGCGGGCTGCCTCGATTGAGGTCATGTCCAGCGGGGAGAAGCGGAGAAACATAGTGACCACGCCGACGTCACGCAAGTGGGCGACCGCCTGCGACCAGAACCGGGCGAAATCGGTCGGTGAGCAGTCAGGGGCGGCGTAAATGCCGGAGTAGCCGTACGGGCTGATGGCGTCGAGGGTTGCGTCATCGACGTGCCGGAGCACGTACGGCACGATGACCTGACCCTGCCAATGCCCAACCTGCCATGTGCCACCGTCTGCGATGGCCGCCGCTGCTCCGTAACCGGACGTGAAGTACACGTCTGGGCATTGAGGGTCGACCAGCGACGCGGCTACCTCGGCGTCCACAGCCGTGAAGTCCGTGATCACCTCCGGTCCTCCAGGAAGGTGTGGATGGCGTCGAAGACCCGGTCGATATGCCGGTCGGTGAGGGCCGAGCCGCTGGGCAGCGTGAGGCCGTGCGCGAAGAGCCGCTCGGCCGCACCGGTGATGGCGCCGCGAGAACCGGCGTAGACCGGCTGCAGGTGCATCGGCTTCCACACCGGTCGGGTCTCGACGTCCTGTGTGGCGAGGTGGGTGGCCATCTCGCCGGCGTGCCAGCCCGCCACGCGCGGGTCGACCACGATCGTGGTCAGCCAGCAGTTCGAGCCCGCGTCGTCGGCGGCGAGCAGGCGCACGCCGGGGGCGCTGGCGAACACCTTGGTGTACCGGTCGCGCAGCAGGCGCCGGCGGGCGGTCATCTCGTCCAGCCGCCGCAGCTGTGCCCGGCCGAGGGCGGCGAGCAGGTTACTGAGCCGGTAGTTGTATCCGACCTCGGCATGTTCGTAGTGCCGTACCGGTTGGCGGGCCTGGGTCGACAGGTAGCGACACCTGTCGGCCAAGGCGGCGTCGCTGGTGACCACCATCCCCCCGCCCGACGTGGTCATGATCTTGTTGCCGTTGAAGGACAGCACGGCGGCGTGGCCGAAAGAGCCGGCCGGCTGACCCGCGTGGGTCGCCCCCAACGCCTCCGCCGCGTCCTCGACGACCGGCACTCCGAGTACCTCGCACACCGGCAGGAGCGTGGCGTAGTCGGCGCAGGCACCGAACATGTCCACCGGCAGCACCGCGCCAACCTTGCGGCCCTCCGCTCGCAGCCGGGCGAGCAGATCGGCCATCAGCGCGACGTCGATGTTGCCAGTCGACGCCTCACAGTCGACGAAGACCGGCTCGGCGCCGGCGTATACGGCGGCGTTGGCCGTCGCCACGAAGGTGAGGGTTGGCACTACGACGACCTGGCCTGGCCCGACGCCTAAGGCCAGCAGGGCGAGGTGCAGTGCCGCGGTGCCGGAGGTCACGGCCACAGCGTGGGCGGCACCTACCCGATCGGCCATCTCGTCTTCGAACGCGTCGAGGTCTGGCCCGACCGGCGCAACCCAACCCGACCGGAGCGCGTTGAGGACGTATGACTCCTCCAGCTCTCCGATGTCCGGGGGAGAGAGGTACACCCGGCCGCTCATCGCAGGAGGACCCGGATGCTGTTGTTCGTGTGCCACGCGAACATCTGCCGCTCGCCCATGGCCGAGCGGCTCGCCAGGCAGGCCTTGGCTGGATACGACGGCATCACCGCGGCTAGCGCCGGCACGCATGCGAGCCCGGACGAGGTGATGCACCCCCTCGCCGCGCGGGTGTTGCGGGAGTGCGGCGCCGATCCGGACGGGTTTCGCAGCCGGCCGCTCGCGGTGGAGCTCGTGGCGACCGCCGACATCGTCCTGGCGGCGACCCGGCAGGAGCGGGCCAGCTGCGCCGCCCTGGCGCCGCCGGCGATAGGGCGCGTCTTCACGATCCGGCAGTTCGGTCGGCTGGCGGCCGCAGTCGCGGTCGCGAGAACGAAAACGACGATGCCGGAACTCCTCGAGGAGGTTCGGGCCATGCGTGGCAGCTTGCAGCCGGTCCGGCCCGATGAGGACGACCTGGCCGACCCCGTGTCCGGGACGGTGGCGGACTTTCGTGCGTGTGCCGCGGAGATCCAGCGGTCGCTCGCGCCGGCCCTGGCGCTCATCTCCCCGACCTGACCGGCTCGGGCGACGCGGCGTGCTTGGCGTCCCGCCGTTCGATGGGCGGAGTTGACGGGGTGTCGCGCTTCGGCCGGTAGTTCTGGTAGTAGTAATAGCCGCTGTCGCCGCCGCCGGGCTGCATGTTGAGCAGGCCGCCGAGTAGCCGGGCGTCGACCGCCCGTAGGGCGTCGGCGGCGGTCTTGAGCGACGCCTGCGCGGTCTTGCCGCTCCTGGTCACCAGCACCGCGCCGTCCGCGCTGGCGGCCACGACCGCGGCGTCCGTGACCGGGAGAAGTGGCGGCGTGTCGATGATCGTGACGTCGAACTCCTCGCGCTGCGTCGCGAGCAGGTTCGACATGTTCCGGGAGCCGAGCAGTTCACTCGGGTTGGGCGGCGTGAAACCGCTGGCCATCACGAACAGTTCGCGGCGGCCCCACTTCTGCAACACCTCGTCGAACTTCACCTGGCCGGCGAGCACGTTGGACAGACCCACGGCGCCCTCCAGCCCGAGGTAGTGCGCCACTCGCGGCCGGCGCAGGTCGGCCTCGATCAGCAGTACCCGGTGACCGGCCTCGGCGAACGCGATCGCCAGGTTCACGGCGGTGGTCGACTTCCCCTCCTCGGGCAGCGAGCTGGTCACCACGATGACCTTGACCGGCCGGTCGACGTCGACGAACTGGAGGTTGGTGCGCAGCCGGCGGAACGCCTCAGCCCGGCCGGACTGGGCGTGGCCCTCCACGATGAGCGGCGACTTCTTGGCCGCTGCCTCAAACGGGACGACCGCCAGCACGGGGGCGGATATCAGGTGCTGCAACACCTCGACGGTCTTGACGGTCGAGTCGCGCAGCTCCCGCAGCGCGGCGCCGCCGGCGCCTACCAGCAGCCCGAGCACCGCAGCGAGCGCGAGGTTACGCATTGGACGCGGCGTCACCGGTACGGGATCCAGCGACGGGCCGGCCACCACCTCGACCTTGACGGATGGGGTATCGCTGCCCGGCGGCGTCTCCAGCGACTGCACCAGGACGATGAAATGCTTGGCGGTCGCCTCGGCTACCCGCTGCGACCTGGCCTTGGACCTGTCGGTGACGGTGACCTGCAGGAGCACCGTGTCCGGGACAGCCGTGCCGCTGAGCCGCGCCTGGATCTGGGTAGGCGTAAGGCCTACGCCCGGTTCCGTCGCGACAGCACCGGCCAACCGGTCCCCGGTGAGCAGGTCGGCGTACGACTTCACTCGCTGCTGCGAGAACAGCCCGCCCTGGTACGCGTCGGTCACGCCCTGGCTTGGCGTGGTGACGAAGAAGGTCATCCTGGTCGCGTACTGCGGCACCGTCAGCTCTGTGACCGCCGCTCCAAGTCCCACCGCGCCGACCACCGCGGTGACCACGAGCCACCAGTGCCGTCGCAGCGCGCGCAGAAGGTCACGGATATCCACGGGCGGTCCTCCGGGGTCTGAGGCAGTCAACTCGGCGTTAAGGCACTAAAACGGTTCTACCAGCCTTAGACGGAATCGACGCCTCTTTAGTGATAATACCTCCGAACCGGATGAAGGCAGGGCAAAGTCGCAGCAAGGCATGAGCGCACGGGAGTGGTGGGGCGAGATGCGGCTTTCAGCGACGCGCACGTCGGGCGAGCATGCCCGGCAGACCGTGCAGACCAAGGCGCTCGCCGTGGACTCCCTGGCGTGGCTCGTTGGCCTGGGAGTTGCGGTCTGGGTCCGGTACGAGCACGGCCTCTCCACGGACAACCTGGTCGGGGCCGTCCAGGCGGCGGTCGTCGCGTGCTGCCTACAGGCGATCGTCGGGCGGGCGCTGCACCTCTACCGCGGTCGCTACGGCTTCGGCAGTTTCGACGAGGTCCGAGCGGTCTCCGGCACCGTGTTCGTGTCGTCCGCGACGCTGCTCGTCCTGGACCTGATGGCGCCGGTACGCCCGGTGCCGGCGAGCGCGCCACTCGTCGGCGGTGTACTGGCACTTGTGATCATGCTTGGTGGACGGTATCTGCACCGCGTGCGGCGCGAGCACAACCCGCGGCTGGACACCCGGCTCGCCACTCCCGTGCTCCTCTTCGGCGCCGGCGCGGCCGCTCACGACCTGGTACGCGCCCTCCGCCGCGACCACAGGAGCAGGTACAACCCGGTCGGCGTGCTGGACGACGACCCGGCGAAGCGGCACCTGTGGGTCAACGGCGTGCCCGTGCTGGGAGGCCGCGAGGAGATACCGGCGGCCGTCGTGAGGACCGGCGCCACGACGGTGATCTTTTCGGTGTCCAATGCGGACGCTGGTCTGATCCGCGAGGTCCGGCAGCGATCCCTGGCAGCCGGGGCGTTGTTCAAGGTGGTGCCGTCCCTTGCCGAGCTGCTCGACGCGCGTGTCGCTGCCAGGGACGTACGCGATGTCAGCGTCAGCGACCTGCTGGGGCGGCGCCAGATCGCGGTCGACCTGGATCCGATCGCCGGATATCTGGCTGGCAAGCGGGTCCTCGTGACGGGTGCCGGCGGCTCGATCGGCTCGGAGCTCTGCCAGCAGATCCGCCGCTTCGGGCCAGCAGAGCTCATGATGCTCGACCGTGACGAGTCGGCCCTGCACGCGGTGCAGCTGACGCTCCGGGGGCGGGCACTGCTGGACAGCGCGGAGCTGATCCTCGCTGACCTGCGCGATCCCGACGCCATCCGGCGGGTGTTCGCCGAGCGCCGGCCGGATGTGGTCTTCCACGCGGCGGCGCTAAAACACCTGCCCCTGCTGGAGCGGTATCCCGGTGAAGCCGTCAGGAGCAATGTCTGGGGCACACTCACCGTGCTGGAGATGGCCCGGGACGTGGAGAGGTTCGTCAACATCTCCACCGACAAGGCGGCGAATCCGGCCAGCGTGCTCGGCTACTCCAAGCGGATCACCGAGCGGCTGACCGCTCACGTAGCGCAGGCCAACTGCGGCACGTTCCTGAGCGTCCGGTTCGGCAACGTGCTGGGCAGTCGGGGATCGGTCCTCACCGCGTTCAGCGCCCAGGCCGGCGCGGGAGGGCCGATCACCGTGACCCATCCCGCGGTCACCCGCTACTTCATGACCGTGCACGAGGCGGTCCAGCTCGTCATCCAGGCCGCCGCGATCGGTCGACCCGGCGAGGCGCTCGTGCTCGACATGGGCAAGCCCGTACGGATCGACGACGTCGCACGCCACTTCGCGGAGCAGGCGACCCGCCGGGTCGAGATCGTCTACACCGGACTGCGGCCGGGCGAGAAGCTGCACGAGGAACTCTTCGGCAGCGGCGAGGTGGACGTACGCCCGCTGCACCCGCTGATCTCCCACGTCGACGTGCCGCCGCTCGACCCGGCCGAGGTGCGGTCGCTGGATCCGGGTGCACCGCGTGACGGCCTGGTCGCGGATCTGGCCAGGATCGCCGGGCACCGCGACCCGGTGTGGGCGGCGTCGGCGCGGTCGATCGTCGGGGAACCAAACCGTTAGCACGTGGAGGATCATCATGCCGGAGCAGCCAGTCAGGCATGTCCCGGTGCTCGGCGGCCGTGTGGCGCGAGCCCGGGTCGAGGTGCGGCATCCCGGCCACCCGGCGCCCCGGTCCGGTCCCACACATGCGGATTGGGAGGCGCTCACCGCATCCGTTCCGGCCACGCGTCGTTGAGTCCACAGTAGCGAGAGGCTGATCACCAGGACGGCGCCCGTACGCCAGACCGGCCGTCCGGAAGGGATGTGGGTCTCCGAACCGGCGGAAGCCCACATCCCTTGTCTTCACTTTCCGGCTACAACAGGCCGCCGATGACGCCCAGCAGGCTCCCGACGAGGCCTAGTGCGGTGTCGATCAAATTGCCGAGCAGGTCGATGAGCATCCCCGGTTCTCCTCGCTGCTTACCTACCGTCTTTAGCCCGGTAGTCGGATATTTACGACATGCGCATGATCAACCAAACGTATCATCACCGGGTGGCGATCTTGGTGCGATCGCACTAACCTAACGATCGTTCAGGCACGCTAAATCCTGGGGGTACGTGTGACGCTCGACGGTGAGGCGCTCGAACGGCTCCGGAAGCGTGCCCTCGCTGGTGGCGCGGAAAAGTATCACGCGGCCAACGCGGCCAAGGGCAAGCTCTTCGCCCGCGAGCGTATCGCGTTACTGGTCGACGAGGGTTCCTTCGTCGAAGACGGGCTCTACGCCAACGCATTGGCAGACGGGCTCCCCGCCGATGGCGTCGTGACCGGCGTCGCGACGATTGGCGGCCGGCAGGTGTGCCTGATGGCCAACGACTCCACCGTCAAGGCCGGCTCCTGGGGCGCCCGCACGGTCGAAAAGATAATCCGGATCATCGAGCGCGCCTACAGCACCAGCGTCCCGATGGTTTACCTAGTCGACTCGGCCGGCGCGCGCATCACCGACCAGGTCGACCTCTTTCCCGGCAGGCGCGGCGCCGGCCGGATCTTCTGGAACCAGGTGCGCGCGTCCGGCTCGATCCCACAGGTCTGCGCGCTCTTCGGCCCGTCGGCCGCGGGCGGGGCGTACATCCCGGCGTTCTGTGACGTCGTGGCGATGGTCGACGGCAACGCCAGCATGTACCTGGGCTCCGACCGCATGGTGCAGATGGTCACCGGCGAGAAGACCACGCTGGAGGAGATGGGCGGCGCGTCCGTCCACTGTAAAGAGTCCGGCGTCGGGCACTTCCTCTGCAAGACCGAAGCCGAGGCGCTCGACACCGTCAAGCGCTACCTGTCGTACCTTCCGGACAACTGGACCCAGCAGCCGCCCGCGTCCAAAGCGGCCGATCCGCCGTCCAATATCGACCTCGCCGCGCTGGTGCCGCCCAGCGAGCGGCAGGCGTTCGACATGCGCAGGTACGCCCGCGGCATCCTCGACGAGGGCAGCTTCTTCGAGATCCAGGCGCTATGGGCGCGCGAGCTGACGATCGGGTTCGGCCGCCTGAACGGCGAGGTCGTCGGCGTGGTGGCCAACAACTCGATGTTCAAGGGCGGCGTGCTCTTCATCGACTCCGCGGACAAGGCGACCCGCTTCGTGCAGCTCTGCGACGCGTTCAACGTGCCGCTGCTCTTCCTCGCCGACGTGCCCGGATTCATGGTGGGCGCGGCCGTGGAGAAGGAAGGCATCATCCGCCACGGCGCGAAGATGATCACGGCGATCGCCGAGGCGACGGTACCCAAGATTTGTGTTGTCGTGCGCAAGGCGTACGGCGCAGGCCTGTACGCGATGGCTGGCCCGGGCTTCGAGCCGGACGCAACGATCGCCCTGCCCAGCGCGAAGATCGCGGTCATGGGCGCGGAGGCGGCGGTCAACGCCGTCTACGCCAACAAGATCGCCGCGATCGTCGACGATGCGGAGCGGGCCGCGTTCGTCGCGGCCCGGCGCGAGGAGTACGAGCGCGACATCGACATCGTCCGGCTCGCCAGCGAGCTCGTCGTCGACACCATCGTCGAGCCCGGCGAACTGCGTGGTGAGCTCATCCGCCGCTTCACCGCGGCACGCGGCAAGGAGCGGCACTTCTCCCGGCGCCGGCACGGCGTCACACCGGTCTGAACGGAGTGGTTGTCATGAGGCTCGCCGAGGAGCACGAGGCGCTGCGACAGAGCGTGCGGGACTTCGCCCGCGAGGTGGTCGCGCCGGTCATCGCCGATCACTACGAGCGCCACACCTTCCCGTACGAGGTGGTGCGCCAGATGGGCAAGATGGGCCTGTTCGGCCTGCCGTTCCCCGAGGAGTACGGCGGGATGGGTGGTGACTACTTCGCGCTCTGCCTGACCCTCGAGGAACTGGCCCGGGTCGACTCGTCGGTCGCCATCACGCTGGAGGCGGCGATCTCGTTGGGCGCGATGCCGATCTACCGGTTCGGCACCGACGAGCAGAAGGCGCACTGGCTGCCGAGGCTCACGAGCGGCGAGGCGCTGGCGGCGTTCGGGCTGACCGAGCCCGGGTTCGGCTCGGACGCCGGCGGTACGCAGACCAGGGCGGTCCTCGACGGCGACGAGTGGGTCATCAACGGCTCCAAGGCGTTCATCACGAACTCGGGCACCGACATCACCGCGCTGGTCACGGTGACCGCGGTGACCGGCACCAACCCGGACGGCTCCAAGGAGCTGTCGGCGATCATCGTGCCGTCGGGCACGCCTGGGTTCACGGTGCAGCCGGGGTACTCCAAGGTCGGCTGGTGCGCGTCCGACACGCACGAGCTGACGTTCGAAGACTGCCGGGTGCCGGCCGCGAATCTGTTGGGGGAGCGCGGCCGCGGCTTCGCCCAGTTCCTGCGCATCCTGGACGAAGGGCGGATCGCCATCGCCGCCCTGGCGGTGGGTCTCGCACAGGGCTGTGTGGACGAGTCGGTCAAGTACGCCAAGGAGCGGCACGCCTTCGGCAAGGCGATCGGGAACTTCCAGGCGATCCAGTTCAAGATCGCCGACATGGAGATGCGCGCGCACACCGCGCGGCTCGCGTACTACGACGCGGCCGAGCGGTTGCTCGCCGGTCAGGACTTCAAGCGGCAGGCGGCCATCGCCAAGTTGTACGCCAGCGAGAGCGCGGTGACGAACGCCCGCGAGGCCACCCAGGTGCACGGCGGCTACGGGTTCATGAACGAGTTCCCGGTGGCCCGGTTCTGGCGGGACTCGAAGGTCCTGGAGATCGGCGAGGGTACGTCCGAGGTCCAACGGATGATCATCGCGCGTGACCTCGGACTGTAAGGCGTTTGTGGCCTGGCGTGCCCTTCTGTCGGGTATCCGAAGGCCGGCCCGTCGGTGAAATGACGCTCCGCTCCTCAAGGTCAGTACTGACCCGTAGTCTTTGCGGCCATGACCCCGGATCATGCGCCTGACCAGGGCGGCACCGCGTTCTCCGCGGCGCTGCGGGCCAAGCGTCGAGCCGCCGGCCTCACCCAGGCCGAGCTCGCCGGGCGGGCCGGGGTCGGTGTGCGGACCGTACGTGACCTGGAGCGCGGGCGATCCCGCCCCCAGCGCACCACCGTCGACCTGATCGCGAGCGCTCTCGGCCTCACCGGCAAGGAGCGGTCAGACTTCCTCGGTGCGGCCCGGGGGCAGGGTGCTGAGGGTTCCGCCGTGCCCGCCACGCCCGCGGCGATCGGCTTGCCGCAGACCGGCGAGCTCATCGGCCGCGACCTGGACGCGTCCGAGGTGGCAGCGCTGCTCACCGGTGTCGAACGCCAGACGGTCAGCCTGGTCGGCCTTGCCGGCGTGGGCAAGACGGGCCTCGCGCTTACCGTCGCCCACCAGGTTGCCGAGCAGCACCCCGGTGGCGTCGCCGGCATCCTGGTGTCCGAGGTGTCGACGCCTGTCGACGTGTTGACCGCGATCGCCTCGGTCTTCGGGGTGGGCCGGGCCGCCGACCTGACCGCGCGCCTCGCCGCCGGTCCCGCGCTACTGGTGGTCGATGCGATCGAGCGGGCGCCGGGCGCGGTGGCCGAGGCACTCAACTGGCTCGGCACGAGCGCGCCCACGCTGCGGGTACTGGCAACCGGCCGGCACCCCATCGGGCTGCCCGGAGAGCGGGTGTGGCCGGTTGCGCCGCTGGAGGTACCGCCGGCGGACGTGGAAGCCGACCTGGAGACGGTCGCGCGGTATCCGGCGGCCGCCCTTTTCCTCGCGCGGCTGCGGCAGGTGCGGCGGAAGCCGCTCGAACCGGCCGAGGTGGGCGCCCTCGTCGGCCTGGTACGCCGGCTCGGCGGACTGCCGCTGGCGCTGGAGCTGGCCGCCGCGCGAGGCCGGGTGCTCGACCTCAACGAGATCCTCAACCGGTACGGCGACCGCGTGCTGGACCTGGCGGGCCCGGCACAGCGGACCGCGAAGGAAGCCATCACGGTGAGCCTGCGGGACGCGGTCGCCGCGAGCTACCGGGTCCTCGAAGCGGACGAGCGGCGCGCGGTGCGGCGGCTGTCCGCGTTTCGCAACAGGTGGTCGGTCGAGCTGGCCGAGGCGGTACTGGCCGACGACCTGGGCAGCCTCGCTGGCGACCCGGTGCCCCTGCTGGATCGGCTGATCGCCCTGGGCCTCGTCAGCGTGCGCGGCTCGGGACCGTTCCGGTTCCGCTTACTGGACGTGGTGCGCGACTTCGCGACCGAGCGCGCGGCCGCCAACGGCGAGCTGGGCCGAGTACGCCGCCGGCACGCGTCGGTCTTCGCGCGCCTGGCCGCCCGGACCGCTCCCGATCTGGCCGGCGCGAAGTTCTCGGTGGCCGTAACCCGGCTCGACGATGTCGCGAGTGACCTGTGGGCCGCGCTGGCGTACTCGGCCAACGACGATCCGCACACCGCCCTCCAGTTGGCGGCGAGCCTGCCGCGCTGGTGGCGGTTCCGGGGGCGGGACGTGCCAGGCAGGCAATGGCTGCGCAGGCTGCTGGACGACCCGCGTACCGCCGACGCCGACCCGGTCGTGCGCGCCTGGGCTGGGGTCGGGTTGGCGCAGCTCGCGATCGAGCACGGTGCCGGGCAGGACGAGCTGCCGGCCGTCGAGGCGGCGCTGGAGGAGTTTCAGCGTGCCGGGCACCTGACGGGTGAGCTGGCGGCGCGGAGCCTGCTGTGCGCGCTGTGGATGGCGAACGGCGGCTACGACGAGGCGCGCCGGCACGGTGAGGCAGCGCTCGGCCTGGCGACCGAGGCCGGCCGGGTGCGTGACATGGCGGTGGCGCAGAACAACCTCACGTGGCACGAGATCCGGCTCGGCGACCTGCGGGCCGCCAGGCGCCGGCTGGCCGCGGTCGACCGGCTGGCCGCCGAGGGCGGTGAACCCCGGCTGCGCGCCCTCGCCTGGGCCAACCTCGCCGAGGTGGCGCGGCTCGACGCGCGGTACGCGGAAGCCGAAGCGCTCGGTCGGCGGGCCGTGACCGCGCTTGCGGAGATCGGCGATCCTGGGCATCGGCGCCGCGCTCTCGGCACGATCGGGATGGCGTTGGCGCAGTCGGGCCGCCTGGACGAGGCGACCGCGGTGCTGGCGGAGATCCGGGGCCTCACGGCGGCACCAGAGCCGGCGGCCGGCTCCCGCACGGGGGAGAGTGGCGAGGTGGCCTCGGTGGAGGCGATGCTGGCGCTCCAGCGAGGTGACCGTGAACTGGCGGCGGAGTGGTTCACCGTGGCGGCGCGCGCCTACGCCGGCGATCGTGACCTGCGCGACGTCGCGGAGGCGCTGGTGGGGCTGGTGGCGAGCACCGACGAGCCGGAAGCGAAGATGGCGGCCCGGGACTGGCTGTCGTCCATCTGCAAGGAGGGCGGCATCACACTGCTGCCCCGCGAGCGGGCACTGATCGAGAAGTAACGAGAGGGAGGCCGCAGCGGCGCGGGCGGAAACGCCCCCCGACAGGGCACCCCCTCTATGTCCGCCCGCGCCGCATTCCCCGTGCGCCCTCCCGGACCCGAACGCTAGCCACCTCTGCGGACCGACATGTCCGCTTACGGAGCGTTTTGGAGGCGTAGTGAATGTAGTTCTGCCGGTCTTCCTGCCGGTTGTCCGGCAGTGGCACTCCAGTCCGTTATGCCTCAACCACGGCGTGCTCTGGCGCTGTGCTGCCAGCGGTGGCGCACGGGTGCACGGCGTCGCGGATCGTGCGCAGCGCGTCAAGGAAGGCGGAAAGCTGAGCGGGCTCCAACTGGCCGGTGAACCACTGCTCGATCAGCTCCAGGTGCCCCGGCAGGATCTCGTCGAGCCGGGTGAGGCCGGCTTGTGTGATCACGGCGTACGAGCTGCGGCGGTCGGACGGGCAGGCCCGGCGGCTGATCAAGCCGTCGCGCTCCATCCGGTCGACGACGCGCGTAACGCCACTTGTGGACAGTGATGTCTGCGCCGCCAGGTCGGTCATCCGAAGCTGCTTGCCAGGCGACCGGGCAAGCCTGGCCAGGACCTCGAACTCGACGGTGGACAGCCCATGTGCGCAGAACTGGGCGGCGAACCGGGAGTTCAGCCCTGAGAACGCCTCATACAGCAGACCGACGGCGGTGAGGCGCTCGTCTTGGAGGTGCTCACCCATGAGACCTAGGTTAGCATCCCTTGACACGGGGAATATTGCCATGCGTATAGTTGCTGTGGCAGATGTAGAACCGTCAAGTACTTTTTACCTGGAGGATTTCCGATGACGGACACGACCGCCGTGACGCGAGAGTTCGAGGGCCTGACCATCCCCGCGCCCGGCACGTACGAACTCGACCAGGCGCACAAGCGCGTCGGCTTCATCGCTCGCCACATGATGGTCAGTAAGGTACGCGGCGAGTTCGTCGACGCCCAGGCCACCATCACCGTCGCTGAGAACCCCTTGGAGTCCTCGGTCACCGCCACGATCCAGGCGGGCAGCATCAGCACCGGCCAGGGCGACCGCGACGGGCACCTGGTCAGCGGCGACTTCCTCGACGTGGAGAAGTACCCGACCCTGGAGTTCCGCAGCACCGGCGTGAAGTCGCACAGCGGCAACACCTTCGTGCTCGCGGGCGAGCTGACCATCAAGGACGTGACCCGGCCGGTCGAGCTGGAGGTCGAGTTCGAGGGTGTCGGCCGCAGCCCCTTCGGCACGGACATCTTCGGGTTCACCGCGAGCACCGAGATCGACCGTGAGGACTTCGGCCTGACCTGGAACGTCGCCCTGGAGACCGGCGGCGTGCTGGTCGGCCGCAAGGTCAAGATTGAGATCGAGGGCGAGGGTATCCGCCAGTAGGGCACTTTTCGCGCGCCCCGGTGACCGATTTCACGGTTGCCGGGGCGCCATCTGTTGAGCGTGAGAAGTTGGACTTAGAGCATCACGACGCTTACAAGCGGTGATATCTGTCCGTTTTGTCCCTAGCCGAGGAGGGGCGGTGCTCCTAACGTGAAAGTTCCATCGCGCTGACCTCGGGAAGTTGTTCGAGGATGGCGCTGTAAGGCCGTGCGCGCCGGGAGGACACATGGGCAAAGACGTCTCGACGGGTGCGTTCTCGCGGGAGGACCGTGCCCGGTACCGGCAGAAGGTGCGCCGGTGCCTGGACGTCTTCGCACTGATGCTCGACGACTTCGGATTCGACGCCGAACGGCCCACCACCGGCCTCGAGATCGAGCTCAACCTCGTCGACGCCGACGCCGAGCCGGCCATGCGCAACGCGGAGATCCTCGCTAACCTCGCGGACCCGACCTTCCAGACCGAGCTGGGCCAGTTCAACCTCGAACTCAACGCCCGGCCCCGCCTCATCGAGGGCGACGGCTTCTCCGACTACGAAGCCGACCTGGCGGCCAGCCTCGGCCGCGCGGAGCACCGCGCGGTGAAGGCCGACGCCACGATCGTGCTCATCGGCATCCTGCCCACGCTGACCGCGCGCCACCTAGTGCTGGAAAACCTGTCCAGCAACGAGCGATACCGGGTGCTCAACGACCAGATCGTCATGGCTCGCGGCGAAGACATCGAGCTCGACATCAGCGGCGTCGAACGGCTCCAGACCGCCACCGACTCCATCGCGCCCGAGGCTGCCTGCACCAGCGTGCAGTTCCACATGCAGGTGTCCCCGGAAAACTTCGCCAGCTACTGGAACGCCTCCCAGGCCATCGCGGCGGTCCAGGTCGCGCTGGGGGCCAACTCGCCGTTCCTGTACGGCCGCCAGCTCTGGGCGGAGACCCGCATCGCGCTCTTCGAGCAATCCACAGACACGCGACCAGAAGAGCTGAAGGCCCAAGGTGTACGCCCACGCGTGTGGTTCGGGGAGCGGTGGATCACCTCGATCTTCGACCTCTTCGAGGAGAACGTGCGGTACTTCTCGCCGCTGCTGCCCATCTGCGACGACGAGGACCCGGTCGAGGTACTGCACAACGGCGGCGTGCCGCACCTGGGCGAGCTGCGCCTGCACAACGGCACCGTCTACAGGTGGAACCGGCCCGTCTACGACATCATGAACGGGCGACCGCACCTGCGCGTCGAAAACCGGGTACTGCCCGCCGGCCCCACGGTCATCGACATGCTCGCCAACGCGGCGTTCTACTTTGGACTGACCCGCGAGCTGTCCGAGGCCGACCGTCCGATCTGGTCGCAGCTCACGTTCAGCGTCGCCGAGGAGAACTTCCACGCCGCCGCCCGGCGCGGCATCGAAGCCACCATCCATTGGCCGCGCGTCGGCGAGATCCGGGTCACCGACCTGGTGCTCGGGTCGCTGCTGCCCAAGGCGTACGCCGGACTGGACCGCTTCGGCGTCAGCCCGGCCCTGCGAGACCGGCTGCTCGGCATCATCGAGCAGCGGTGCAGGACCGGGCGGAACGGCGCTGTCTGGCAGACCGAGGCCGTATGGGCCGCCGAGCGCGGGCGCGGCCTCGACCGGAGCGCCGCGCTGCACGACATGCTCCAGCGGTACACCCGCCTCCAGCGCACCAACGAGCCCGTACACACCTGGCCCGTCGACTAACTCAAATGCCGGCGTGTGTGGTGCCGGGCGTTGTGCTGCCTCGGCGCACCAGCATGGACACCAGGGCGGCACCCAGGGCGATGACCGAGCCCACCACCAGGGCCGTCTGGAACCCGGACATGAAGGCCAGGTGGCTGCCGGTCGTGATGGCGTCGGCAAGCGGCTGCGGCGCACCGGGTGGCACCGGGGCCACGCCCTGCGCGACGTACTCCTCGGCCGCCGCCAGCCCTGGCGCCACGTCGGCCGGTACGCCGGCGTCGGTCAGCTTCGCCAGCAGCACGTCGCCGACCCGAGTGGCGAGGACCGTGCCGAAGACCGTGGTGCCCAGTACGCCACCGAGCTGGGCGGCGGTCTGCTGGATGCCGCCGGCCAGGCCTGCCTGGTGTGCCGGGGCGTTGCCGACGATCGCCTCGGTGCTGCCGACCAGTACCAGGCCGAAGCCCATGCCGATCACGATGAACCATGGCCACAGGGAGAGGTAGTCGGCCTGTACCGAGATCCGGGAAAGCGCGAAGAGCGCGACCGACGTGAGCAGCATGCCCGCGACGAGCGGTGGACGTGGTCCGAAGCGCGCGGTCAGCGCGCCCGCCACCGGCGAGGCCACGATGAACGTCGCGGTCATCGGCAGCAGCCGCACGCCCGCGTCGACGGGGCTCATGCCGTGCACCTGCTGGAGGTACAGGGTCAGGAAGAAGAACGCGCCGAAGAGCGCGAAGAAGCCCAGCATCGCGAGCACTGTGCCGGCCGAGAAGGACCGGTCGCGGAAGAGGCCGAGCGGCACCAGTGGGTGCTTGGCGCGCTGCTCCCGGACGAGGAACCCGGCGCCGAGCACCGCGGCCGCCACGAAGAAGCCCAGCGGCAGCGGGTCGCCGAAGCCGTGCTCCTGCGCCTTGATCAATGCCCAGACCAAGCTGAACAGGGCAGCGGAGAGCAGCGCGACACCGGGCACGTCGAACGAGCCTGTCGCCTCGGGGTCGCGGGACTGCCGCACGACCCAGAGGCCGATGGCGATCGCGATCACCGCGACGGGAGCGTTGAGGAAGAACACCCACTCCCAGCTCGCGTTCTCCACGAGCAGGCCGGCGACGATCGGCCCGCTGGCGATCGCGAGGCCAGAGGTGCCGGCCCAGATGCCGATCGCCATGTTGAGCTTCTCCGCGGGGAAGGCGTTGCGCAGGATCGCGAGGCTGGCCGGCTGGAGAAGCGCACCGGCGAAGCCCTGCATCACCCGCCAGAAGATCACCATCTCGATCGAGGTGGAGAAGCCGACGGCCACCGAGGCGACGGCGAAGCCGGCTACCCCTATGAGAAACACCGTCTTGCGTCCGAAGCGGTCGGCGAGGCGCCCGGCGACGATCAGTGAGACGGCCAGCGCCAGCAGGTATCCGTTGGTGACCCACTGCAGCTCGGCGAAGGTCGCGCCCAGGTCGCGGGCGATGGCCGGGTTGGCGATCGCCACAACGGTCGCGTCGAGGCCGACGACCATCACGCCCAGCGCGACCGCGAGCAGCGTCAGCCACGGGTGGCCGTGTCCGGGCCGGCTGGATTGCCGCACGCGCGGCTCTAGCCGCTCCATGGTTGCTTGCGTCATGCCGAGGAATCTGTCAGTGCACGACAAGTGTCGTCAACCGACTTACGTCGCACTGTGACTACTGTCATGACGGGAATAAAGTCAGGGCGATACACTGCCAGCATGACCGTTGGCGCTCTTGGGCTTCGAGAACGTAAGAAGCAGCGCACCCGCGAGGCGCTCATCGACGCGGCACTCGACCTCTTTGGGCACAAGGGGTTCGAGGCGACCACCGTCGACGAGATCGCGGAGGCGGTCGAGGTGTCGTCGCGGACGTTCTTCCGGTACTTCGCGTCCAAGGAAGACGTCGTGATCAGCCTGATGGAGCAGCAGTGGGTGGACGTGTACGAGGAGCTTGACCGCCGGCCGGCGGACGAGCCGGTGCTCACCGCGCTCTGGCGCGCCTGCGTCGCCGTCCTCCGCGGCTACGAGGCGGACGGCACCAGCCCGTACTCGTCCAAGTTCGCGTGCGTGGCGCAACTGGTACAGGACAGCCCATCCGTGCTCGCCCGCAGCCTTGAGATGTGCAGCCAGCAAAACGACGCCCTCGCCCGGCGCCTGGCGCAGCGCATGGGGGTCGACCCGATCGCCGATCCGCGCCCTGGCCTCGTGGCAGCCGTCGGGGCGACCGCCCTCCAGGTGGCGATCCGGGCGTGGCGCGAGCACGAGCCCGACAAGCCGGTGTCCGAGCTGGCCGACCGCGCGTTCGAGCTGCTGCAGGGCGGCATCAACTACCCGGCCGCCACCGCCTGATCACTGCGCGGTCTTGCCGCGGCGCTGCCTGCCCTTGGGCTTCGGCTGCTCTTCGGTCGCTGCCGCCGGCGCTGCGGGCTCGGGCCAAACCGGTGCTTTGACGGCGGCCTGGCCGCGGGCCGGCTCGACCGCCGCGTCCGGTGGCGCTGTGTCCGAGACGTACGCCCGCGCCGGCGCATAGGCGTCGTCCGCCAGGTCGACACGCGGCGTCTGCGCGGGCACCAGAGCGGGCTCCGGCTTCGGGTCGGCAGTTTTCGTGTCGGCCGGGTTGGCGTCGGCCGGCTTGGTGTCGGCTGGTTGGGTGCCGGCTCGTTTGTCGGCCGGCCACTCCAGCGCCGCGAGCTCAGTCGCGGTCGGCTCCCTGTGGACCCGCTGCCAGATCGCGGTCATCAGCACCGACCCGGCGAGGCCCGCGATCACCGCGTACGGCGCGATGAGGTGCGCGGACAGCTGCTCCGCGCGTACGCCCACCAGCTTCGGTGCGGCCAGTATGTACGCGGCGGCCACCAGCAGTGGTCCGATTCCGCCAGACACCGCCGTGCCGACGCGCCCATCTCCGCGGCGCGCGGCCGGCCAGGCGGCGAGCGTCCCGATCACCAGTGCGGAGCCCAGCGACAGGCCGGCGCCCGGTAGGTAGATGTTGCGCACCCAGTACGTGCTGTCGTCCGAGGTCATCTGCCACACGCCGAGTTGCGCCGCGGCGAGCCCGTCACCCGTTGCCACGCCGTCGATCACCGCGACGATCGCCAGCAGCCACAGCCAGCTCGCCGTCGCGAGCACGTTGGCCGCGACCGCCCGGGTGGCGACCGCCCACACCGCGACCAGTAGCCCCAGGATCACCCCGATCACCGCGTATCCCGCGGCGATCGTCTGCGGCGAGAACGTGTCCGCGCGTACCGCCTCCCGCGCCGGCACGGCCACCAGCGCCACCGTCACCAGGCCGCCGACCGCCGCGGCGACCGCGAGCGCCACCCGCCACAGGGCGGTGGCCAGCGGCGTGTCCACAGCGGACCGCTCCGGCGCCGACGAACCCAACCGGTCGGCGCAGATCACACCGATCACCGTGGATGTCGCCGCGATCCAGGCGGCCCAGGCCAGGCTGGCGACCCACGCCGCCTCGCCAGCGGCGTCAGTCGCCGGCAGCCACGCGATGATGCCGAGCCCGTAGCCCAGCCCCAACTGCGCGGCGGCGGCGCCCGCGGCACTGCCGATCGCGGTCGCGACCGATCCTCTCCAGCCTCGTACGGCCATGCCGGGCAGCGTAACCGGCGGTCGCTAGCGAGGCGACTCGGCAGCGTAGGCGGTACCCGACAGCGTTATTGGCGTGCCTGACAGTGACAGCGACCGCGCCCGCCGGCCCGGTGGCGAGCGCACGACCGGGTGAAACCCCCGATAAGTTGGCGCTGAGCAGCCGCACTCCGAGAGGACGCGCCATGGCCGACGACCGCGATGAGGCCCGTTCCGGCGACGAGACCGAGCAGTTCGACCCGTTCGCGGACGACGTCGACGAGCCACCGGGCCCAGGCGGCGCCGACACGGAAGCTGCCGACGAGCGGACCGGCCCGGACGCCACGGCTCCTTTGCCGGCGCCGGACGAGACGGCGCCGATGTCGGCGGTCGCGCCGGACGAGACGGCTCCGATGGCCGCTGCCAAGTCTGATGAGACAGCGCCGATGGCAGCCGTCGACGAGACCGCGCCCATTCCCACCGCTGGCGGTGCCTGGTCGGGGCGAGCGGGTGTGCCGCCGCCGGACGCCACCGCCATCCGAGGGCCGGTCCCGCCGGACTGGGAGCCGGTACCCGAGGACGAGCGGCGCTGGTGGATGCCCATCCTGCTTGGCATCATCGCGTTGCTGCTGCTCGGCATGCTGATCGTCGGTGTCTGGTTGATCATGCGGGCCGACGACTCGGGTGCGGGCGACGAGACGCCGGCACCGACCGCCTCGGTGGTGCCCACGACCGCCGCGGCGCCGACCACGGCCGCGCCCGCGACCAGCGCGCCGGCGACCGCCACCAGCGGCCCGGTCAGCATCGAAGTACCGCAGGTCGTCGGGCTCACCCAGGCGGACGCGCAGGCGCAGCTGGACGCCGCGGGGCTGCCGTACCGGTTGGAGTTCCGGCCGTCCGACCGCCCCGCAGGTACCGTGATCGACACCGATCCTGCTGGCGGTAGGACGGTGCCCGAAGGTACCCAGGTCGTGCTGGTCATCGCGGAGTCGGCGCCGACGTCCGCCCCGCCGACCAGCGCGCCGACCAGCGAGGCGGCCAGACCGTCCCCAACCTCATGATCATTGCGCGCCGGGGCAGGCGGGTGCGCGTCACCAGCGGCGGCGGCGAATGCCGACCATGGTGAGGCCGGTCGCCGCTAGCACGAGGCCCGCCAGGCCCGACAGGACCAGGGAGCGGCGGTACGCGGTGCTCGAACCCACGTCTTCCTCTTCGGCGGCGCGCACCGGTGCGACGACCGGGGTGACCGCCGGCGTGGCCGGCCTGGGACCAGACGTGGTGGGGTCCACCGGATCACCGAGGCCGGTCGTGGGTTTGCCCGGTCCGCCAGCGACCGGATCTCGAATCGGCCCGGCCACACCGCCACCCGGAGTGGTGCTGGCCGACGCCGGCGAGCTCGCACCGGGAATCGGAGGTCCCGCGGGCGGAGCGCCGAGGCCCGCGGCGGGAGCTTCCGCGCCGTTCGGCGGCGGCGCGATCGGCGTCGGCGGCCCCGGATACGGCGAAGGTGAGTCGGACTCTTCGCCGCTTGGGTGCGGCGATGGCGGCCACGGGTCGTCCCAGTGATGGTGGTCCTGCCAGTCAGCTGGCGGCTCAGCCGATGCCTGCGGCCCTCCACCGTCCGTGGCGGTGATGCCGTCGCCGCTGCCGGAGCTGAGTGAGGCGATCACCGACAGCGGCTGAGCGCCTGCGATCGCCGCGCCGACAACTGCCAGTACCACCGCACCGAGAAAGGCGAGGCGCACCGATATTCGGCGCGCCTCAAAACGATGTGCGCGCGTGCTCGGCTCGTTGAGCATGCCGTCCCCCCGTTTGGGGGTCCGGATCACGGCGGGTTAGGACCTACTTGGGTGGATGAGTACCAGTCTAGGCGCCGGTCGGGACGGCCGGCTGCCGAACGTGGAGCGTCACCGGTAGCGGCTGGGCACCCCTACCTGCCGTAGCACTGCGGGGCGCCGGGAGTTGCGAGTGCGGATGTCGGGGGCCGAGCCCACCGCCTTCAGGCCGCTGATCCTTACGAAGATCGATCGCCGCTCGACGGCGTCGCCGCCGGCATTGAGCTCGTATCCGTCCAGCCATACCCAGCCGTCGTAGGTGGGCCAGTCGTGGACTCGGATCACGCGGAAAAGGAGAGGCTCGACGAACTGGACGCTGGCCTCGCGAGTCACATGGAGGATGTCACCGGAGCGGGGTAACACGTCGACTCCTGTCCGAAGCTGCCGTTTTCTACCAAATTACCCATGTTGTCAGGTAAGTACGAACCACCCCCGGGGTAGTCCGGTTAGGCGGTTCTGTTGGGCTGGCCGGAGCCGGGGGAGGCCACCCGGCCAGCGTCAGTTCCGGCCCGCTACAGCACCCGCCGCCGCAGCTCTGTAGGGCATGCAGCGGCGAGAACTCGGTCGCGAACCGTGGACGAACCGTCTCAGCGTGCGCTGATTAGCCGGTCCGCCGTACAGGCGCCTCTCAGTAAAGTCATATGTCGGTTTTGATCGGCATGGCCCTCTCGTCGACAGATCTTGTCCAAGACGGTGAGTGATCCTAGCCCTACGCACAGGGTGCACCAAGAGCGTGATCAATGCAAGTTGCACTTTTGGGTGGGTGCGCTGGGTTTTTAGGGCCCAATTGCTGCTTGATGTCCGGCCCGGAAACGCGCAAACTTAACGCGGTTCCGCCCCACGCCGGTATCCTTCTGCGTTTCCATCGCGAGTGAGCCGCCCGCCATTTGCAACCGTAGACCGGCTCGTCGCGCGTCGCCGCCTTCCGCCACGGCACCCCTGCCGTGCTGGATGCGCGATGGGAGTGGACCTTCCCGACCTGCCTTCGGAGGGGACCGTGACCGAGCGACGCAGCCCGACCATCCGCCGCCGCCGGCTCGGTGCCGAGCTCCGCCGCCGGCGTGAGGCGGCGGGAGTGACGATCGAGACCGTGGCGGAGCGCTTGGAGTGCTCCGCCTCGAAGATCTCCAGGATCGAAACCGGTCATACGAGCGCTACACCTCGTGACGTCCGCGACATGTTAGGGATATATGGCGTATCCCTAGACGAAAGCGACGAACTCGTACAGATCGCACGCGAGGCTCGGCAAAAGGGCTGGTGGCATCCGTACAGCACGGTGCTCACCGGCGCCTACGTAGGACTTGAGCAGGCTGCCAACTCCGTACGCGCCTATGAGCAGCAGGTTGTCCCCGGCCTGCTACAGACGGAGGAGTACGCCAAAGCGATGATCCGGGCCGCCAGGCCCGATATTACGGCTGACGAAGTCGAGCGGCGCGTGCGTGTCCGTTTGAATCGGCAGTCGTTGCTGACTCAGGACGATCCGATCGACCTGTGGGTGGTTCTCGACGAGGCGGTGCTGAGTCGTCCGGTCGGTGGCGACGCCGTCATGCGTGCTCAGTTGAGCCGGCTAGTCGAGGCCGCCGAGTTGCCCAATGTAACGCTCCAGGTCCTGCCCTTCGAGGCCGGTGCGCATGCCGGTATGGACGGGACCTTCGCGATCCTCGACTTCCCCGAAGCGGGCGACCCCGATGTCGTTTATGCGGAAAACGCCACGGGCGGCCTCTTCTTGGAGAAGAGTGAGGAATTGCGGAAGTACGTGTTCATTTTTGATCACATCCGCGCTGCGGCGCTCCGTCCTGAGGAGTCCGCGGCTGTTATCGCAAAGCTGGCAAAGGAGCCGTTGTGGAAGTCGAGGTCAAGGGGTTGGACCTGAGTCAGGCGAATTGGCGCAAGAGTTCGCGAAGCGGACCAAATTGCGACAACTGCGTCGAAGTCGCCTTCGTTGACGAGGCGATCGCGGTTCGGGACTCCAAGAACCCGACCGGTCCGGTCTTAGTCTTCACGGCCGACGAATGGGACGCGTTCGTCGGTGGTACCAAGGACGGTGAGTTCGACCTCTAGACAAGGGCCCCATAGGGAAGCGCGGCTGGCAGGTTCCTGCCAGCCGCGCTTCCGTCGCTAGGCCGCCACACCCTCGTTGTACCGGACATGAATATGGGGCCAGAGGATGTCGGCAACGGCTCGACCACCATGCAGGAACGCTTCGCTGGCCAGGCGCCGGAACGGTTTCCGCAGCCCGGTGGCTATGAGCCGGTCCGCCGCGACAATGATCTGCCGGAGCCCGAGCACATGCTCCACAACGGTTCCGGACCGGTCTTCCCCCCGACGAGTTGGCTGGAACCCCACGGAACCGGCTCGCTCGTCGACCACCCGTTGCTGCGGGGACTGCTGATGGAACTGCCGCCCAAGGGCAGCGTGCCGCCACCCGGGTGGCTCGACCGGTGGTTCGAGGCGGCCCGCTCCATCCTCGAGCTCCTTTATGTACAGGATGGCCGCAACCGCTAACGCCGCGTTACCTATCGCCGGTGATATAGAGACTTCAACATCTAACGGTCGGTGATCCAACCCAATAACCTCTCCTCCAATCGGCATCCGTAACTGCCCGATCCGGCGCCACAAGCGTCCGGTCGGGCAGGTGCCGGTTAGAGGGGAGGAGTGGGGATATGACACCCCAGTTGAAGCGTCGCCTCAAGACGCTCGGCATGGCCACCGTCGGAGTGACGGTGGCCCTATCAATGGCCGCACCGCCCGCGCTCGCCGCGGAACCAGAAGGTGTGATCCGCAACGCCGGCGGCGAGACCGCCGTCGCCAACAGCTACATCGTGGTATTCAAGGACTCCGCGGTGCGCGGCAGTGACGTGGCGAAGAGCGCCAAGGACCTGGCCGCGAAGCATGACGGTGCGGTGGCGCGCACCTACCGCTCCGCGGTACGCGGGTTCGAGGTCAAGGCCACCGCGAAACGCGCGGCGCAGATCGCCGCCAACCCCGCGGTCGCGTACGTCGAACAGAACCACAAGATGACGATCCAAGAGACCCAAACGAACCCCCCGTCGTGGGGACTGGACCGCATCGACCAGCGCAACCTGCCGCTCAACAGGTCGTACACCTACCCGACCGCCGCCAGCTCGGTGCGCGCGTACATCATCGACACAGGCATCCGGATCAGCCACAACGACTTCGGCGGCCGCGCGGTCCACGGCTACGACGCCGTCGACGGCGACACCAACGCCGATGACTGCCAGGGCCACGGCACACACGTGGCCGGCACCGTAGGCGGCACCTCCTACGGCGTCGCCAAGGGCGTGCAGCTCGTCGCGGTACGCGTGCTGAACTGCTCCGGTGAGGGCACCACCGCCGGTGTGGTGGCCGGTGTCGACTGGGTCACCGCCAACGCCGTCAAGCCCGCCGTCGCCAACATGAGCCTCGGTGGCGGCGTCGACTCCGCACTGGACAACGCGGTCCGCAACTCCATCAACACCGGAGGCATCACCTACGGCATCGCGTCCGGCAACGGCAACGCGCTCGGCGTCCGGCAGAACGCCTGCAACTACTCGCCGGCCCGGGTCGCCGAGGGCATCACCGTCGGAGCCACCCAGAACAACGACGCCGCCGCCAGCTTCTCCAACTACGGCAACTGCGTCGACATCCTGGCGCCCGGCGTGAACATCACCTCCGCCTGGTACAACAGCAACACCGCGACCAACACGATCAGCGGTACGTCGATGGCCACGCCTCACGTGGTCGGCGCGGCGGCGCTCACGCTCGCCGCGAACCCCTCGTACACCCCAGCCCAGGTCCGCGAATCCCTGGTCAGCGGCTCGACGGCGGGTGTCGTGACCAATGTGGGCACCGGTACCCCCAACCAGCTGCTCCACGTGGCTAACACCACGACACCCCCGGCCAACAACTTCTCGATCGCAACCTCGCCAACCTCCGGCTCGGTCGCGGCGGGCAGCTCCGTCACCACGACCGTCAGCACGGCGACCACGTCGGGATCGGCGCAGTCGGTCACCTTCTCGGCCAGCGGCCTGCCGGCGGGCGTGACGGCGACGTTCAGCCCTACGTCCGTGACGTCGGGAGGCTCGTCGACCCTGACGCTCGCCACCTCGGCGTCGACGGCATCCGGCGCCTACACGATCACGGTGACCGGCACCGGCGCGTCCGCGACCCGGACCGCCACGTACAGCCTGACCGTGACCGGCGGCAGCACAGGTAGCTGCACCGGCAGCAACGGCACCGACGTCTCCATCCCGGACAACGGTGCCGCGGTCACCAGCTCGATCACCATCGCCGGCTGCGGCCGCGCACCATCGACCAGCTCGACGGTGGCCGTCAACATCGTCCACACGTACCGCGGTGACCTGGTCGTCGACCTGCTCGCCCCGGACGGCACCTCGTACCGGCTCAAGAACAACAGCGCGACCGACAGCACCGACAACGTCAACGCGACGTACACGGCGAACCTGTCGAGCGAGGCTGCCAACGGCACCTGGCGCCTGAGGGTGCAGGATGTCTACTCGATCGACACCGGCCACATCAACACCTGGACGCTGACGCTCTAGCCAGCCCACAGGCCCGACCTGGGGAGGGTCGGCTGAGGCCCCGGCGCACGTGCGGCGCCGGGGCCTCACTCTGCCAGCAGTACCACCTTGCCGAGGTGCTCGCTCGCCTCCACGATCCGATGCGCCTCCGCCGCCTGCGACATGGGCAGCCGCCGGTCGATCACGGGCTTGATCGCCCCGGACTCGATCAGCGGCCAGACCTCGTCGCGTACGCCCCGTACGATGGCGGCCTTTTCGTCATGGGGTCGCGACCGCAACATCGACCCGTAGATCGTGCCCCGCTTGGCCATCAGGCCCGCGAGGTTGAGCTCGCCCTTGCGCCCACCCTGCAGCCCGATCACGACGATCCGGCCGTGCCGGGCGAGGGCGTCCAAGTTCCGATCGAGGTAGGCGCCGCCGATGATGTCGAGGATGACGTCTGCTTTGACCTCGGCGGCGAAGTCCTGCTCGGTGTAGTCGATCGTCTCGTGCGCGCCAAGATCCTTGAGCGCCGCGTGCTTCGACCGCCGTGCGGTGGTGACGACATGCGCGCCCAGCGCCGCTCCAAACTGGATCGCGAACGTCCCGATCCCGCTGCCGCCACCATGCACGAGCAGGGTCTCACCCCTCTGCAGGCCGGCGATCTGGACAAGGTTCGACCAGACGGTGCACGCGACCTCAGGCATCGTGGCAGCCTCCTCGACCGTGAGGTTGCGTGGAATGGGCAGCGTGTGAGCTTCGGGCACGGCCACGAGCTCGGCGTAGCCACCGCCGGCCAGGAGCGCGCAGACCGGGGCGTTGGTCGCGGCGATCACGCCGCTGCACTCAAGCCCCGGGTACTGGGACGAGCCCGGCGGCGGCGAGTAGTTCCCTTGTCTCTGGAGGATGTCCGCCCTGTTCACGGCGCTGGCCCTGACCTTGACGAGCACCTCGCCCGGGCCGGCCTCGGGATCCGGCACCTCCACCCACTCCAACACCTCCGGCCCACCGGGCCGTGTGACCGTGACCGCACGCATGCGTCCGATTGTCGCCGACTCCCCGCCTCTTCGCCGATCAAGGGCAAACGCACGTGGTTTGATCTCTCTTTCACGAGCGTTTGCCCTTGATCGATGGATTAGTCCTCGATCGGCGGACCGGTGGCGGGCCATGGCACACTAGGCACGGCTGCCGCTTCGGCGGCGGCCACGGAGGGTTCGCCTAGTGGCCGATGGCGGCGGTCTTGAAAACCGCTAGGGCGTTTGCGCGTCCTCGTGGGTTCGAATCCCACACCCTCCGCCCTCAAAAGCAGAAAATCCCCTCTGACCTGCGGATACGCGGACGAGTGGGGCAGAGCGCGGTGAGCCGTTCGCTGCCGACAACTGTGGGCCGAGCCGATGAGTCAGGGTCGTGCTGGATAGGGCGCTATCCGTCCGCGCCGGACGAACCACGTGACGCCCACGACGACGGTGCCGACCGCCGCTGCCATGCCATGGACGGTAAGACACTCCACTCACCCCGCTCCATTTCTAGAAGTGGAGCAGGGTGCGACCAAGGTGGTAGACGGAGAAGCGGTGCCTGGGGACCGCCGAGCCCGCCATTATCGGCCCGGTCGTCAGAGCGCCCTGCCATGCCACCTTCGTTCCGCGCGGGGCCGGCTTGTTGGTGGCGGGGACGAGCCAGGTGAGGGTTCCGGGCTCCAGCCCGGGGCCGTCCGTCGGCGACCCGATCACGACGTCGAGTGCGCCGACCCCGTCCAGGTTGAGAACGGTGATCGCCTGGCCGAACTGGTCGAAGGGCTGCGGCTTGCGTGAATCGGGCGTGTATGGACGGCGTCGCGTCGGATAGTCGATGCCGGTTGCCTGGGTGAACATTTGCGAGCCCGCGCCGGTTGGGCCGGACCGCGTGCCAGGCAGGAGGAAAACGGCGCCGGCGAGTTCAGCGTTTCCGATCGTCTTGCCCGCGTCGCCGACCAGCAGGTCGGCCAGCCCGTCACCGGTCACGTCGCCGGTCGCGATGGCGTTGCCGAAGCTGGATATGCGCCAATCGTCTGGGTGGCCGACCGTGGAGGCGGAGATGACGCGGTGCCCGGTCGTGGTCAGGCCGCTGGCGGTGCCGGGCAGGTAGACGACCAGGCCGCTGTGGCTGCGCGGGGTGGGCACCAGGACGTCGCCGCGACGGTCACCGTTGAGGTCGGAGATCAGCAGTTGCTCACCGAGTACGCCCGCGGCGACGTCACGCGCTCCGCCGATGAAGGTGGCGTTGCTGGTTGAGAGGCCGTTGGCGGACCCGACGAGGAGGGTCACGCTGCCGTCTTCCTGATGGGGCCAGAGGACGCCTTCGCCGGGGGCGCCGACGGCCAGGTCGGCGTAGCCGTCGCCGGTGACGTCGCCGATCGCCACCGACTCGCCGAACCGGTCGTCCTCCTCGCTGGTCTCCGGTACACCTGGGGTGTCCTGTGTGATCACGACGGCGGTGGACGTGACGATGCCGTTCGCACCGCCGTAGAGGACGGTGACCGCGCCGGCGCCGACCGATGCGGCATTGTCGCCGACCGCGAGGTCGTCGTACCCGTCCTTGTTGATGTCGCCGGCGGCGATGGCGTTGCCGTCCACCGCGAATTGCTGCGCGCTGGCAGCGAGCAGGCCGTTAGGGCTGCCGAAGAGCACACGGACACCGTTGTAGACGACGGCCAGGTCGGCGTATCCGTCGCCGTTGAAATTGCCAGCCGTCGGCCTGCCCAGATACGGAAGGCCGGTGTTGCCTGGCGTCAGAACGTCCAGAGTGGACCGGCTGGAGTAGTCGATGATGTAACCGCCGCCGCTGGGCGTTCCAGCGGGCGCGTCCTGGTCCGCGAACGTCTGGGCGCCCGCCACGAGGTCGTCGAGGCCGTCGCCGTCGAAGTCGAACCGGGACACGGGCTGGACGGCTGCGGACGATGCGGATGCCGGATACAGCACGGCAACCAAAGCCACGACGCCAGCGACGACAACGCGAAGCATTTTCGGAAGGATACGGCAGAACGTCCCGCCGCGAAGTCCGGGACCAGGTGCAAGGATGGCGGAATGAGTCTCGATCGTCCTATTGCGCCGGATCCGTACGACCTGCTGCCGCCCGTGCCGTCGTTCACCCTCACGAGCGACGATGTTCAAGACGGCAAGCCGCTCGACTCCGCGTTCGCGCACGACAGCGTCGGTGGCCAGAATCTCTCACCGCACCTGGCCTGGTCGGGCTTCCCGGCGCAGACCCGCGGTTTCGTGGTGACCTGCTACGACCCCGACGCGCCGACGGGCAGCGGGTTCTGGCACTGGACCCTGGTCAACCTGCCCGCCTCGGTTACCGAGCTGGAGCGCGGTGCGGGCGCGAGCGATGTGCACGGCGGGTTCCACGTCCGCAACGACTACGGCACGCGAGCCTACGGCGGAAGCGCGCCGCCCTCCGGCGACCGGCCGCACCGGTACGTCTTCGCGGTGCACGCCATCGACGTCGACCAGCTGGATGTCAACCCGGACGTCTCGCCCGCGGTGGTCGGCTTCCACCTGGCCTTCCACACCCTGGCCCGGGCAACCCTGCGGGCTACCTACCAAACCTGAGCGACGTCGATCAAGGGCAGTCGCATCGATCAAGGGCAAACGCACGCGGAAAGGAGATCAAAGCACGTGCATTTGCCCTTGATCGACGAAAGGGAGCGCGCCCGGCGGAGGCGGAGGGGCGCGGCCGGAGGGGGCCGGAGGGGGCCGGAGGGGGCGCGGCCGGCGGGCTAGCGCGGGGAGATGCAGCAGCCGGCGCAGATCTTGGGGTTTGGCAATGTGAAGGCTAGGCAGCAGGTCTTGCGCTGCACTGTCGGCTCGCCGGTCGGCCCTGGCACCAGCTCGATCAAGTCGTCGATGCCCAGTGCGGTCAGCAGGGTGCCGGTGTGTTCGACGGTGGAACCGGGGAGCACATCCGCCGCCCGCAGGATCGCGTGCGCGATCCCCGAGCTCACCGAGCCGAGCAGCGTGCGGTGCCCCAGGCGGACGTGGGCGTGGATGGCGTCGAGCATGGGCGTGAGGTGCGCGTCGAGCAGCGACTCGCGCAGCGACGCGAGCAGGGCGGCCTCGTCGGTGACCACCCGCACCTCCGGCAGGCCGGCGAGGGCGAGCGGGTCGGACGGCAGCACCGCCACCGGGATCGATCGGCGCAGGCCCACCGTCAACAACGGCCCCCGATCGAGTCTGACCTGCACGTTGGCCGGGTCGAGCAGGGGGACGCGCCGCGCCGAGGCCCAGCCGAGCACGGCTGGCAGGGCCAGCCAGTAAGTGTAGGACTTCCAGGCCAGCGCGGCGGCCGCGTGTGGCGATGCTTGCCAGCGCCGCTTGGCGGCTTCGAGTAGGTCGCCGAGCCGGGCGCCGCTGGTCAGTTCCGTGGCCGGCATCCAGCCGGCGTGGCCCGGAATGGGGTAAGGCACGACCAGGCCGGGCGCGAGCCCTGGCAGGTCGTCGGTGCCGAACATGGATCGCAGCGTCATGGTGATCGGCGCCAGCGGGTCGATGGCATGGATGCGGTGGGGGACGGCGGTGGTCACTCTGCGTCGTCTCCGGTGTGAAGATCGGTGCGCGCGTGACCGCTGGCGGTGCACCAGGTCTGTCGCCGTATCACCGATGCCACCCGACAATTCCCTCCGATCCAGGACTGACGGCCAACCTTAGCTTACTAAGGCAAGGCTAACCAAGGAATGGAGCAATCCTGTCTCATGTGTCACTCACGGTATCTGTGGTTACTGAGCGTGTTACCCGGATCCGCCAAGTCGAATCACTACATAGAGTGATGTCCGAGTAACGCCCGGTCGAGTTTGTCAAGGCTTTTGTCGGGAACGCGGCACTCCTCGTGAGCATGGCGAGTCGGAAAGGAGACTGAAAATCCCGGCCCTCAGGGACCCAGCATGACGACATCGCCCATCGAGCGGGCGGCCGATACGTTCGCGGCCGAACTCGCCAGGTGGCGCACTGAGCGCAACCTGAGCAAGAAGCAGCTCGCGGCCCGGATGGGCTTCGACCCCTCCTACGTCAGCCATGTCGAAGGACGCCGCCACCGTCCCACAGAGGATTTCGCGCGGCGCGCGGAGGCGGTGCTCGGCGCCGGCGGCGCGATCTGGCAGCGGTACCAGGAGTACGACGAACTGCGTCACACGCGTTCCGCGTCGGCCAGCCACCGCGATCCCCCGGTACCGGAGCAGTGGCTCCCGCCCGGCACCGGCCTGATCGTCGAACAGGAGGTCGCCAACCTCTCCTATCGGGAGGGCTCCTATCGATGCGTGATCCGGCGGTCGCTCTACAACGCGGGCACCGAGCCGGTCACGCGCTACCTCGTGCGGGTGGCCGTTGACCGGTACCCGAACGATCCCGAGCGCTCCAACCGGCACCACCGCGAGCACCCCCTCAGCTTCGCCGAGCTGGACCTCCAGGCGTGGTGCGGCGACGAGCCGGCGCGCGAGGCGATGGAGTTTCGCAAGAAGCACGACCGGGACGCCTTCAAAGAGGTGTGGCTGCTCTTCGAAAACGCGGACGGACGGTTCCCTCTCTATCCCGGGCAGCGGACCACGATCGAGTACGCGTACACGGTCAGCCATGAGAAGTGGGGACAGTGGTTCCAGCGCGCGGTGCGGCTGCCCACCCGGCGGCTCGCGGTGCGCCTGGACTTTCCGCAAGGGCTCGACCCGCAGGTGTGGGGCGTCGAGACATCGCTGTCGTCCGAGGAGGCGCCGCTGCGTACTCCTCTGGTGCAGCGCTCGGACAATGACCGGCTGGTCTTCGAGTGGGCCACCGAGTCGCCGCCGCTCAACGCCCGGTACCGATTGGAATGGCGTTTCCGCGCGAACGGCCCGCCGCCGAGGAGCGGGCGCGGCAGCGGTCCGCGCGCGAGCGAGCGGATGCGGTCTGTTGGCATCGTGCAGCGGGGGGCCGACAGCCTGCGCCAGCCGGCGCGGCAGTTCGTGCTGCCGATCGACGAGGAGGCCGCGCGCGGCATCGTCGAACGCCTGATGGCGACGCTTGACCGGGTCGAGGAGCTGCACTCCTTCGCAAAGGGTGTGGGCCTCGCGGCGCCGCAGATCGGGATCCCATGGGCCGCCGCCGTCGTGCGGCCCGTCGACCGGGGCGCCGAGGCGGTGGTGCTGCTCAATCCGAGGGTCGTCGACGCGTCGCCCGAGGTCGACGAGCAGTACGAGGGTTGCCTCTCCTTCTTCGACGTGCGCGGCCTCGTGTCGCGCCCGCTCCGGCTGCACGTCGAGCACGCGCACTGGGACGGCAGCCGGGTGATCACCGCGTTCGAGCACGGCATGGCCCGGTTGGTCGCGCACGAGATCGACCACCTGGAGGGCCGGCTCTACGCCGACCGCATGACACCCGGAGTGCCGCTGGTGCCCATCGAGGAGTACCGCGAGGCTGGCACGCCCTGGCGGTACTGAATCAGATGTCGCCGAACGCGTCGTACTTGATGCGGACCGCCGGCACCTGCATCTCCGCCAGCGTGCGCAGGGTGTGCTTCACCATGACCGCGGAGCCGGAGACGAAGAAGTCGTGGTTTTCCCACGGCCCGAAGCGCGCCACCACGTCGTTGATGTTGCCGTGCTCGCCGGTGAAGCTCTTGTCGTCGCTGCACGCCGGCACCACCGACAGCCACGGGTGGCGTGCCGCCAGGCGGTTGAGCTCGTCGAGGTCGTAGAGGTCCTCCCTGTCCTTGGCGCCGAAGAACACGTGCACCCACCGGGTGCGGTTGTAGCGGGTCAGCTCCTCGATGAGGGCCCGGATCGGCGCCAGTCCGGTGCCGCCGGCCACGCAGACGATGTCGCGGGTCGACTTACGGTCCAGCGTCATCGAGCCCATCGGCGCCGCGATCCGCAGCAGGTCGCCGGGTTTCACCCGGCGGACCAGCACGCTGGAAACCCACCCCGCGCCGAGCGCCCGGACGTGGAAATCGAGGGTGCCATCCGGTCGCGGGGCATTGGCCATCGAGTACGTCCGCCAGAGTCGCGGCTGATAGCGAGGCGCCTCGACGCTGACGTACTGGCCGGCACGGTACTCCAGCGGGTGCTGGAGGGGGCGGAGCGTGAACACCGCGATGTCGCGGCTGCGGCGCTCGTGCGAGAGCACCTCGGCGTGCCAGAACGGCGGGTTCGTGTCCGCGTCGGCGCCGGCCATCATCTTCTTCGCGATCACGTTGTACGCGTCGGACCACGCCTGCTCGTACTCGACGCCCCACTGCTCACCGGCGAACGTGCGGAGCGCCTCCAGCAGCGCGTCCCGCACCACGTCGTAGTGCTCTGGTTGCACGTGAAACTTGCGGTGGTCGCGTCCGAGGGCCCGCAGGTAGTCCTCGAAGCGTTCCGGGTCGTCCAGAGTCTGGATCGCCGTCACGATGGCGCCGAGCAGGCGGGCCCGCTGGACGTCCATGTGCACCGGAAAGAGTGCCCGCAGGTGCGGGTTGGACAGGAAGATCCGCGCATAGAAATAGCCGGCGACCTTGTCCTGCTGCTCCTCGACAAGGGTCCAGCTCTCCTTGAGCAACCGCGAGAGATTACCCATTGAAGCCCTTCTCTCGGAGAGCACGAGGGTTTCAGGGTGACGACTTAACGTGCCGGTAAGTCGCACAGAGTGTGCGACTTAACTGGAACACTCCCCGCTACCGTTTCGCCACACGCTGTGAGATTGGGAGGCACCGATATGAGCGGCGAGCATCTCTTGCAGCAAGAATGCGGCACTGCGGGGCGAGCCGAAAGGTTCTACACACAGCAGATGCTCGATCATCTGAATCCACGGATGATCGAGTTTCTTGCCCGACAGGAAATGATGTTCGTCGCGAGTTCCGACGCGACCGGCGAGTGCGACTGCACATTTCGCGCCGGGCCCGCGGGCTTCGTCCAGGTGCTCGACCAGCGCGTGCTGGCCTGGCCGGAGTACCGGGGCAACGGCGTGCTCGCCAGCCTCGGCAACATCGTGGAGAACGCCCACGTCGGGTTGCTCTTCGTCGACTTCGTACGGGACGTCATCGGGCTGCACGTCAACGGATCGGCCACGATCGTCCAGGACGACATCATGCGCGCCACCCATCCCGGCCTGCCCGTCGATCCGGTACCCGGCCGGCGCGCGGAGCGATGGGTGCGGGTCTTCGTAGAGGAGGCGTACATCCACTGCGCCAAGCACATCCCGCGGATGATCAAGGTGCCACGGGACCGGGCGTGGGGCACCGACGACGTACGCCGGAAGGGCGGAGACTTCTTCGCCGTCCGGGCGGGCCAGACGGTCGATCCGTCGGGCACAGTGGTCGGGTGACGGTTGACCTAGCCGAATCCAGTACGGCCACATCGGCCGCCCGCACGACGCGGCGCAACGAGGTACTCCTGGTACTCGGGGTGTCGCTCGGGCAGTCGGCGGTGTACGCGCTGGTCTCGATAACCGCCCGGCTGACCGCCGAGCGTCCGCTCTCCCAGCAGAACGCGACGCTCAACGCCTCGCAGTCGCCGCGGCCCTGGCTGGACCTGACGTACCAACTGCTGGGCATCCTCTTCGCGCTGGTTCCGGTGCTGCTGGCAGTACACCTGCTCAATCGCGACGGCGATGGGCGACGTGCGCTCGGCCTGGACCAGCGGCGGCCCTGGCTCGACCTGGGGTCGGGCGCTGGCCTCGCGACCCTGATCGGCCTACCCGGCCTGCTCCTGTATCTCGGCGCCCGCGAGCTGGGCATCAACACCAACGTGGTGCCCGCCGCGTTGCCGGACGTGTGGTGGGCGGTGCCCGTGCTGATCCTGGCCGCCGCCCAGAACGCGATCCTCGAAGAGGTGGTCGTGGTCGGGTACCTGATGACCCGGCTACGGGAGATGGGCTGGCGGATTGGCGCCGTCATCGCGACCAGCGCGCTGCTCCGCGGTTCGTACCACCTCTACCAGGGGTTCGGCGGGTTCATCGGCAACGCCGTGATGGGCGTGATCTTCGCCCTGTTCTACCTGCGCTTCAAGCGTGTGGTGCCGCTGGTGATCGCGCACACGCTGCTGGATGTGGTGGCATTCGTCGGATACACCCTGCTGAAAGACCACGTGACCTGGCTCTAGCCGCGTGCCCCGCACTCGCTCGCCTGCTCCGCCGATCAGGCGCGGTAATGCGCGCGGGCGCGGCTGGCGAGCCGCGCCACAACGGCCGCGTCGCCGGCGCCCGCGGTGACCACGGCACCTCCGGGAATCAGCCGCGCCGCCAGCCGCATCGCCAGCCAACCGCCGGTCTGCCCGGCCAGCGGCGCCGCGACGCGCCACAGCGCCTCGGCAGCGCGCTGCACCGGCTGGTCTTCCGCCTCAGCGACCTCCGCCGCCGCGAGCGCGGCCCGCGCGGTCTCGACCGTCGGGTGCACGCGGGTCAGCACGAGCAGGTCGACGGCGCGCTCCGGGTCGGTCGGATCGTGGCCGTACGCCGCCGCGAGATGCAGCACCAGCCCGGCCTGCGCCCACCCGAGTGCGGCTAGTTCCGCGAACGGCCCGAAAAGGCCCGCAACGGCCGAAACCAGTCCACTAGCGCCGGCGATGCGGACATACCGCTGCGTCGCCAGTCGCGCCAGGCCGTCAGGCGTCGCGGCCGGATAGGTGGCTCGGGTCTGGGTGGCCCACGCGCGAGCGCGCGGGCCGAGGGTCCGCACCGCGGTCGCTGCGAGCAGTTCGGGCGCATAGCCGGGGCGGTCCAGCAGCCTGGGTACCGCTCGCGGTGCCACGATGATCGGTGGCTTCGCCTCATCCCGTACCGGCGCGGCGGCTCTCTTGGCGACCTTGACAGCTTTCTTGGCCGCCTTCTTCGCGGGCGCCGCACTCACCGCGGCCGCCTTGGCCGCCGAAATCGCCTCGTCCGTGCTCGGCGCGGCGGCGGTTGGCTCGGCTGGGGTTGGCTCAGCTGGGGCTGGCTCGGTCCCTGGGATCGGCTCGGCCCTAGCGGCCGTGGGCGCCTTGGTTCGCTCTTTCGAGGCGTCGCGCTCGGTTGCGGCTGGTCCGACGGTCTCGGCTGGTGTGGCCGCTTGGCTCTCTGCCGGCGCCGCGGCCCGGCGAGCCGGCGCTGCCTTCCTGGTCTTCTTCACGGGCTCGGTCGCCGCCGGCGCGGGCTCGTTCGGGGTGGCTGTGGCGGAGGTCTCACCGGAGACCCCTGCCCCGCGCGGTGCCCCCTTCGCTCGCGCCGCTTTCGCGGGAGCGTCCTTGGCCCGGACGCCCTTGGTGGGCGTGGCCTTGGTGGGCGTGGCCTTGGTGGGTGCGGCTTCTGGCGGCGCATCCTTGGCTGGTGTCGCCTTGGCCGACGTCGCCTTGGCTGGGGCTTTCTTGGCTCGCGCTGCCTTGGTCGGGCGTCCCGCCGGCTTGGTCGTCTCGCTCTCTTCCGGCGTGTTGCCCTGCGAGGCGGTGCCGGCCTTCGCGGGGGGCTCGCCGCGTGCGGGCGGCTCGCCGCGAGGGGCGTCGAAGGGCAGTTGGGAGGCGGGGGGCGGGGTGGCGGGTCGAGGGCTTGCGGGCGGCGGCGTCGGGGGCTGGAAGAGCACGGATGGTGCCGGTCGGGGCGCTTCCGCCCGCTTGGCCGGTGGCTTGCGAGGCTGCTCAGGCTCGGGCTCGGGTTCGGGCGGAGTGAACGCCGCCACCGGCTTACGGCCGCGCGGATCTCGCTGCTGGCCGGTTGCCCGGGGGCGCCGGCCGCTGGACCGCTGGTCCTCCTCCATGTCGAGGCAGCCTAGTCCCGATCTGCGCGCCGCACCTCTCGGAAATCCTGTACCTCTTTGCTGCCCGGCCGGCGGTCACGGTATCCTCGACCGGCGGTGGTCTGAGAGGGCCGCCTGGGAGACTTCGCCTAGTCTGGTCTATGGCGCCGCACTGCTAATGCGGTTGGGGTCTTAAAGCCCCTCCCGGGTTCGAATCCCGGAGTCTCCGCGCTGAGGCCTGGTATGTACACTGGTCGAGCACCTGCGCCCGTAGCTCAACGGATAGAGCATTTGACTACGGATCAAAAGGTTAGGGGTTCGAATCCCTTCGGGCGCGCAACATCTTGACCAGGGCGTTCCCCTCCTCGGAGGAGAACGCCCTTCGTCATCTTCGAGGCCTGCCTTCGCTGGGCACGGCCGTTGGCGGCCCTAGCGGTGCAGGAGCGTGTGGCCGGCCGTGTAGGCGCCCAGGTCGGCGCCGGTCTGGCAGCTGGCCGTGGTGAGACCCACCGGCACGCGGGTCGGGGCGGGTCGGCCCGCTGCGGGACGCTGCGAGGCGTACCGCATGCCGATCTTGACGATCAGGCCGCTCTCGTCTTCGCCGCTCGTTGCGGTCAGCATGTCGAGCGCGCCGATCCCGTCGAGGTTCAGGATCGCGTTGGCCTCGCCGAAGTACTCGCCTGGCTCCGGCCGCTGGCAACCGGGCCGCTCACGTCGCACGGGCGCGCTGGCGGCGCGTTGGGTCAGCATGAGCGTGCCGGCCCCGGTGAGACCGGCGGCCTGGCCCGGGATGAGGAAGACCGCACCCGAGTCGCGCACACCGTTGGCGTCGTACGTCATGGCACCGGTGAGCACGTCGGCGCGGCCGTCGCCGGTGACGTCGCCGGTCGACAGGCTCTGGCCGAAGTACGCGTGTGGTGTGTCGTCGGGCACGTGGACGTTCGGGTCACCGGGCACGCCGGGCGTCTCCATGCTGATCGCCCTGATCCGGGCGACGTCCAATCCGGCGGTCGCGCCCGGTACGTAGACGACGTACCCGACCCAGCTGCGCGGTGCGCCGGCCACGAGGTCGCCGTCGCCGTCCCCGTCGACGTCCGCGATCGACATGGTGTCGCCGATCGCGCTGAGACCCTGCGGTGCGCCGTAGAACGAGGTGACGCCGGTCGTGACGACGCCGGTGGCACTGCCGCGAAGCAGCATGATCAAGCCACCTTCGTACGGGCTGTTCGACTCTCCTTCGGATGGTGCGCTGATGGCCAGGTCGGCGTATCCGTCCCTGGTCATGTCTCCGATGGCGAGGCCGTAGCCGAAAGTGTCGTGCGGTTCGGCGGCGCTGGGAATGCCGGCGGTCTCCTGGGTGAACAGCTGGGTGCCCGTGGTGGTCAGCCCGCCGGCGGCGCCGTACAGGACCGTCACGGAGCCGGCGTTTTCCTGACCGTTGACCTTCTCGCCGTGCGCGCCGATCGCGAGGTCGTCGCGGCCGTCGCCGTTGAGGTCGCCGGCGGCTACGACATGCCCGAACATGTCGTAGCCCTCCATGTCGCCAGGCACGCCGGCCACGTTCTGGTTGAAGTGCTGGGGCTGGCTGATGTCGAGGCCGCTCGCGCCGCCGTAGAAGATCCACACCGCGCCGCCGAAGGCCCGGTCAGCGCCGGCGGGCGCGAACTCACCCGGATTCCCGACGGCCAGGTCGCCGTACCCGTCGCCGTTGAAGTCTCCCGAGGTCATCGCGTCGCCGAAGTTGGGCCGTGTCGGCGAGAAGATCGGCGACTCGATGCGGTCGCGTTGCGGCAGGCCGGAGTACGTGACGATCACACCGTATCCGGTGTCGATGAAGCCGCCGACGACGATCTCGTCCTTGCCGTCGCGGTCGAAGTCCATGGACGACGTGGTGGCGGCGGCCGCGAGCTTCGGTGCTGTCTGGCCAGCGGCGCTGGCGCGCTCCACGGTGAGCCGGGCACCGTCGCGCGTCACCGTGGTGTGGTGCGGCTTGGGCGCCGCCGCCGCACTCGCCGGCAGGCTTGCCACCGCTACGACCCCAGCCAAGACGGCATAACAGACCCGCATGATCGTCCTCCCCCGTGAATCCGCGCGCACATCCTGTCACGCTGGGACGGGCCAGCTATATAGGGCGCCGGCGTTGGGTGAGCCAGTGCGCCTGGGCGACCGCGCCGCCGACGGCGAGGCTTGCGCGTGCCGCGGCGTAGAAGCGGTCACGGCCCTCGTCGGTATCGCGTACCGCCGCCTCGCGGTCGAAGCGATCATCCGTGCGTCCGCGCGCCGCCGCGACGAGTTGATACGCCGCCTCGCGCCAGTTTCGGCCGGCGTCGACCGTGGCGGCGTCGCCGAGCAGGAGCACTCCTTCCCATGCCTTGGAGCACTCGTTGTCGGCCTCGTCCAGCACATGCAGGTCGGCCTCCCGCTCGGCCGTCTCGGTCGGCGATGACCGGGTGAGGCGCATCGCCACCAGGTGCATCTCCTTGACGGCTCGCGCGAACGTGGCGTACGCGTCGACGCGCCGCTCGTCCCAGCGCACCGCCTGTGCCCGTGTCCACTTCGCACGATCGCTGACGGAGGTGGCGAGGATCGTGCCCAGCGTGCCGATGGCCACGCCGATCAGGGTGGGCAACTGGTCCAGGAAGGCGTTCACCGCAGCAGTCTGCCAAACACGGCTTGTGTGTTCTACATCACAACATCATCATGGACCTATGGGCGATATCGATGCTGATGCACGCAGTGCGGCGCCCGCTCCTCGGGAGGCGCACGTCGACGTGGACAAGGCGCTGCTTGGTGGCGCCACCTACCGGGGCCTTGCGGAACAGCGGCTTTCCGAAGGCGAGGAGCGATTCGAGAAGCGACGGCGGACGATCGGGCTGTTTCTGGCTCCCGCACTGGCGGTGATCTTCCTGGCCCTGCCGCTGGACCTGCCGGCCAAGCAGCACACCCTCGCCGGCATCCTGATCGGCGTCATCGTGCTGTGGATCACGGAGGCGGTGCCGATTCCGGTCGGTGGGCTGCTCGGGGTCGGCGCGATCGTGCTGATGGGTGTGGCGAGCGCCGCCGACACGCTCGGTCCGTTCGGTTCGTCCACTGTGTTCACCTTCATCGGAGCGTTCATCCTGGCCCAGGCCATGCTCAAGCACGGCCTGGCGCAACGGTTCGCGTTTCGCATCCTGTCGCTGCCGGGCGTCGGCTCGACGGTCAGCCGGGTAGTGATCGCGTTCGGATTCATCACGTGTGTGCTGTCCGCGTTCGTCTCGAACACCGCCACGGTCGCGATGCTGCTGCCGACGGCGCTCGGCATCCTCGCGGTCATCGCGAAGCTCATCCAGGCGCGCGGCAACACCGGGCCGGGCTGGGATCCCACGCGCCTGCGGGTCGGGTTCGCGCTCATGCTGATGCTCGCGTACGGCGCCAGCGTCGGCGGACTCCTGACGCCAGTCGGCACACCGCCGAACCTCATCGGTAGGGGCCTGATCGAAGAGGCGACCGGCGTGCGCATCTCGTTCGCGCAGTGGGTGATGGCCGCCGTGCCGATCTGCGCGCTGATGTTCCTCGCGCTCGCCACGATCCTGTTGCTGCTCAACAAGCCGGAGATCCAGCGCATCGAAGGCGTGTCCGAGTACGTCGCCCGGGAGCGGGCGCGTCTTGGCCCGCTGTCGCGGGCCGAGAAGAACACGTTGATCGCCTTCGGCATCACCGTGGCGCTATGGATCTTCCCGGGCATCGTCGCTCTCGTCGCCGGCACCGAGTCCACTGTGTACGAAAACGTGAGCGGCCGCCTCAACGAGGGCATCGTGGCGGTGGTGGGCGCCTCGCTGCTGTTCATCCTGCCGACGAACTGGGAACGGCGCGAGGGCACCCTCAACTGGAGCGACGCCGCCCGGATCGACTGGGGCACGATCCTGCTCTTCGGCACCGGCATCATCTTCGGGTCGCTGCTGGACGACACGGGTCTCGCCAAGACCATCGGCACCGCGAGTTCGGACTGGCTGGGGCTGACCAGTTCAGTGGCCATCACGGCGTTCGCGGTGGTACTGGCCATCATCATCTCGGAAACCACCAGCAATACCGCATCGGCGGCGGTCGTCGTGCCGATCATCATCCCGATCGCCGTGGCGGCCAACGTCGACCCGCTCGTGCCGGCGCTGTCGGCGACGTTCGCGGCGTCGTTCGGCTTCATGCTGCCCGTCTCCACGCCACAGAACGCGGTGGTCTACGGATCGGGCGTCGTGCCCATCACGCGGATGATCCGGTCCGGGATCTCGTTCGACATCATCGGTGCCCTGCTCATCTTCATCGCGCTGCCGCTGATGGTCTCGCTCGTGGGTATCGGCGGATGACCGCCGTTGAGCAGAGCCTGCGCCACCCGACGACCCGCACGCGTGACCTTGGCGGTACCGCCACGACAGCCGAGGTTGCCCGAGCGTTGAGCGGAAGAGACTGAAATCACATAGATTCATTCGCAAGTACCGGCACGCTCAGCATCCGATCCCGGGGAGTGACGATGACGAAGCGAAACGCAGGACCGAGGCTCAGCCGCCGCACGCTGCTCGGTCTGGGCGTCGGAGTGGCGGCCGCACCGGCGCTCTCCGCCTGTGGCGGCGTATCGACCAGCGGCGCAGACGGCGGCAGCGGCACGGTCAACTTCATGTCGACGCAGTTCACTCCGGTCGAGGAGCGGCAGCGGTTCGAAAAGATCCTGGCCGACAAGGTGACGGCCGCGAAGGTGGCATACAACCCGGTGGAGCCGAGCATCTTCTCCTCCACGATCCAATCGCAGGTCGACGCCAAGAAGGTGCAGGTCAGCATCGCCGGCGGCCTGCACGGTGACCTCGCGCCGCACGGCAGCCGGCTGACCGACCTCGACGACCTGATCGGTTCGCTCGGCGACCGCGGGTTCGCGTCCGACCTCACCGAGCTGGCGAAGCTGGGCGGGAGCACCACCAAGTACATCCCGTGGATGCAGGCCACCTATGTGGTCGCAGTGAACAAGAAGGCGTTGCAGTGGCTGCCGAGCGGCGCCGACGTGCAGAAGCTGACGTACGAGGCGTTCCTGTCCTGGATGGCCGCCGGACGGCGGGGCAACGGCAACAAGCCGATCTTCGGGTTCCCGGCCGGGCCGAAGGGTCTCTACCACCGCTTCTTCCAGGGGTTCCTGCTGCCGAGCTTCACCGGCGGCCAGATCACCACGTTCCGCGGCGCGGACGCGGTCACCGGCTGGCAGTACATGAAGGAGCTGTGGGCGCAGGCGGCGCCGGCGTCCACCAACTACGACAACATGCAGGAGCCGCTTCAGCGCGGTGAGGTGCTGGTCGCGTGGGACCACGTCGCGCGCCTGGTCGACGCTCCGGGTGACAAGCCCGACGACTGGGTGATGGTGCCGGCGCCGTCCGGGCCGAAGGGGCTCGGATACATGCTCGTGGTCGCCGGCCTCGGCATCCCGCAGGGCGCACCCGAGGCCGACAAGGCCAAGGAGGTCATCAAGTCGCTCACCGGCGCGGACGTGCAGGCCGAGGTGCTGAAGCAGAACGCGTTCTTCCCGGTGACGAGCGCTGACCTGCCGTCCGATCTGCCGCCCACCATCGGGTTGGAGGCGACGGCGGTACGCGGGCAGCAGGGCGCCCAGAACGCGATCGCCTCGCTGCCGCCCGTTGGTCTCGGCGCCAAGGAGGGTGAGGTCACGCAGATCTTCAAGAACTGCTTCAAGGAGATCTGCCTCGACGGCAAGCCGATCCAACAGGTGCTCGACCGGCAGGCGAGGCAGCTCAACACGATCCTCGACGAGCTGAAGGTGGCGTGCTGGCGGCCGGACCCGACCGGTACCCCTTGCCGGGTGGCCTGATGGCCCGGACAGGCCGGTGGACGCCGTCCGCCGCGGTCCTGCTGATCGTGCCGTCGCTGGTGTTCATGACGGCGCTGTTCATGTGGCCGCTGGTGGTCGGCATCGGGCAGGCGCTGGTCGGCCCGGACGGGCCGACGACGGCGTACGTGCGCCGGATGCTCGACGACCCGTACTTCTGGACCGCCGCCCGCAACACAATGCTGCTCATCGTGGTGCTGATCCCGCTGCAGTTCGCGTTCGCCATCGCGATGGCGCTGCTGCTGCGGGAACGGCCCCGCTTCTCCGGGTTCCACTTCTACATCTGGGTGATCCCGCTGGCGATCAGCGATCTCGCCGCCGGGCTGGTCTGGCTGTCGGTCTTCACCGACCGTGGATACCTCAACTCGGTGCTCGACCTGATCGGCGTCGACGGGTACGCGTGGCTGTCGTACCAGAACCCCGTCACGATGTTCATCGCGGTCGTGCTCGCCGAGCTGTGGCGGGCCACCTCGCTGGTCTTCGTGATCGTGGTCGCCGGCATGCAGGGCATCCCGAAGGACTACGACGAGGCGGCCGAGGTGTTCGGCGCGACCTATTGGCAGCGGGTGCGGCACGTGATCCTGCCGCAGCTGCGGCCCAGCCTCCAGGTGGCGCTGATCCTGCGTACGATCCTGGCGCTGGAGACGTTCGCGGTCGCGCAGGCACTGACCGGTCGCAACCTGCCGCTACTCGTCGGCGAGACCTACCAGTGGTACTCGGTGCAGCTCAACCCGAACGTCTCCGCCGCCATCGCGCTGGTCATCCTCGCGGTGTCGATGCTGGCGGCGGCCGGGTACCTGCGGCTGATGCGCGATCAGACGGAGACGCGATGAGCCGCCGGGCCTGGGTGCAGGCCGCCTGCGTGGCTATCACCCTCTTCATGGGCGTGCCGCTGTATCTCATCGCGCTGGCGGCGCTGTCGAGCCGCGAGTCGCTGAACCAGTTTCCGCTGCCGCTGCTGCCCACCGACCCGTCGGTCGAGACGCTGTCGACGTTCCTGGATACCACCGGCATCGTGCCCGGCTTCGTCAACTCGCTCACCGTGGGCATCGGCACCGTCCTGCTGTCGCTGCTGATCGGGGTGCCGGGCGGGTACGCGGTGGCCCGGTACGCGTTTCGCGGGCGCGGCCCGTACCAGATGTTCCTGCTGCTGACCCGGGCGTTGCCGATCGTGGTGCTGTCGGTGCCGCTCGCCCGGATCTTCCTGAACGCGGGCCTCTACGACACCACGTACGCGGTGACCCTGCTGCACACCGCGCTGGCCCTGCCGACCACCGTGCTGATCACCGCCGCGATCTTCGTTGGGGTGTCACGCGAGCAGGAGGAGGCGGCGATGGTGTTCGGCGCGTCGCCACTGAAGGCGTTTCTGCGTGTGGTGGTGCCGCAGGCCCTGCCGGGCATCGCTGCGGCGGCGATGTTCACGTTCGTGCTGTCGTGGAACGAGGTGCTCGGTGCCACGATCCTCACGCTCAACCAGCGCACACTGCCCGCGCAGGTGCTCACCACGCTGTCCGACTCGCCGCTGGCGTACCGGTTCGCGGGCGGCTTCGCGCTGGTGCTGCCCGCCGTGGTCTTCATCGCGATCATGCGACGGTATCTGCTCAACATGTGGGGGACGACGTTGAGATGAGCGACATCGTGGTGCGCAACCTTGTCAAGGCGTACACCCCTGGCGGCCCTCGGGCGACCGATGACGTGTCGCTGGAGGTGGCCGACGGCGAGTTCCTGGTACTGGTCGGTCCGAGCGGCTGCGGAAAGACCACGCTGCTGCGCATGGTGGCCGGGCTGGAGCGGCCCGACAGCGGCACGGTCAGCATCGGCGGCCGCGACGTCACGCGCCTGCCTGCCCGCGAGCGTGGCCTGTCGATGGTGTTCCAGTCGTACGCGATCTTCCCGCACATGAAGGTGCGCCAAAACATCGGCTTCGGCCTCGCGATGCGCAAGGTGCCCGGTGGCGAGATCGACCGCCGCGTACGCCGCGCGGCAGAGCTGCTGCACCTTGAGGACTACCTCGACCGGTACCCGGCGCAGTTGTCCGGGGGGCAGCGGCAGCGGGTCGCGGTGGCCCGCGCGATCGTGGTCGACGCCGGCGTGCTGCTGATGGACGAGCCGCTGTCCAATCTGGACGCCCTACTGCGACTGGAGTTCCGGGCCGAGCTGAAGAAGATCGTCCGGCAGATCGGCACCACGACGCTGTACGTGACGCACGACCAAGCTGAGGCAATGTCGCTCGGCGACCGGGTCGCGGTGATGCGCGGAGGCCGGATCGTGCAACTCGGTGCGCCACTCGACGTGTACGACCGGCCGAGCGAGCGGTTCGTGGGCGGGTTCCTCGGCGCGCCACCGATGAACTTCTTCCCCGCCACCGTCGAGCGCAACGGCGGCGGGCCGGTATTGGCGCTCGGTGACCAGCACCTGGCCGCACCCTCCACACTGGATGGATGGGTGGGGCGGCCGGTGCTGGTCGGCGTGCGAGCGGAGAACATCCAGGTCGCCACCGAGGCGGCGCCTGGCTGGGTCACCGCCACGGTGGAGGTGGTCGAGCCCACCGGCGCGGCGGTGCTGCTGACCGTGCGGCTCGGCGAGCACCAGATCAAGGTGCAGACCGCGCCGGGTTTCCGGGTCGCGCCCGACGACACTGTCTGGCTGCGCAGCACCCCGGAGGCGCTGCGCCTCTACGACCCGGAAACCTCACTAGCCCTGCACATTTGAGGCTATCCGGGGTGCGGGCCGGTTCACCGCGAGCTTCGGTGGCTCTGCAGGCTCGGCAACGCCCCACGGGATATCGAACGTGCCAGCTACGTCGACAAGGATGTGGGTCGTACCCATGTTGTTGTAGACGTTGAAGGCGTCGCCCGGGTCGATGCCTGTGATCGTGGCGTTTGGCACCGTCTGGCCCGCGCTCGGGTTGAGGTTGCTGACCGCCGGACGAGAAATACCGGCCGGCCAGAGCGTCACATAGGTGCTGGCCGTCGGCGCCACGGCGGTCGCGTGAGGGCGAGCGCGGCGGTGTCGGGTCGGATCACAGTGGTCGGCAGGGTGACGGTGGAGGTGACTTGCGCACCGAGAGCGCCCGGGAGGCCGAGCCCGATGCGCGAGTCCGTGATGCGGGTCGGCTTGAGCGGCTTGAAGACCAGACCGCGATCGACCGCTGTGGACACGAAGAAACCCATTACATCCACAAGAACGTGATGTTCGAGTCGCTGGGAACCGCGCCGATGCCGTCGCGGCGTGTGTCGACGAGGCGTTCAGGCGTGGTGCGGACCAGCTCGTTACCGGGGCCCACGATGGACAGGACTGAGTTGTCACCGGCGTAGTAGCCCACCAGGTCGGCGATCACGTGCACCGAGCCACTGTGGTTGTAGAAGGTCACCACGCCGTCGGCGCTAATTGGCACCGTGACAAGATTCGCGCCGGTCCAGCCTTTGGCGTAGTTGAGACTTGACGCGGTGGGCCGCTGCCCACCGGCTGGGTAGACCGTCAGGTAACTGTCGTTTGTAGCACCGGTCACGGTCACATTCAGTACCACCGCGGCGACTCCTTCGCGCAGCAGCGCGTCGGGCCCGGCCAGCCGAAGCGAAACGGTTCCTTGCCGCCCGAGAACTCCCTTGCGGACGCCCCTACCCTCGCGCGTGTCCATCACCCGGAGAGGGCCAAACCGGTAGTACGTGCCAGCGGCACCGACGAAGCCGTCGACGGCGAGTCGAGTCGTGGGACCGCCGCCGTCACTGGTCGGCATCAGAAGGTATGCGCTTTCTGGGTTTTCATGGTGGGGTTCGTTTGAACCGTGACCGAGCACGCCTGGCCTGGGCTGAGCGTCTTGCCCACACACCGGTCGTCGACCACCGCGTGCTGGTTCGCGGATGTGCCGAGAAGCCGTGCCTGCGCGAACGTCACCGGCTCCGAGCCGGTCGCTGTCACGGTGACCGACTTCTGAGCACCGTCGGGGCCAATCTCCACGGCGCCGAAGTCAAGGAGCGTGGTGTTCACCGCTGCGGCGGCGTACCCGACGCTGGAGTTGTAGCGCAGCCCTCCGGTGTTCGGTGCCAGGGCGTTGCCGCAGGTGAGACCGTACGAGGCGGCGAAGGATGTGACAGCGCCGGTGGCGGAGTCGCGGACGAGATCCTTGATGACCACCCAGCCGGGAGTTGGGCTGCAACCACGTTTGCTGCTGGCGACGTAGAGCCCCGCGCGGTTGGCGTCGGCTTGCCACGCCGTTTCGTAGCGGCTGCCGATGGAGAACTCGGTGCCGGTTGGGGGCGTGACACGCGCGAGCCACTTGACATCCGCCGCCGAGCCTTGGATGGACACGCCATCGAGGTAGTTCGAGACCGTCATCGTGGCCGGGTCCAGCATGAAGCTGCCGGAGTCCAGTACCGACGAGTTCGGAGCGCCGTTCATGGTGAACGCGGTGCTGCAAAGAGCGGGGACGGCGTGGCGACGTGTCACCACGCCGTCCCCGCCGTTGAACTAGGGCCCCGACCGTCGAGAGACGGTAGTGGTTCCGAGAGTCGGCGCCTGCGTCCCGGGCCGGAGTCCAGCGCCGATCGCCGTACCCGAGCCCCACGGCAGGTCGTACGTGCCGGCGACGTCGACCAGGATATGCGTCGAGCCCATGTTGTTGTAGACGTGGAACGCGTCCTCCGGGCCGATGCCGGTGATAACGGCGTTCGGTACGATCTGACCCTTTGACGGGTTGAGGCTGCTGACGCCGGGGCGACCGATGCCGGAGACGCCAGCCGGCCAGACCGTCACGTAGGTGTTGGCCGTCGGGGAGACCGCCGTGACGTTGAGCGACAGCCCGAGAGTGTCAGGCCCGGCGATCGTGCTTGGCGTGGTGACCGTGGCCGTCACGCCGGCACCGACAGCGCCGGGGAGGCCCTGAGCGATCCGCGAGTCGGCGATGCGGGTCGGCTTGATCGGCTTGAACCGCAGGCCGCTGACGTCGCTGCGCGTCTCGAAGAACCCGACGATGTCGACCACGATGTGCGTGCCGGCGTTGGAGCCGTTGTAGACCCCGTACATCGGCATGCCGTAGCACCAGCTCTCGTAGCACGTCTGCACCGGCACGATGGCCATGTTGGGGACGGTCGTGCCGGGCGAGAAGTTGAGCGTCGAGGTGTTCGGTGGGTCGCCCGCGCCGTTCCAGGCCGACAGATACCCATGCCCGCCGGGGCTGACCGCGGTGATGTTGACCGCGAACGCCTGGATGAACGAGTTCCATTCGCCGTAGTCGACAGCCTGCCGGATCCAGTAGCCGCCGGGCAGCTTGCCGTCCCCGTCGGTGCGGGTGTCCATGAGGCGGCTGGGCACGGTGCGGATGAGCTCGTTGCCGGTGCCAAGGCTCGACATCACGGAGCTTGAACCGGCGTAGAAGCCCACCACATCGGCGATCACGTGGGTCGAACCGCTGTGGTTGTAGAAGTCCACCTTGCCGCCCGCGCCGACCGGTACGGTCACCGAGTTGGCGCCCGTCCAGCCCTTGGGGTAGTTCAAGTTCGAGGCGGTGGGGCGGGACTGGCCGGTGGGGTAGGCGGTGAGATAGCTGGCCCACGTCGGTGACGTCACGGTCACGTTCAGCACGACCGCGGAGACGCCGGTGGACGGCACGCCGCCGCGCCCGGTGACCTGAAGGGAAACTGTGCTCTGCTTGCCGAGCACGCCTTTGCGGACACCGGTGCCGTTGCGGGTGTCCATGAGACGGGCCGGCGTGCGCGGGTAGTAGGTGCCCACCGCCCCGATGAACCCCTCGACGTGCAGGCTGATCGTGGGCCCGGCACCGTCACCGGTCGGCAGCAACACGGACGCGGTCCGCGAGCCGGTCTGGCGGGGCGTCGTCTTGACCGTCACCGAGCAGGTCTGGCCAGGGTTAAGCGTCTTACCGGCGCAGCCGTCGGTCACCACGGCGAAGTCGCGCGGGTGGGCGCCGATGAGCTGCGCCTGATCGAACGTGGTCGAATCGCTGCCGCCCGCCGTCACCGTGACGGTCTTCTGTGGACCGTCCGGGGTGAGCTCCGAGTAGCCGTAGCTGAGGCTGTCGGGGTTGAGGGTGACACCGCTGTACCCGAGGGTCGAGTTGTACCGGATCTCGCCGGTGTTCGCAGCGAGGGCGGTGTCACACCGGAGGCCGTACGAGGCGGCGAACGACGTGACCGCGTTCGTGTCCGTATCGCGGACCAGTTCCTTGATGGTGATCCAGCCATCGGCCGTGCCGCAGCCACGGCCTTCTCCGCCGAGGTTCAGGCCAGCGTGGCTCCCGTCGGCTGGCCACGATGCGTCGTAGCGCGTGCCGACCGCGAACTGCGCGCCGGTAGGCGGAATGATGGACATTCCCCAACTGTTGCCCGAGGCCGAGGCGCTGAGGCGCATCCCGCCCTCGGTGTACGACTGGAGTGCGATGGTCGAGTTGGTGGCGTCGAAGACCCGGCTGCCGCCAGGAAGTACGTACGAGTTAGGTGCGCCGTTGACGGTGAAGGCCGTGTACGGCGCGGCGGCTTGCGCCGCTGTAGGGATGAGGACCGCTGCCGCGGTCGCGATGCCAGTGACGGCACCGGCAAACAAACGCAAGGTAAACCCCCGAAGTGAACGAAGGCGCGCGAATCTACTGTGGACCACGCGCGCAAGTCGCCTCACGCTAGTCGATGCGGGGCGTCCGCGCTGACCCAATAAAGGGTCTACCCCGAGATCGCGTCAGGGTTGGATCTAGGGTCAGGTTCGGGGCTTCGGCCCTGATGTCCAAAGCGGCCCGCGCCCATAGCGTCATGGACATGACGGAATTGCTGGGGTGGATCGGGGATCTCCCGACGGGAGTCGTGATGGTGGCGCTGAGCGCGATCATGCTGCTCGACGCGATCCCGCTGGTGGGTGTCCTGGTGCCGGGCGACGTCATGGTGCTGGCTGCGGTCGGCGCACGGGGGCCGATGAGCGGCGGTGGGGTGCTCTTCGGGGTGGTGGCCGGCTGCCTGGCCGGCTGGTCGCTGACCTTCATGGCCGGCCGCCACCTGGGGGACCGCATTCGGCGGGGGCGGCTGGGCCGGTGGATCGGTGAGGCCCGCTGGGTCGCGGCCGAGCGGGCGCTGCGGCAGAACGGCTCCGGCATCGTGATCGCCGCTCCGTTCCTTCCGGTGCTGAACGCGCTGATGCCGCTCGCCGCGGGCGGGCTCCGGATGCCGTACCGCCGGTTCATCCTCTCGGCGGCGCTGGGCGCGGCGATGTGGGCCGGGCTGTACGTGGCGCTCGGCCTGATCGGGCAGGCGGTCGGCGGGCTCTTCGCCAACGACCTCGTGACGATGGCCGCCACGATCACGATCGGTCTGAGCATCGGCTGGGTGGTGCTGCTCAGCACGAGGCGCCGGTTCGCCCCCGCTTCGGCCGCCGCGTGACGGCAGTCACAAGAAGGAACATAACGCACCGTTCGTAACTTGAGCCGAACAAGCTCAACTACGAATCGGGGTTACGCAATGACGACTCTCCCGGTCCTGCCGTTGACCGACGCGGTCCTGCTGCCCGGCATGGTCATCCCGGTCACCCTGGATCAGACGACGCAGGCGGCCATCGACGCCGCCCGTACCTCAAGCGAGAAAAAGCTCCTCGCGGTGCCGCGCCTGGATGGCGAGTACGGCTCCGTGGGCACCATAGCCACGATCGAGAAGGTGGGCCGGCTGCCCACCGGCGAGCCAGCCGCGGTGATCCGAGGCATCGCACGCGCCCGCATCGGCTCCGGCGTGCCGGGGCCCGGCGCGGCGCTCTGGGTCGAGGCGGCTGAGCTCACCGAGCCGCCTGTCACAGGAAAGACGCGCGAGCTGGCCCGCGAGTACAAGACCCTGGTGACGTCGCTGCTCCAGCGCCGCGGCGCCTGGCAGGTCATCGACGCCGTCGAGCGGATGACCGACCCCGCCGAGCTGGCGGACTCCGCTGGGTACGCGCCGTGGCTCTCCGACCAGCAGAAGGTCGAGCTGCTCACCGCGCCGGACGTGACCGCCAGGCTGGAACTGCTGGTCGGCTGGGCGCGCGAGCACGTGGCCGAGCAGGAGGTCGCCGAGAAGATCAACGACGACGTCCGCGAGGGCCTCGAGAAGTCGCAGCGGGAGTTCCTGCTCCGGCAGCAGCTCGCGGCGATCCGCAAGGAGCTCGGCGAGGACGAGCCGGAGGGCTCCGCCGACTACCGGACCCGGGTCGAGGCCGCCGACCTGCCCGAGAAGGTGCGCGAGGCGGCACTGCGCGAGGTCGACAAGCTCGAACGGGCCAGCGACGCGTCGCCCGAGGTTGGCTGGATCCGGACGTGGCTCGACACGGTGCTCGACATGCCGTGGAGCACCCGTACCGAAGACAACACCGACCTGGTTGAAGCGCGGACGGTGCTCGACGCCGACCACGCCGGCCTGGAGGACGTGAAGGACCGCATCCTGGAGTACCTCGCGGTGCGCAACCGGCGAGCCTCGCGCGGCCTGCACGTGGTCGGCGGGCGCGGCTCCGGCGCCGTGCTGGCCCTCGCCGGCCCGCCCGGGGTCGGCAAGACCAGCCTCGGCGAGTCGGTCGCCCGCGCGCTCGGGCGAAAGTTCGTCCGGGTGTCGCTCGGCGGCATCCGCGACGAGGCGGAGATCCGCGGCCACCGGCGCACGTACGTCGGCGCGCTGCCCGGTCGCATCGTGCGGGCCCTGCGCGAGGCCGGCTCGATGAACCCGGTCGTGCTGCTCGACGAGGTCGACAAGCTGTCGGTGGGCTTCGCGGGTGATCCGGCCGCGGCGCTGCTGGAGGTGCTCGACCCGGCGCAGAACCACACGTTCCGCGACCACTACCTCGAGGTCGACCTGGACCTCTCGGACGTGCTCTTCCTCGCCACCGCGAACGTGGTGGACACCATCCCCGGCCCGCTGCTCGACCGGATGGAACTGGTGACCCTGGACGGGTACACCGAGGAGGAGAAGGTGGCCATCGCGCGTGACCACCTGCTGCCCAGGCAGATCGAGCGCGCCGGCCTGACGGCAGACGAGGTCGGCGTCGACGACGACGCCCTGCGGGCGATCGCCGCCGAGCACACCCGGGAGGCGGGGGTGCGCCAGCTCGAACGCGCGCTAGCTCGCGTACTGCGGAAGGTCGCGGTCCGTCTCGCGTCCGGTGGCGATCCGGTACGCGTCGACGCGGGCAACCTCAGCACGTACCTGGGCCGGCCGCGCTTCACGCCCGAGTCGGCGGAGCGCACCGGGGTGCCGGGCGTGGCGACCGGCCTGGCCGTCACCGGCGCCGGCGGTGAGGTGCTCTTCATCGAGGCGACCGCGATGGAGGGTGAGCCCGGCCTGGTGCTGACCGGCCAGCTCGGCGACGTGATGAAGGAGTCGGCGCAGATCGCGCTGTCCTACCTTCGCTCGCACGGCGCGGAGCTGGGCATCGATGTGGGCGCGCTGGCGAAGCGGCGGATTCACGTGCACTTCCCCGCCGGGGCGGTGCCGAAGGACGGGCCCAGCGCCGGCATCACGACGGTAACCGCGCTGGCGTCGCTGATCTCCGGGCGCCCGGTGCGCCCCGAGATCGGCATGACGGGTGAGGTCACGCTTGCCGGCCGGGTACTGCCAATCGGCGGCGTGAAGCAGAAGTTGCTCGCCGCGCACCGCGCCGGTCTGACCGAGGTGATCATCCCGGCCCGCAACGAGCCGGACCTCGACGACCTGCCGGAGAGCGTGCGGAGCGCACTCACGATCCATGTGGTCGGCGACGTGGCCGACGTACTGGAGCTGGCGCTGCGCCCCGCGGGTGCACTGCTGGCGGCGGCCGCCTAAGAGGCAGCGGCCGGATCGAGGGCGGAGGCGCTTGCCTCCGCCCTCGATCGCGTGAACGGCTCCGTTACGCAATCGTGACGTAGCCGTTCATCACTACCCAGCGTGCGACACGCAGAGGTCTTTGGGGTGATTTGCCGGAAAGTCGATTCCGCGCACCGCATGGTCACGCAGTCCGCGCGCGACTTTTCGGTTACCAGCTAGTAGCAAGGGTCTTGTGACACGCGTCGCTACGGGGCAACATCAGCCCCACCGCTTGCTACCGCCTGGTAATACAGTGCGGCCCCCCAGAATCTCGTAAGGAGAACCTCGTGAAGGATCCGCAGGGCGGTCTGGTGCAGGGACGCGTCAGATGGCGGAGATTCGCCGCGCTGCTGCTTCCGTCGACCGCGCTCGCCGGTGCCATCGTCTTCGGTATGGCCAACGGCGCCATCGCCGCCTCCTTCGCCGTCTCCGGCCAGACCTTCAAGGTCTCGGCCTCCAAGCTCGACGGCACGGGCTTCGCCCAGTACGGCGGCATGGTCACCGAAAAGGCGACCGGCGAGCAGCACCCTGTGGCGGTGTCGGCAGTCGCGAGCGCCAAACTGTACGACCTGTGCCAGTCGGTGAAGGTGCCGAACATGCCGGTCGTACTCACGATCAACGCCGGTGGTGGCGGCAACCCGGCGACCGCGAGCGACCTCCTGCTCGACGTGACCGAACTGGAGGGCGACGCCACGTTCACCAACATCCAGATCGGCCGGGACGCCTCGGACCTCGGTGGCCAGGTCGGCGCCTTCGGGCAGCGGGCCGACCGGGTCGTGATCGAGGATCTCCGTCAGGTCGCGTGGTCGACCACGGCCGGCACCTTCACCCTCAACGGGCTGAAGCTCAAGGTCAACGTGGGTGCCGACGCCAAGGAATGTTTCTGATCTGGAGGAGTTGGTGACCGCGACACCCGCGACACCACAGCACGCGAGCGCAGGCGGGTTCGTCCGCTTCTGGCGGTCGTTCACCCGGTGGCGGCGGTCGAGGCCGTTCTGGGGTGGCCTGTTCACGCTGCTCGCCGGCTTGGAGATCTTCGGCACGACGCAGATGAGCCTGGGCGGCCTCACCTTCCAGATGGGGCCCACCGGGTTCCTGTCCTGGCTGATCCCCACGATCCTGGCTCTGTGTGGCCTGCTGATGTGGTTCACCCCGCAGCAGCGGATGTTCTACTCGGTCGTGGGCGCGATGACCGCGGTGTTCTCGCTGGTCGCCGTCAACCTCGGCGGGTTCCTGATCGGGCTGCTGCTCGGCATGATCGGCACCGCGCTCGGTTTCGCTTGGACGCCGGTCACGCGGGCGACCCCATCGCCGGAGCCCACTGAAGAGCCGCCGGCACCTGAGCACACCTCGGTCGACAATCTGCTCGACGGCTCGCCGGACGCCGAGACCACCGGCGAGCTGCCGCCGCAGCGGCGGAGCCCGCACCTGTTCGTGATCGCGCTACTGCTGCTGCTCAGCCTCGGCGCGGCCGGAGTGGTCATCGGGCATGGCGCCACCGCCGCCCAGGCGGCACCGTGCCCGCCCGCCGCGTCCACGCCGACGAAGCCCAAGCCAACCCCGTCCGGCGGCGCCACGGCGACCCCCGCGCCGACGCCGACGCCGTCCCCGAGCGAGTCATCCGAAGACGGCGGCAACATCGTCACGGACATCCTGGATGGGATCGGCGACCTCTTCGGCATCGGCGACAGCAAGGCCGAGCCGACTCCTTCGGCGTCGGCATCCCCCTCCGCCTCGGCCTCCGCCCCTGCGTCACCCACCAAGCCGGCGCCTTCGTGTACCCCGAAGCCTGGCGACTCCAACGGCGGAAAGGACCCGGCGAAGGACGACCCGCGACTCAAGCCGCTCGCTGCGCCCGGCGACATCCCCGACATCAACGAGACACCGTCCCGCATGACCGGCACCAAGCTGACCATGTGGAACCTCAAGTTCGAGGGCGTGACCAACCTGCCCACCGCCGACGGCGGCACGCAGAAGGTGCTCCAATTCTCGATGACGAAGTCGACCACCGACGACTTCGAGCTGGTGCCCACGATCCTCAGTGGTGGCCGCACGATGTCGCTGAAGAGCAGCGCGCTGACCGTCGAGGGCAACGTCCGGTTCTTCACCCCGCGCTTCGAGGGCAACCTGCTCGGCGTGCTGCCGCAGGTGTACACGCCCGAGTCGCTTCCGCCCCTACCCGAGGAGCTGGAGCTGCCGATCCCGGTGTTCTACACGAAGATCAACGTGCAACTGACCTATGTGGACTGCGACAAGCTCGAGGCCCCGGATCTGCTGAACACCCTGTAAACGGAGTCGCCATACTGGGCCCCGTTCCCACGGGCGAACGGGCCGGTGCTGCTTCCCCCGTGCGGCGCCGGCCCGTTCGTCATTTCCGTCAGATGCGGGCCATCGCCGCCTTGAACGGGTCGAGGCCGAGCGAGCCCAGGTTCAGGGCGTCGCGGTGGAAGTCCTTGAGGCTGAACGCGGCGCCCTTACGCGCCTTGGCATCCTCACGGGCCTGCAGCCAGATCCGCTCACCGACCTTGTACGCGGGCGCCTGCCCCGGCCAGCCGAGATAGCGGTTGAGCTCGAAGCGCAGGTTTTCGTCCGGCACTCGGCAGTGGGCGCGCATGAACTCCCAGCCCAGCTCGGGCGTCCACCGCTCGCCGGGATGAAAGCCGAACGGGTTGTCGCGCGGGATCGGAAGCTCCAGGTGCATGCCGATGTCGACGATCACCCGGGCGGCCCGGAACGCCTGCCCGTCGAGCATGCCGAGCTTGTCGCCCGCGTCTTCCAGGTAGCCCAGGTCGTCCATGAGGCGCTCGGCGTACAAGGCCCAGCCCTCGCCGTGCCCGGAGCTCCAGCTCAGCAGCCGCTGCCAGCGGTTCAGCAGCTCGGCACGCACCAGGGTCTGCGCGATCTGAAGGTGGTGACCGGGCACGCCCTCGTGGTACACGGTCGTGACCTCGCGCCAGGTGGAGAACTCGTTGATGCCCTCGGGCACCGCCCACCACATCCGCCCGGGACGGGTGAAGTCTTCGCTCGGGCCGGTGTAGTAGATGCCACCGTCGCTCGTGGGCGCGAGGCAGCACTCGATGCGGCGTACCTGCTCGGGGATGTCGAAGTGGGTGCCGGCCAGCTCGGCGACCGCCTTGTCGGCGAGCGCCTGCATCCAGTCCCGGAACGCTTCCTTGCCCTGGATGTTGCGGGCCGGGTCGGCGTCGAGCGCGGCGACCGCCTGGTCGACGGTGGCGCCGGGCCCGGCGATGCGGGCGGCCACCGTGCGCATGTCGGCTTCCAGCCGGGCCAGCTCTTCGAAGCCCCACGCGTACGTCTCGTCCAGGTCGATGGTGGCACCCAGGAAGTAGCGGGAGGCCAGCTGGTACCGCTCGCGGCCGGCGGCCTGCTTCGCGCGGCCCCGCGGTGCCAGCTCGTCGCGCAGGAACTGGGCGAACTGCGCCGTCGCGGCGGTCGCGGCCGCGGCGCCGCGCCGAAGGTCGGCGGTCAGCGCCTCGCCGGCCTTCAACTTGTCGACCAGGCCGTGGAAGAAGTTGTCGCGCTCCGGGTCGGTCCACACGTCGCACTGCTTGGCGACCTCGAGCATCTGCGCGCGGGGGCTCACGTGATCCTCGTCGGCGGCGGCACGCAGCGTCTGCTTGTACTGCTCCACAGCGCCGGCGAATTTCGCGAGCCGGGCGGCGATGTTGGCGATCGCCTCCTCGCCCTGAGTCGGCATGAGGTCGAAGATCTGCCGCAGCCCGTGTACCGCGCTGCTGATCACGCTGATCTCGCTGGCCGTCTCACCGGCCTCGTACCGCGCGAGCTGGAGCTTCAGCCGCTCCTCCATCGCCTCTTTGGCGACCCGTTCAGGCTCGTCGTCGGGTGCGGTCGCGGCGAGGTTGGCAAGCGTGCGCCGGGTCAGGTCGGCGAAGGCGGCGAAGCCCTCCGGCGAAAGGTCGTCTAGTTGGTCGTCGAAGCCGGCGATCCCGGCATACGTGGCGCCGGTCGGGTTGAGCGGCGCCCACTCGTCGACGTAGCGGTCCGCCAGGTCAGTGATTCGTCCCACCATGCGACCTTACGTGAAAACGTGCGGCCAGCCGCTGAACCGTTACCGGCAAGCCCAAGGTCCGAAAGTCGCGAGACGATGTCGTATCCATGAGGCAGAGTGTCAGCAGTGAACAGCGCCATCACTCCTGACAAGCCAGACCTGCGTGGCTTCCTGCCCGGATTTCTGGCCCTGGCCGTGATCTGGGGAGCCAGTTTCCTCTTCATCAAGGTCGGCGTCCGCGAGCTGCACCCGCTCTACCTGACGCTCTTCCGCGTCGGCGCGGGCGCGCTCACGCTGCTGGTGGTGCTGGCAGTCGGCCGGCAGCGGCTGCCCCGCGACCCGCGGCTCTGGGGACATCTCACGGTGGTCGCCGCGATCGGTGTGGCGCTGCCGTTCACCCTGTTCGGCTTCGGCGAGGAGCGTGTCTCGTCGGTGCTCGCCGGCATCTGGAACGCCACCACGCCGCTGGTCGCGCTGCCCATGGCGGTGCTGGTGTTTCGCACCGAGCGGATGAACACGCGGCGCGCGGTCGGCATCGGCCTCGGCTTTGTGGGCGTGCTGACAGTGCTCGGCGTCTGGCAGGGCGTCGGCGGTGCCCAGCTGACCGGCCAGCTCATGTGCTTCGGCGCCGCGGCCTGTTACGGGCTCGCGATTCCGTACCAGAAGAAGTTCGTCGCCGGACACGCCGCGTCGGGGCTCTCGCTGTCGGCCGTGCAGCTGCTGATCGCCACCGCACAGTTGGCGATCGTGGCGCCGCTCTTCGCCGGAGCCCCACCCGCACCCACCGGGCTGTCACTGGATGTGATCGCGAGCGTGCTGGCGCTGGGTGCCCTCGGCACGGGCCTTGCGTTCGTCATCAACATGCGCAACATCCGGGTCGTCGGCGCGACCACCGCCTCGACGGTGACCTACCTCATCCCGATCGTCTCCACCGTCGTCGGCGTCGTCGCGCTCGGCGAGGGCGTCACCTGGTACCAGCCGGTCGGGGCGCTCATCGTGCTGCTTGGAGTGGCGGTGTCGCAGGGGCTGCTGGGCGGTCGGGTCAGGCGTGACCCTGAGCCCATTCCACAACCCGTTCAGCAGGCCAGCTATTGATCACTCGATCGGCCGGCACCCCGCACAGGGCGGCCCGCTCACAGCCGAAGCGCTGCCAGTCGAGCTGACCCGGCGCGTGGGCGTCGGTGTTGATCGCGAAGCGACAGCCCGCTTCCATGGCCCGCCGGAGCAGCCGTTTCGGCGGGTCCTGCCGCTCCGGCCGAGAGTTGATCTCGACAGCCGTGTCGTGTTCGGCGCACGCCGCGAAGACCGCGTCGGCGTCGAAGTCGCTGGGCGGCCGGGTCTTGCCGCCGCGCCGGTGCGCCCGGTCGCCCGGCCCGGTCACGCCCGCTGGCCTGTTTGCCACCATGCGCCCGGTGCAGTGACCCAGGATGTCGACGTGCGGGTTGGCGATAGCGGTGAGCATCCGCTTCGTCATCCGGGCACTGTCGTCGCGCAGCCCGCTGTGCACCGAGGCGACCACCACGTCGAGCCGGGCGAGTAGCTCCTCTTCCTGGTCGAGCGTGCCGTCGGCGAGGATGTCGACCTCGATGCCGGTCAGGATGCGAAAGCCCTCCGGCAGCGCGTCGTTGACCGCTGCCACGTAGTCGAGCTGCTTGCGCAGGCGGTCGGCGGTCAAGCCGCGTGCGACCGTCAGCCGGGGGGAGTGGTCGGTCAGCACCACGTACTCGTGGCCCAGCTCGACCGCCGCGAGCGCCATCTCCTCGATCGGGGAGCCGCCATCTGACCAGTCCGAGTGCGTGTGGCAGTCGCCGCGCAGGGCCGTGCGCAGCGCGGTCGCCGCCTCGTCCAGGTCGACGCCCTCGGTGGCCAGCAGCCGCCGCAGGTATACCGGCTCCTCGCCGGCCAGCGACTCGGTCACGCAGCGGGCGGTGACGTCGCCCACGCCGTTGAGGTCGGTGAGCGTGCCGGCCGCCGCTCGGCTGGCGACCTCGGTGGTGGGCAGGGCGGCGAGCGCCTTGGCCGCCGACCGGAACGCCCGCACCCGGTAGCTCGCCTCATTGGCCCGCTCCAGCAGGAACGCGATCCGCTTCAGATCGGCAATCGGATCCCGTGCGCTCATGTGTCCCACATTAGGAGTTGGGTCTGACGGCCGTGACCGTGCGGCGGTCCTCCGCCACCGCCGTTATCCAGCCGCCGGCTCTGCCGAGGCGCAGGAGAGCGTCGGAGCGGGCCGGGAGGTCCAAAGGCTTGCCCGGTTGCGGCGGCCAGGCGGCACGCGCGGCCGCTCCCGGCGCCAGCCAGCGGGTCAGCGACGAGATCGGGTCGCGCTCGTCGAGCGCGGCGCGGGCACCCGCGAGGACGTCGAGCACCGCGTCGAGCGCCGGGGCCACGGCTGCGGCGTTGCCGCCGCACATCGCGGCCACCAGCTCGGGCCGGCTGGCCGCCACCCGGGTGCCGTCGCGGAAAGATCCGGCTCCCAGCGTGCCCGCGAGCGGGTCGGTCGCCGCGGTCGCCGCCAGCGCCGAGGCCAGCAGATGGGGTACATGGCTGACCGCCGCCACGGCCCGGTCGTGCTCGGCGGCGGTGGCCGGGACCACGCGGGCGCCGAGCCCGGTGAAGAGGGCGGCCAGATGCAGCCAGTCGGGCAGCGAGGTCTCCTTCGGCTCCAGGCAGAGCACCCACGCGCAGCCGGTGAACAGCTCGGCTTCGGCAGCCGCGAAGCCGGACTTTTCACGGCCGGCCATCGGGTGCCCGCCGACGAACCCGGCCAGCCGCGGTAGCCGCCGCTTGACGAGCTCGCGGACCGGTTCTTTGACGGAGGTGACATCGGTGACCAGGCCGCGGTATCCGGTGCCGCCCAGCTCGATCAGAACGCCCTCGACCGCCGGCAGCGGCACCGCGATCACGACCAGCTCGGCCTTGGCGACCGCGTCTCGCACGGTGGGCACGACCTGCCAGCGGGCGCGCGCCGGCGCCTTTGCCGCGGCGGTACGCGCGGTCGCGCGGGTGGCCGGGTCGGCGTCGTACCCGAGCACGGCGTGCCCGGCCGCGGCGAGTGCGCGCAGCACAGAGCCGCCGATGAGTCCCAGCCCGAGAACCGCGATGTCCACGGGGGTGACTCTCGCACATAGCGCTCCCGCATTGTTACCCGTGCGCTAGCGTAATTTCGTGGCTATCCGGAATGGATTATTCGCATTGCTAACAATCAGTGCGCTTAGTGCTAGTTTGGTCATCGCCGGACCGGCATCGGCGGCCGTGTCCGCCGCCCCGAATCCCGCACCCACCTTCAACGGCACCGTCTACGCGGTCGCGTACGCGGGCGAGACGGCCTACGTCGGCGGCGACTTCACGATCGCCACCGTCAACGGCCGCTCGTACACCCGCAACCGCCTGGCCGCCTTCGACGTGCGCACCGGGGCGCTGCGCGGCTGGGCACCCAGCGCCGACGCGCGCGTCCGGGCCATCGCGGTCTCCGGCGGGTCCGTCTACATCGGCGGCGCCTTCGGGTACGTCAGCGGAGCGCGCCGGGACAGCCTGGCGCGGCTCAGCGCCAGCACCGGCGCCGTACACAGTTTCAAGCACAGCCTCTCCGGCCAGCCGTACTCGCTGGCCGTCGCCAACGGTCGCCTCTACGCCGGCGGCAACATCAGCTTGGTCGACGGCCAGCCACGGTCCCGGCTGGCCGCGTTCAGCCTGAGCACCGGGGCGCTCGACGGCACCTGGCGGCCGAGCGTCGACAGCACCGTCGAGGCGGTCGCGGCCACGGCCGACCGGGTCTACGTCGGCGGCAAATTCGGCGCCGTGAACGGGACGAGCCAGGCTCGGCTCGCGGCCGTGCACCCGGCCTCCGGCGAGCTCGACAGCGGCTTCCGGGCCCGCCCCGCCGACATCGCGCACGGGCTCACGGTGAGCGGCGGAGCCGTGTACGCGGCTCACGGCGGCCCGGGTGGGCGGGTCGTCGCGTACGGGCTCGACGGCGCCAGCCGGTGGAACCTCACGATGGACGGCGACCCGCACGCCGTGACGGTGCTCGACGGGATCGTCTACTTCGGTGGCCACTTCGACAACGTGTGCCGGTCGGCGCGGACCGGATACCAGGGGGAGTGCCTGGACGGAAAGACCCGGCGGGTCAAGCTGGGCGCCGCCGACACAAGCAGCGGCACGCTGCTGTCCTGGAGCGCGAACGGCAACGGCGTCGAGGGCGTCTTCACGATGGCGGTGCACACCAGCCTGCGGAAGGTCGCGGCGGGCGGCGCGTTCACCGCCATCAACGGCGCGCAGCGCGAGCGCTTCGTCCAGTTCGGTTAGCGGTTTACGGCGCGCTCGGGCAGCCGTTGGACTTCTGCCACGACTTCACCTTGTCGACCGGCGACTTGTTGCTCTTCTTGCGCCACGCGTCGAGGTACATGGCCGGCCAGACGACGCCCCGGCGGAGCCACCAGTCGCCGGTGCGCTTGCACGGTGGAGAGATGCCGAAGTGCAGGTGGCACACGTTGTTGGCGTTGCCGGTCTTGCCGACCGTGCCGAGCCGCTGGCCGGCCCGGACGCGTACGCCCGCCTCGATGCCGCTCTGCACCACGGTGAGGTGCGAGCCGTAGTACCGCACGCCGTCGTCACCGAGCAGCGACACCGACAGGCCGCCGTTGTTCGGCCCTTGGACGCCGCTCTTGCTGTACTTGTCGACCCGGCTCACCTCGAGCACCTTGCCATCGGTCACGGCGACGACCGGCTCGCCGCAGTCGGCGAAGATGTCGGTCGCCGGGTACGCCGAGTGGGTCGGGTGGTACGCGACGTTGCTGGCCGACACGGGGAAGACGTACTTCCACTTCCCGCTCGTCGTGGAGGTGGACTTGCTCGTCGACGGCTTGGGGCTCGGTGACTTGCTCGCGCTCGGGGTCGGCGAGGGCGTCGGCGCGGCCGTGGTGGGCGCGACCGTCGTGGGCGCCGGCGTGAGGCTGCCGGCGCCTTCCCACTGTGGCGCCGCCTCTTCGGGCGCCTGCTTCGCGCAGCCAGCGACCAGTGCGGCTGACAGCAGAACGATCATCGACGCGTGTACCCGTCCCCGTAACACCCGGCCATCCTGGCAGATAGGTACGCTCCTGTCATGGCCGACCACTACCCGGCACGGCCGCCGGTGCGTACCCCATCGGGGTTGTTTCCGTCGGGACCACCGCGCCCCACCTACCGTGAGCCGCACCGGGTGCGGCCCGCGGGCCTGACCGCCGGCCTGGGCGCGGGGGTCGCCTGGCTGCTCTTCCTGGGTCTTCTCGGCGGTGATCTCCGCGGCTACGTCTCGTGGACGGTCCTCGCCGGCCTGTTCGCGTGGGCGGTCGCGTGGATCTTGACGCGCCTGGGTGACCGGGGCGTGGCGGCTGGCGTGGCGATCGCCACTGGACTGGCCTGGTCGATCGCGGCGGTGGCGGTGGCTGTTCGCTGGGGCATGACCGGCGACTGGCCGCTCTGGTAACCAGCCGTTCCGGTAAACGCTGTGTGGCGGGCGCGTTGCGTCTCGCACCCGGGCTTGACGAAGTCCAGCGTGGTTCGGCACCCTCGCGACATGGTCTGGACAGTGCAGCGGCTCGACCCCGACCGAAGCCGCCGCCGGTTGCAGCTCCTTGCCGAGCTAGCCAGCGCGAAGTCGGTGCGGGACCGCGAGCGCCCACCCCAGCGGCGCGGTGAGCGCCTGCGTGAGCTGATCGCGATGCGCCGGCGCCTGGCCGGCTGACGTGCGCTATCCCTCAGCGGCGTTGCGCGCTCAGTAACCGACATAACCGGCTACCGTCACGCGTATCAGACAACCTTGGGGGGACCGTGTCGTACTTCGCTGCTGCCGTTGTGCGCGGCTCGGACGGCTGGACCGCAGCTGAACTTGATCTTACTGGCGCGGCGGACATCGACGAGGTGGCCGACCAGCTGCGCGACGTCAATCCAGACGCCGACGTGTCGTTGCTCTTCGTCGAGGCCGACGACCTGTACCTGGCGATACTCCGTCTCGACCAGGGCGAGGACCTGCGACTGTTCGGGTCTGACTCGGTCTTCGCGGAGGAGTCCCGGCTCGGCGCGCTGCTTCTCGGCGACATCGAGACGCCCGCGCTGGAGATCGACGAGGTGACCGAGCCGCCGGTGCCCGCCGATGACGACGAAGACGAGCCGCCGGCCAGCGAGCCCGACGTCGAGCCCGTCGGCGACGCGGACCTGCTGAAAGATCTCGGCATCAGCTCGCACCAGCTCCTCGAACTGTGCGCGCACGAGGGCATGATGCCCGCCGACGTGACGGCCGAGGTGTGCCAGGTGCTCGGCTGTGGCGACGAGGTCGAGGAGCTGCGCGAGGCGTGAGCGAGGGAGGTGGCGCGGCGGCGCCTGGACCGAGCGACGCGCCGATGAAGTCGGTGCGCGGCGCGCGGGAAGGCGTCGCCTTCAGCGCCGCCCGACCGAGCGAACCCGGAGGCACAGTGAGCGAGGGAGGTGGCGCGGCGGCGCCTGGACCGAGCGACGCGCCGACGAAGTCGGTGCGCGGCGCGCGGGAAGGCGTCGCCTTCAGCGCCGCCCGACCGAGCGAACCCGGAGGCACAGTGAGCCGCCGCGAGCTGCACGAGCTTTGGATGCGCCGGGCACTCGCCGTCGCAGGCTCGGGAGGCGCCGACGACGTCCCGGTCGGGGCCGTCGTGTACGGGCCGGACGGCACCGAACTCGCCACCGGCCGCAACGAGCGCGAGTTGACCGGCGACCCCACCGCGCACGCCGAGATCCTGGCGCTGCGCCGGGCCGCCGCCGCGCTCGGCGAGTGGCGGCTTGAGGGCTGCACGCTGGTCGTGACCCTGGAACCGTGCACGATGTGCGCCGGCGCGCTCGTGCTGACCAGGGTGTCCACAGTGGTCTTCGGCGCCTGGGAACCCAAGACGGGCGCGGTGGGCTCGCTGTGGGACGTGGTGCGCGACCGCCGTCTCAACCACCGGCCCGAGGTGTACTCGGGCGTGCTCGAAGCCGAGTGTGCGGCGATGATGCGGTCGTTCTTCCGCCTTTAGTGCTTCAGCAGGCTCGTGCCGATCTCGCGGGCGGACTCTGTCCACGCCGTCGGGCGCATGGTCGCCGGATCGAGGCGGACGATCGCGCGGCGCCCCTCGGCGTAGCAGGTCTGCCGGTCGGTGGAGAGAAACCGGAACCCGTACTCCGCGCTGCTCTGCCCCATGTGGTTGAGCCAGAAATGCACCAGCACCTCGCCCGCGCCCCGGATCGGCCGCAGGTACGTGATGCTGAATTCGCGTACCGCGTGGACGAGGTCGGGCGTCGACGGGCCGTTGTGGTCGAAGTAGTGCCCGCGCGCGGTCCAGTACGGGGCTACCGCCCGCTCCAGCAGCACCGCGTATCTGGCGTTGTGCACAAGGCCCATGGCGTCGAGGTCGTCGAAGTACACGGCGATCGGCTCGACGTGGCCATATTCGAGGGCGAGGGTCATTCCTGTGCCTCCGGTAGCAGGGTGGGATCGGTGCAGAGCCCGCGCAGGCGTTCCAGTACGGCGCGGGTGGCGAGGGGACGGACGACTTCGGGGGAGAGCAGGCGGAACTGCATGACAGCGGCGACGCCGGCCGCCTCGATCTCGTACGCCAGCACCGCAACGTCGGTGTCCTCCCGCAGCTCGCCAATCTCGATGGCCTGCCGCGCGAGTAGCTCGATGTACTCCATCCACTCGGCGTGGGTCTGTGCGATGCGGTCGTACACCGGCCCGGAGCGGGCGTTGTATTCGAACTTGGCATTGGCGAAGAAGCAGCCGCCCGGCAGGGTCTTGGCCGAGTAGAAGTCGAGCCGGGCCATGTGTAGCGCCCACAGCCGGCGTACCCCGCGCGGAGCCGTCCGGGCCGGGTCGATGACGTGCTCGGTCCACTGCTCCCGGGCCCGCTCGACGGCGGCGAGCTGGAGATCCTGTTTCGATCGCCAGTGCGCGAAGAGCCCGGACTTGCTCACCCCGAGCGTCTCGGCGAGCTGGCCGAGCGAAAGCCCGTCGAGGCCCACCTGGGTGGCCAGTGCGACCGCCCGGTCGAGCACCGCCGTGCGGGTGCGCTCGCCGCGGGCCACCCGGCCGTCCACTGTCATGCCAGGAGCATACGATAAATAAGACCGACCGGTCGTAAATTTAGTTGGCGGGCAACGTGACCTGTACCACCAGCCCGCCACCCTCCCGCGGCACCGCCTGAGCGTCGCCGCCGTGCGCCCGCGCGACCGCCCGCACGATCGACAGGCCGAGCCCAAAGCCGCGGCCGCCGTCGGTGCGTTCCCGGCCCAGCCGGCGGAACGGCTGGAAGAGCGCCTCGATCTCGTACCCAGGCACCACCGGCCCGGTGTTCGACACGGTGAGCGACGCCTGGCCGTCCGCCACACTCGTGGCGACAGCGAGCCAACCGTCGGGCGCGTTGTGCCGGATGGCGTTCTCCACCAGGTTCTGCGTCAACCGCTCCAACAGGATCGCGTCGCCCGCGGTCGAGGCGGCGCGCAGGTCGCGAACGATCTCCACCGTGCCCGGTGTCGCCTGGTCGAGCACGTGCGCGGCGACCTCGGCCAGGTCGACGGGCGCCCGCTCGGTGATCTCCTGTTCGGCGTCCGCGAGCGTGAGCAGGCCGTCGATCAGCCGCTCGTGCCGCTCGTTGACGGTCAGCAGCGACTCGCCCAGCCGCCGGGTCTCGGCCGTGGCCTCCGGCCGGGTAATCGCCAGCTCCACGAGTGCCCGGTTGAGCGCCAGCGGTGTGCGCAGCTCGTGCGAGGCGTTGGCGACGAAACGGCGCTGGCCGTCGAACGAACGGTCCAGCCGTTCCAGCATCACGTCGAAGGTGTCCGCCAGCTCCTTGACCTCGTCACCCGGGCCGGCCAGGGCTATCCGCTCGTGCAGTCCCCGGCCCGCGCCGTCGGCGCCCGCGATCCGGCGCGCCGTCTCGGTGATCCGTTGCAGCGGCTGCAACGCCCGGCCGGCCACCAGCCAGCCGAACCCACCAGCGGCCAAACCGACCACGAGCAGCGCGACGGCGCCCTGGGTGAGCAGCGAGTCCAGGGTCTCTTCGCGGTACCGCTCCTGCTCGGCCATGATCTCCTGGCGAATCGTCTCCCACGCCTGAGGGTCCTGCGGCAGCGTCTGGAGCTGAGAGCGGAACTCGGCCATGACCTGGTTGTTGCGGTCGAGGCCGACCCGGTCCTCCAGGCGCTGGTTCACCAGGAAGTACGTCACCCCGAGCAGCAGCGCGCCGGCGAGAAAGAACAAACCGCCGAACAGCACGGTCAGGCGCAGGCGGATCGTCCAGCCCTTCATGGCACTCGGTACCCCACTCCTGGCACGGTCTCCACCACCTGCGGATCGCCCAGCTTCCGGCGCAGCTTCATCACCGTCACCCGGACCACGTTCGTGAACGGGTCGATGTTTTCGTCCCACGCCTTCTCCAGCAACTGCTCGGCCGAGACCACCGAACCCCCGGCCCGCAGCAGCTCGGTCAGCACCGCGAACTCCTTGTTGGCCAGCGGAACGTACCGCCCGTCGCGGAAGACCTCGCGCCGGGCGGGATCGAGCCGGATACCGGCCCGTTCGAGGACCGGTGGCGCGGCCGGCCGGGCCCGCCGCACAAGCGCGTGCACCCGCGCCGACAGCTCCGCGAACGCGAACGGCTTCGGCAGGTAGTCGTCGGCGCCGAGACCCAGGCCGGCCACCCGGTCGCGGACGCCCGCGGCGGCGGTGAGCATGAGCACGCGCGCCGGCGAATCCGATTCCACGATCGCCCGGCACACCTCGTCGCCGTGCACCACGGGCAGATCCCGATCGAGCACCACCACGTCGTACTCGTTGACGCCCAGGCGTTCGAGCGCGGCGTCGCCGTCGTAGGCCAGGTCGACGGCGAAGGCCTCGCGCCGCAGCCACTCGGCGACCGCGTCGGCCAGGATCTTCTCGTCTTCGACCACCAGGATCCGCACGCCTCCATGGTTCCCCAGCGACGCATAACGCGGCCGTTAACGCCCGCGGTTACGCCGAGGTTATCGGCCGATCGGTTGACTCCCCGGCGACAGAGTCCAGCGAAGGAGAGCGATCGATGTTCAGAGTGAAGATCGCCACCGCGCTGCTCGCGCTCGCGGTCGCCGGTTGCGGAAGCCCGACCTCCGGCGACGACGAGATCGCCAGCGCGACCGGTAGCAAGGCGAGCCCGACGGCCAGCGCCAGCCCGGGTACCACCGACCCCGACCAGAACCGGAAGTACGCGCAGTGCATGCGCGACAACGGCATACCCGACTTCCCGGACCCGGACGCGAACGGCCAGATTCCGCGTGGCCAGCTCGACCGGGGCAGCATCAACACCGACACCTGGCGGAAGGCGTTCGACGCCTGCCGGTCGCTGGCGCCGAACGGCGGCGAGCGGCCCGAACTCGACGCGGCACAGCAGGAACAGCTCCGGCAGTGGGCGCAGTGCATGCGCGACAACGGGATCGACGTCCCCGATCCGGAGGCCAACGGCGGCGGTTTCATGTTCGGCGGCCAGTCGCAGATCGACCCGGATGACCCGAAGTTCCGGGCGGCGATGGAGGCGTGCCAGGACAAGTTCACGTTCCGTGGCCCCGGAGGCGGCGCATGAGCGATCAGATACTCCCGGAGGCGCCGCGCCGGCCTCGCCGGCGAAGCCGGCAGACGGCCTTCGGATTCGGCGGCGCGGCGCTGGTGGTCGCTGCCGGCGCCGCGGCGGCCGTCGGCGTCGGCGGGGCGGACGCGCAGGAGCCGGTACGCAGCAGCGCGCCGCCCGCCACCGCGACGGTCACCCGGACGACACTCATCCAGACCGAGACCGTGGAGGGGACGCTTGGGTACGGCGACGCGACGACCGTGAAGGCGCGAGGCAGCGGCGGCACGATCACGTGGCTGCCGGCCACCGGGTCGCGGGTCGCGCGTGGCAAGAAACTGTACGAAGTGGACGAAGACCCGGTCGTGCTGTTGTACGGCTCGGCTCCGCTCTACCGCACGCTCTCGCCCGGCGACACCGGCACCGACGTGTCGCTGCTGGAGAAGAACCTATCCGCTCTCGGATACGACGGGTTCACAGTGGACGACGAGTACACGTCCGCGACCGCCGACGCGGTCTCCGAGTGGCAGGAAGACCTCGGCCTACCCGAGACCGGCACGGTGCCGGTCGAACAGGTCGTCGTGGCCGCCGGCGAGGTGCGGGTCGCCGAGCACAAGCTCGCGAGCGGTGACCCGGCCAACGGGCCCGTGCTCACCTACACCGGCACCACCCGGCTCGTTACCGTCGACCTGGAGGTCGACAAGCAGCAACTGGTCAAGAAGGGAGTCGCGGCGACCGTCGAACTGCCCGCCGGCACCAGCGTGGCCGGCACGGTGTCGAGCGTCGGCACCGTCGCCACCACGACAGGCGGCGACAACGACCAGGTCACCACGATCGACGTCACCGTGACCGTGAAGGACCAGAAGGCGCTCGGCACGCTCGACGCGGCCCCGGTCGACGTGATCCTCCAGTCCAACCAGCGCAAGGACGTCCTCGCCGTACCGGTCAGCGCGCTCGTCGCGCTCGCCGAGGGCGGGTACGGCGTGCAGGTCGTCGAGGGCGACACCAGCCGGTACGTGGCGGTGGAGACCGGGATGTTCGCCGGGGGGAAGGTCGAGATCTCCGGTGCCGGCATCGCCGACGGTGCGGTGGTTGGAGTACCGAAATGATCGTCGCCCTTGAGCACGTGTCCAAGGTGTACCCGGGCGGCGTCGCCGCGTTGAGCCGCGTCTCGATGCGGATCGCGCACGGCGAACTGGTCGGCATCGTCGGCCCGTCAGGATCCGGGAAATCCACCATGCTGCACCTGATCGGCACGCTCGACCGGCCATCGTCCGGGTCCGTGCTGATCGACGGGTACGACGTCGCCGAGCTGTCCGACCGGGAGCTGTCCGCTCTGCGGGCCCGCACCATCGGGTTCGTCTTCCAGCAGTTCCACCTGGCTGCTGGCGTATCCGCGCTCGACAACGTGGCCGACGGCCTGCTGTACGCCGGCGTCGCCCTCGCCGAGCGGCGCCGGCGGGCCCTGGCGGCCCTGGAGCGGGTGGGGCTCGGGCACCGGGTCGACCACGAGCCGCACGAGATGTCCGGCGGCGAACGGCAGCGGGTGGCCATCGCGCGGGCGGTCGTCGGCGACCCGCCATTGCTGCTCGCCGACGAGCCGACAGGCAACCTCGACTCGGCCTCCGGCGGTGCCGTGCTTGCACTGCTACGCGAGCTGCACGCCGCCGGTACGACGATCGTGGTCATCACCCACGACCGTGATATCGCCGCGTCGCTGCCCCGGCAGGTCGAGATGCGCGACGGTCAGGTGGTGGTGCGACGGTGATCGACCTTTCCCGTCCGCCGCTCACGCCGGCCCGCCTTACCCCCCGCGACGTGGTGCGGGTCGGCGGGGCGGGACTGCGCAGCCGCCCGCTGCGGGTGTTCCTCTCCGCCCTCGGCATCGCGATCGGCATCGCCGCGATGGTCGCCGTGGTTGGCATCTCCACCTCGTCCCGAGCGGAACTCGACCGCACCCTCGAACGGCTCGGCACCAACCTGCTGACGGTCGGCCCCGGCCAGAGCTTCTTCGGCGAAGACAGCCACCTGCCCACCGAAGCGGTCGGCATGATCGGGCGCATCGGGCCGGTCGAGTCGGTCAGCGCCACCGGAAACGTGGACGCCAAGGTGTACCGCAACGAGCACATCCCGACCAGCCAGTCCGGCGGAATCGGGGTACGCGCCGCGCGCACTGACCTGCCCGCCACCGTCGGCGCCACCATCGCCAGCGGCACCTGGCTCAACGAGGCCACCGCCGAGTATCCAGCCGTGGTCCTCGGCTCGGTGGCCGCCGACCGGCTCGGCGTCAGCCTTGCCGGCCCCGAGGTCCAGGTCTGGCTCGGCGGTCAATGGTTCACCGTCGTCGGCATCCTGCATCCTGTGCCACTGGCCGAAGAGCTCGACACCGCCGCGCTCATCGGCTGGCCCGTCGCCGGGGCGCTGCTGGGCTTCGACGGATACGCCACGACCGTCTACACCCGGGCCGCGGAGACCTCCGTCGAGGCGGTTCAGGCGGTACTGGCCGCCACGGCGAACCCCGAGAGCCCCAACGAAGTCCAGGTGTCCCGCCCCTCGGACGCGCTGGCCGCCAAGCAGGCGACCGACGAAACCCTGGGCGGGCTGCTGCTCGGCCTGGGAGCGGTCGCGCTGCTGGTCGGCGGCGTCGGCGTCGCCAACACCATGGTCATCTCGGTGCTGGAGCGCCGGCCGGAGATCGGTCTGCGGCGCTCGCTCGGGGCGACGCGAGGCCAGATACGCGTGCAGTTCCTGGCCGAGTCACTGTTGCTGTCCGCGCTCGGCGGCCTGGGCGGCGTGTTGCTGGGGATAGGCGTCACGGCTGTATACGCGTCAACCCAGCACTGGCCGACGGTCGTGCCGGTATGGGCCATGGCCGGCGGCGTGGCGGCGACGCTGCTGATCGGCGCTTTGGCCGGTTTGTACCCGGCCCTCCGCGCCGCCCGCCTGTCCCCAACGGAAGCCTTGTCCTCCCCCTAAACCCGCCCTGGCCCGCGCCGCTGGGCCCGCGCCGCTGGGGGCTGGCTTCCGTCGATCAAGGGCAAATGCACGTGGTTGGATCTCTTTTCCACGTGCGTTTGCCCTTGATCGGTGCAGATCTCCTCGATCGATGAGCCGGTCGGCGCCGACCGCGGGCCTGGCCCGGCGGTTGGTTGTGCACACCCCTGTGGATAAGGGTGTACAGGCTGTGGATAACCTGCGCCAGGGGTTAGGCGATCACTGTGTCGAGGGCGATCTCGACCATCTGGCCGAAGGTCTGCTCCCGCTCCTGCGCCGTCGTGTGCTCGCCGGTCTTGATGTGGTCGCTGACCGTCAGAATGGTGAGAGCGCGCGCCTTGAACCGAGCCGCGATCGTGTACAGCGCCGCCGACTCCATCTCCACCGCCAGCACGCCATAGTCGGCCAGAGTGTCGTACAGGTCGGGCCGGTCCGTGTAGAACGCGTCCGCCGCCAGGATCGGGCCGACGTGCATCGGGATGCCCCGCGACTCGGCCACCTCCACCGACTTCCGCAACAGCCCGAAGTCCGCCACCGGCGCGTAGTCGATCAGCCCGTCGAACCGCATCCGGTTCATGTTCGAATCGGTCGAAGACCCGATCGCCGCGATCACGTCTCGCAGCTTGATCGACTCGCTGAGCGCCCCGCACGACCCGACCCGGATCAGCGTCTTCACCCCGTAGTCGTTGATCAGCTCGTGGCTGTAGATCGACGCCGACGGCATGCCCATGCCGGTGCCCTGCACCGAGACCCGCACCCCGTGGTACGTCCCGGTGAAGCCGAACATATTGCGCACCGTCGAGTAGCACTTGGCGTCCTCGAGGTAGGTCTCCGCGATCCACTTCGCCCGAAGGGGGTCACCCGGCAGCAGGACCCTGTCGGCGATCTCGCCCGGCTGGGCGCCGATGTGCGTGCTCATGGGCTCGATCCTGCCAGGCGGCATACCGCCACGACCGCGCCCCCGGCGGTCGGGTACCCTACTCGGCGGTGGTGTGTCCGAGTGGCCTAAGGAGCACGCCTCGAAAGCGTGTGAGGGTGCAAGCCCTCCGCGGGTTCAAATCCCGCCGCCACCGCTCGCTGTGACCAGAAACGCCCGGGGTTCGCCCCGGGCGTTCTTCTGTGTCCACAGGTTGTGGATAGCACATGTGTACGAGAGGATGAGGCGGCGACGGCCCGGCTCCACGGGGGAGCCGGGCCGTCGCCCTGCTGAGCGGAGGATACGAGATTCGAACTCGTGAGGGGTCTCCCCCAACACGCTTTCCAAGCGTGCGCCCTAGGCCTCTAGGCGAATCCTCCGCGGGACACGATACAGGTACGCCCGGCGGGGTATGCGACAGGAGCTACCGGTACAGTAGGTGGCGCCCCTCGTGCGGCGTACACCTCGTGAACCTCCCCAGGGCCGGAAGGCAGCAAGGATAAGCGGGCTCTGACGGGTGCACGGGGGGCCTCTTTGTGTCACACCCCGGTGGCAACGTGCCGAGCAGCCGAGGAGAATGGCGCGGTCGAGAGGAGGCGGCGAGAGTGGCACTGGCGCTCTACCGCAAGTACCGGCCCCGCACGTTTGCCGAGGTCATCGGCCAGGAGCACGTCACTGAGCCGCTGTCGCAGGCGCTGCGCAGCGGCCGGTTGAACCATGCCTACCTCTTCTCGGGCCCGCGTGGCTGCGGCAAGACGAGCAGCGCCCGCATCCTGGCCCGCTCGCTCAACTGTGAGCAGGGGCCGACGCCCGAGCCGTGCGGCAAGTGTGACTCGTGCAAGTCGTTGGCGACCGACGGCGCCGGCTCGATCGACGTCATCGAGATCGACGCGGCCAGCCATGGTGGTGTCGATGATGCCCGTGAGCTGCGGGAGCGGGCGTTCTTCGCGCCAGCCACCAGTCGATACAAAATCTATGTCATCGACGAGGCGCACATGGTCTCGTCGGCGGGCTTCAACGCGCTGCTCAAGCTGGTCGAGGAGCCGCCCGACTACGTCAAGTTCATCTTCGCGACCACCGAGCCGGAGAAGGTGCTCGGCACGATCAAGTCGCGCACGCACCATTACCCCTTCCGGCTGATTCCGCCCGGGGTGCTCCGGCCATACCTGGAGCAGCTCTGTTCGGCCGAGGGGGCCAAGGTTGAGTCGGCGGTGTTCCCGCTGGTGGTGCGTGCCGGTGGGGGCAGTGCGCGAGACTCGCTGTCGGTGCTCGACCAGCTCATCGCGGGTGCTGGCCCGGAGGGAGTCACCTACGCGCGGGCGGTGTCGCTGCTGGGCGTCACGGATGTGGCGCTGATCGACGAGATGTGCGACGCGCTGGCTGCCGGCGACGGCGCGGCGGCGTACGCGACGATCGACCGGGTGGCCGAGGCTGGCCATGATTCGCGGCGGTTCGCGTCGGATCTGCTTGAGCGGCTGCGTGATCTGATCGTCCTGCAGCAGGTGCCTGACGCGGTGTCCAAGGGTCTGATCGACGGGCCGTCCGACCAGGTGGAGCGGATGGTGGGCCAGTCGCAGCGGCTGGGGCAGGCGACCCTCTCGCGTTGCGCCGACATTGTCCACAATGGCCTGGTCGAGATGCGCGGCACGACCGCGCCGCGGCTGCTGCTGGAGCTCATCACCGCCCGCATGTTGCTGCCGGGTGCCGATCCGGGCGGCGGCGCGCTCCTCCAACGGCTGGAGATCATGGAGCGCCGGCTCGCGGCGGGCGGCGAATCACCTGTACCGATGGCGACCCCACCCCCACCGCCTCCACCGTCGCGACCGGCGGTGCCGGAGCCGGAGCCGGCAGCGGAGCTACCGGCCGCCGCCCCCGCCCCGGAAGCGCCGCGCCGCACCCCGCCTCAGGAAGCGGTCATGCCTGACCCGGCCACGCCGGAGCCCGAGCGGCCCGGCAGCAGCCCTCCTGGCCAGCTCGACGCCGCCGCGCTCCGGCGGTCGTGGAGCGACGTGCTCGACATGGTCAACCACCGCAACAAGCGGATCGCGGCCTTGCTCCGCAACGCGACCGTGCGCGACCTCGACGGCGGCGCGGTGGTGCTGACCTTCCAGTACCCGGTGCACGCGCAGATGGTGTCCAAGGAAGCGGCGGTGCTCGCCGACGCGGCGTACGAGGTTTTCGGCGAGCGGTGGGAGTTCCGCTGCGAGGTCTCCGGCGACCAGCGCGCCCCCGCACCGACGTCGGCGCCGCCCGCGAAGCCCCCAGCGCCGCCCGCGAGAAAAGCAGCACCCGCGCCTGCCCAGAAGCCTCAGGCGAGCCCTGCCATGGCAAGGGAAGACGATTGGCCGGAGCCGGCACGCCTTGGCGGGTCAGCGGCGTCCCCGCCGGCCCCGCCGGCCCAGCCCAAGGCACCCATGGCCGCCGCACCGCAGAAGGCGCCGAAGTCGGCCGTCAAGACGGCCGACAGCGACTGGGCGGGCGAGCCGCCCTGGGATCCTGACTACGACGGTCCCGCCGGAAAGCAGCAGGCAACGGCCGCCGCGGCTGCCAACGCCACCGTCTACGAAGGATTCGATCCGGGAGACGAGCCGACCGACGAGGTGGTCGACGAGCGCACCGCTCGCCAGAGCAGCGAGCAGCAGGCGATGCAGCTGCTGCAGCAGACGTTCGGCGCGGAGAAGATCGGCGAGGTCTAGGGCGGCCTGGCCTGAACGGCGGAATCCGCGGCCGAGACTAGGCTGGGCAGCGGTAACGGATACGGAGGAGACGGCGATGCGCCCCGGTGGACAGCCCAACCTGCAACAGCTCATGAAGCAGGCGCAGAAAATGCAGCAGCAGCTCGCCGAGGCACAGGCCGAGCTGGCCGAGGCCGAGGTGACCGGCACGGCCGGGGGTGGCCTGGTCACGGTGACGATCTCCGGCTCCGGTGAGGTCAAGTCCGTGAAGATCGACCCGAAGGCGGTCGACCCGGACGACGTCGAGACCCTCGAAGACCTGGTGCTGGCGGCGGTGCACAACGCGAACGACGGGGTGCGCAAGCTGACCGAGGAGAAGATGGGTCCGGTCACCGGTGGCATGGGCGGCCTCGGCCTGCCTGGTTTCTGAGCGACCCTCGATGTACGAAGGGGCGATCCAGGATCTGATCGACGAGCTGGGTCGGCTGCCGGGCGTGGGCCCGAAGAGCGCTCAGCGGATCGCATTCCACATCCTCTCCGCCGACCCGGCCGACGTGGCCCGGTTGGCCACTGCGCTGCGCAAGGTCAAGGAGCTGGTGCGGTTCTGCGCGATCTGCCACAACGTGGCCGAGTCGGAGCAGTGCCGCATCTGCCGGGACCCGCGCCGCAGCGGCGAGGTGCTGTGCGTGGTCGAGGAGCCCAAGGACGTGGTGGCGATCGAGCGCACCGGCGAGTTCCGGGGGCGCTACCACGTGCTCGGCGGGGCGATCAATCCGTTGGAGGGCGTCGGGCCTGACAACCTGCGCATTCGCGAGCTGATGGTTCGGCTCGGCGAGGGCACGGTGAAGGAGCTGATCCTCGCCACCGACCCCAATACCGAGGGTGAGGCGACGGCGACGTACATCGCGTTGATGGTCAAGCCGATGGGGATCTCGGTGACGCGGTTGGCGAGCGGTCTTCCGGTGGGCGGCGACCTCGAGTACGCCGACGAGATAACGCTCGGCAGGGCCTTCGAAGGGCGGCGGGCGGTCTGACAGACCCGCCGTGAAACGCGCTTTTCATGTAACAACTTGGCATCGACTAAATCTGGACAAACGACCCGTTTGACCTCGTCCGCACGCACGACTGATCGTGGACGGTGGCGACTAGGACACGATCCGGTACCAACCCCTTATCGGCCCGTTTCCGGCCAGTAAGAGGGGCAGATAAGGTCTCGCCACAGGTGACCTCTGTCACCGCGGATGTCCGTACCCACAGGACGAGGTGAAGCACCATGCGTGCATCAAGGCCGAAGGTCGCTATCGCGGCCGTTGCGGTCGCCACACTTGCGGTAGCCGGCTGCGCCGAAAGCGAGCGTGACGGGGGTTCTGGCCAGAGCACCAAGGACACGTTGGTCTTCGGTGTGGCTGGTGACCCCAAGGTGCTCGACCCCAGCCTCGCCAGCGACGGCGAGTCGCTGCGCGTGGCGCGGCAGGTCTTCGAGACCCTGGTGCGCCCCGAGGAGGGCGGCACGAAGGTCTCGCCCGGCCTGGCCGAGAGCTGGACGCCCGACTCCACCGGCACGATCTGGACGTTCAAGCTGCGTTCCGGTGTGAAGTTCCACGACGGCACGGAGTTCAACGCCGAGGCTGTCTGCGTGAACTTCAACCGCTGGTACAACTCCACGGGCCTGATGCAGAGCCCGGACGTCACGGCGTACTGGCAGGACATCATGGGCGGCTTCGCCAAGAACGAAGACGCCGAACTGCCGCCGAGCCTGTTCAAGTCGTGCACGGCGAAGGATGCGACCACCGTCGACTTGGCGTTCACCCGGGTCTCCAGCAAGATCCCGGCCGCTCTGATGCTGCCGTCGTTCTCGATGCACAGCCCGAAGGCCCTGGAGCAGTACCAGGCCAGCAACGTCACGGGCAGCGCCGACGACATCAAGTACCCCACGTACGCGATGGAGCACCCGACGGGTACGGGTCCGTTCAAGTTCAAGTCCTGGAACGTGGCGGACAAGACGCTGACGATCGAGCGTAACGACGACTACTGGGGCGACAAGGCCAAGCTGAAGACGCTCGTCTTCCGCACGATCTCCGACGAGAACGCCCGCAAGCAGGCGCTGCGTTCCGGTGACATCCAGGGGTACGACCTGGTCGGTCCGGCTGACGTCGAGCCGCTCAAGGGCGAGGGCTTCAACGTGCTGACCCGCCCGGCGTTCAACATCCTCTACCTGGCGATCAACCAGAAGGGGAACCCGAAGCTGGCCGACGTCAGGGTCCGGCAGGCGATCGCGTACGCGCTGAACCGCAAGGCTCTCGTCGACTCCAAGCTCCCGCCGGGCGCCGAGGTGGCCACCCAGTTCATGCCATCCACGGTGGAGGGCTGGAACGACTCGGTCACCAAGTACGACTACGACGTCGAGAAGGCCAAGTCGCTGCTGGCCGAGGCGGGCGCGACGAACCTGACCCTGAGGTTCTTCTACCCGACCGAGGTCACCCGGCCGTACATGCCGAGCCCGAAGGACCTCTTCGAGCTGATGGCGGCGGACCTGCAGGCGGTCGGCATCAAGCTGCAGACCCAGGGTCTGAAGTGGAGCCCGGACTACCTGAACGCCGCGACCTCCGGCAGCGCGCACGATCTGCACATGCTCGGCTGGACCGGTGACTACGGCGACGGCTACAACTTCATCGGTACGTTCTTCGACCGGCCCAAGGACGAATGGGGCTTCACCAACCAGGCCCTGTTCGAGAAGTTCAAGAAGGCGGACAGCACGGCCGACCTGGCGGCTCGGACGGCGCTCTACAAGGAGCTCAACGCCGACATCATGAACTTCCTGCCCGGTGTGCCGATCTCGCACTCTCCTCCGGCTCTTGTCCTCGGTAAGGACGTGACCGGCGTGGTGGCCAGCCCGTTGACTGACGAGCGGTACTCCAAGGCCGAGTTCAAGTCCTGAAACATATAGATAGTTAGGAACGCGCGGGCGGGTGTCCACGATCTGGGCACCCGCCCACGCGGCCCTCCAACATCCGCCGAGGCGCCCGTGTTCCGATTCATCGTCCGCCGTCTGTTACAGCTGATTCCCACACTGTTCGGGCTGTCCCTCCTTCTGTTCATCTGGCTACACCGCCTGCCGGGCGGCCCCGAGACAGCCATCCTGGGCGAGCGGGGCACGCCCGAGATGCGCGCCCAGATCCGGCGGAACCTCGGTCTCGACGAGCCGCTGTTGATCCAGTACGGGCGCTTCATGAAGCGTCTTCTCCAGCTCGACCTGGGCACCTCGATCTCCACGAAGCGTGAAGTGACGACCGAGTTCCTGCAGCGCTTCCCAGGCACGGTCGAACTGACCATCACCGCGATGGTGATCGCGATCGGCGTCGGCATCCCGCTCGGCTATCTGGCGGCCCGCCGCAACGGTTCGATGCTCGACCACGCCTCGGTGGGTGGATCGCTGCTCGGCACCTGCATCCCGATCTTCTTCCTGGCGTACGTGCTGAAGGCGATCTTCGCCGAGCGGCTCGGCTGGTTCCCGGCCATCGGGCGGCAGGACTCCGGCATCGGCGCCACCCACGTCACGAACTTCTTCGTGCTCGACGGGCTGATAACCCGGGAGTGGGACGCCGCCGCCGACGCCATCTGGCATCTGATCCTGCCAGGCCTGGCGTTGGCCAGCATCCCGTTCGCGATCATCGTGCGGATCACCCGAGCCAGTGTCCTGGAGGTGCTCGGCGAAGACTTCGTGCGCACCGCCGAAGCGAAAGGCCTGACCGAGCGAGTGGTACGCCGACGGCATGTGCTGCGCAACGCGATGCTGCCGGTCGCCACCTCGATCGGTTTGCTCACCGGGCTGTTGCTGTCCGGCGCGGTGCTCACCGAAACGGTGTTCGGCTTCAGCGGGATCGGCTTGTTCCTCTACGAGGCCATCAGCAACCGGGACTATCCCGTGCTGCAGGGCTTCATCCTGCTCATTGCGGTGATCTTCACGCTCGTGAACCTGGCCGTCGACGTGTCGTACAGCCTGATCGACCCGAGGGTGAGGGTGCGATGACGCTGGCACCAGGACAGAAGAAGGACAAGCTGGACCGGCTGGCCGAGCTGGCCGCCGTCCGCGACGACGAGCAGGGCGTCAGCCTGTGGCGCGACGCGTTCCGCCGCCTGCGGCGCAACCCCGCCGCCATCGTGGGCGCGGTGATCCTGGCCCTGTTCGTCCTCGTCGCCATCGTCGGGCCGTTCCTCGTTCCGTACGACCCGGCCGCACCCATCGGCGTTCAGGACGGCGTCGTCAGGTCCGGTTCCGGGATCATCCCCGGGCCGTCGAGTGACCACTGGCTCGGGTACGACCACCAGGGGCGTGACGAGTTCAGTCGGCTGATCGCGGGTTCGCGGCAGACGCTCATCGTCGGCGTCGTCTCCACCGTCATCGGGTTGACGGTCGGCGTGCTGCTGGGCGGGATCTCCGGCGCGGCCGCCGGACTAGGCGGCCGGCGGGGGCGCTGGGTCGACAACGTGCTGATGCGGTTCGTCGACATGCTCCTGTCGGTGCCCAGCCTGCTGCTCGCGGTGAGCATCGCGGCGATCCTCGGCCCGAGCCCGATCACCGTCATGATCGCCGTCGGCGCGGTGTCGGTGCCGATCTTCGCGCGACTGCTGCGCGGCTCGATGATCGCGCAGTCCAACCGCGACTACGTACTCGCGGCGACCTCGCTCGGGGTACGCCGCGGCAAGATAGCGATCAGTCACGTCATCCCGAACTCGCTTGCGCCGGTGATCGTCCAGGCCACCCTGACGCTGGCGACCGCGATCATCGAGGTCGCGGCGCTCTCCTTCCTGGGGCTTGGCACCCAGGTGCTCGGGCAGCCGGAGTGGGGCCTCATGCTGGCCGAGGCGCAGCGCTATCTCGGCGTCCGCCCAGCGCTCGCGATCTATCCGGCGGTGGCCATCATCATCACCGCGTTCGGCTTCACGTTGCTCGGCGAGGCGATGCGCGAGGCCCTCGATCCCAAGTTGAGGAAGTAAGCGATGCCGCTTCTTGATGTCGAGGACCTAAGTGTCACGTTCTCGAGGCGTGGCCAGCGCACCGTGCGTGCGGTTGACGGCGTGTCGTTCGCCGTGGACGCCGGCGAGGTTGTCGCCCTGGTCGGAGAGTCCGGCTGTGGCAAGAGCGTCACGTCGCTTGCCCTGATGGGACTGCTGCCCCGGCGCGGCGCGCACGTCGGCGGCTCTGCGGACTTCGACGGCACCGACCTGCTCGCCCTGGATCAGCGATCCATGCGCGACATCCGCGGCAAGGACGTCGCGATGATCTTCCAGGACCCGCTCTCCTCGCTGAACCCGGTGATCCCGGTCGGCATACAGGTGACCGAGGTACTGGTGCGGCACCGGGGGATGAGCGGCGACGCGGCCAGGAAGGAAGCGGCGCAGCTGCTCGATCGGGTCGGCATCCCGGACCCGCGGCGCCGGCTGAAGGAGTACCCCCATCAGCTTTCCGGTGGCATGCGGCAGCGCGTGCTGATCGCGATCGCCGTGGCCTGCCAGCCACGGCTGTTGATCGCGGACGAGCCCACGACGGCGCTCGACGTGACCATCCAGGCTCAGATCCTCGAGCTGCTCAAGGACTTGGTACGGGACTCCGGCACCGCCCTCATCATGATCACTCACGATCTCGGTGTGGTGGCAGGCATGTGCGACACGATCAACGTGCTCTACGCCGGAAAGGTCGTCGAGTCGGCTCGCCGCAAGGAACTCTTCGCGGCACCGCGCCACCCGTACACGGTGGGTTTGCTCCGCTCGATCCCGCGCCTCGACGTGGGGCGCGGCGAAAAGCTGACGCCGATCCCCGGCTCGGTCCGCGACGTGCTGCCGTGGTCGGAAGGCTGCGCCTTCGCACCCCGGTGCGATCGCCAGATCGAAGCCTGCGTTGGGGAACCGCCCGCGATGGTGCCGACCCACACGGGTCACTCGTACCGCTGCGTCAACCCGGTGAGCCCCGAGGAGAAGCCGTGACTGAGCCAACTGGGCCGCTGGTGGAGGTCCACGACCTCAAGGTCCATTTCCCGATCAGCCGGGGCATCATCTTCGACCGGGTGGTCGGGTACGTCAAGGCCGTCGACGGCGTCGACCTCGCCGTGCCGCGTGGTCAGACGTATGGGCTGGTGGGCGAGTCCGGGTGCGGCAAGTCGACGCTTGGCCGAGCGATTCTGCAGCTCGCGCCCCCGACGTCGGGCGAGGTGCGCTTCGACGGCGTCGAGCTGACAAAGCTGCCGCCGAACAGGATGCGCGAGATGCGCCGCAGGATGCAGATGATCTTTCAGGATCCGATGTCCAGCCTGGACCCGCGGCAGAACGTCGAGTCGATCCTCACGGAGGGCCTGCAGGCGCACGGCATCGGCGCCAACCGCACCGAGCGGCGAAAGATCATCAACAAGACGCTGGACGCGGTGGGGCTGCCGCGGTGGGCGCTGTCCCGGTACCCGCATGAGTTCTCCGGTGGGCAGCGGCAGCGCATCGGCATCGCGCGGGCACTGGTGCTGGGGCCCGAGCTGATCGTGGCCGACGAGCCCGTCTCCGCGCTCGACGTGTCGATCCAGGCGCAGGTCATCAACCTGCTCGACGAGCTTCAAGAAGAGCTGGGCCTGACCTACCTGGTGATCGCGCACGACCTCGCAGTGGTGCGGCACATCTCCGACACCGTCGGCGTCATGTATCTCGGTGCGCTCGTCGAGGAGGCGCCCAGCGACCGGCTGTACCGGGAGCCGCTGCACCCGTACACGCGGGCGTTGATGTCGGCGGTGCCGGTGCCCGACCCGGAGGTGGAAGACCACCGCGAACGCATCCTGCTGGCCGGCGACCTGCCCTCACCGGCGAACCCGCCGCCGGGGTGCCGCTTTCACACCCGGTGCCCGTGGGCGCAGCCGACCCGCTGTGCCGACGAGCGGCCGGTGCTGCGCGACGTCGGCGGCACACGGGTGGCGTGCCACTGGGCCGAGCAGATCCAGTCCGGCGAGCTACGCCCGCACGACGTGCGCGTCGAGCTGGTCCGGCCAGCTGACGAGGGCGAGACGCCCGGCGTGGTGTCGGCGCCGAGCGAGCCCGGATCGTACGTCTAGCGGGGGGCTCTAGCCCTCGGGACGGTTGAGCAGGCCGACCGCGATCGCGTGTACCGCGGCGAGGTCGGCCTCGTCTTTCAACGTCGCACGGCCGCCGGTCACCACGTACCACTCGTCCGCGTCCTTGTACTGGACACGGAGGGTGACCTGCCCCTCGGACAGCTCGGTGCGCAGCGTCAGCTCGCCGGTGACGACCCCGACCTCGTCGGTCATCACACCGCCGGGACCTGCGGTGATGTCGCTGGTCTGTTCGGTCATGCGCCGCCTCCCGCAGCCGCCACCAAGCGCAGGGAGCTGTGAGGGTGCGCCGCCCGCAGCAGCCACAAAGCGGAGGGAGCGCAGCGACCGCAGCGACTGGCGGCTACAGGGCGGATTCCAGCGCCCGAGCCGCCCGCGCGCAGCGCGGGCCAGGATTGCAGCGACCAGAGCGACTGGCGGCTACAGGGAGGCACAAAAGGCGCATGACCCGCGCGAGCGGAGCGAGCGCC